>NZ_CP053836.1:317068-634136 GCF_013201825.1 Halarcobacter ebronensis
CCTTCAGGACTTGTCCCAACTGAAGATAAAGGGGTATTGTTGGTTATTGTAAATATGATGCCTGCAACTTCTTTAGGTGAGTCTAAAAAAATTACAGAAAATATAGAAGAACAATTATTAGCAAATCCTAATGTTTTCTCAACAGGAGCAATTACAGGATTAGATATCTCTGCATTTGCATATAAAACAGATGCTGCACTTATGTTTGCTATGTTAAAACCATGGGATGAAAGACCATTAGCAAGTCAAAATGCTCAAGCAATTGCCGGACAGTTAATGGGGCAATTCTTTATGACAAGTAAAGAAGCTTTTGTTATACCAGTTAATCCACCTCCAATTATGGGGATGAGTACAACTGGAGGATTTGAGATGTGGATTCAAGATAGAACAGGTGGAGATTTAAGTACATTAAATGGATATATTCAAGAGATTGTTTCAAAAGCACAACAAGATCCAAGACTTACATCTGTTAGAACAACATTAAATACAAATGTGCCTCAGTATTTATTAACTGTAGATAGAGAAAAAGCTAGATCAATGGGAATTAGTATTGCATCAATTTACAGTGTAATTCAACAAACTTATGGAAAGGGTTATATTAATGATTTTAATCTTTATAGTAGAACTTTCCATGTAAATATTCAATCAGAGTCACAATATAGAGAGACTAGAGATAATTTTAAAAATATTTATGTTAAATCATCAACTGGTAATTTAGTACCAGTTAGTGAATTAGTCTCTTTAGAGAGAAAAGTAAATGCAAGTATTATTCAAAGATTTAATATGTTTAATGCAGCACAAATAACAGGTAACCCAACTTTTGGATTTGCTTCAAGTGATGCAACAAATGCAATTGAAGAGATAGCAGCATCAGTATTACCAGATGGTTATACTGTAGCTTGGTCGGGAACAACATTCCAAGAGAAAAAACTTCAAAAAGAGGGTAGTAATACATCAATATATGCAGCAGTCTTTGTTTTCTTAATTCTTGCAGCATTATATGAAAGCTGGAGTATCCCTTTAGCAGTTATTATCTCTATTCCATTTGCAATATTTGGGGCAGCTCTTGCAGTATATTTAAGAGGACTAGAAGCAGATATATATTTCCAAGTAGGGCTTGTAACTTTAGTTGGTCTGGCAGCAAAAAATGCAATTTTGATTGTTGAGTTTGCAATGGATAAATTAAAAGCTGGATATTCACTATTTGATGCAACTATTGAGGCAGCAAGACTTAGATTTAGACCTATTGTTATGACTTCATTGGCATTTATTGTTGGTACTTTACCTCTTGCTATTAGTAGTGGGGCAGGTAGTTCAAGTAGACATATTATTGGAACAACGGTTGTTGGTGGAATGATATCAGCAGTTGTAATTGGAGTATTGTTTATTCCATTATTCTTCTACGGAGTAGTAAAAATAAAACAAAAAATAGATTCTATAAGAGGTAAATAAAATATTTAAGTAGTCTTTTTAAGACTACACCTCTTATAAAAAACTAATCTCTTTTCTAAACCTTCTCTCATAAATTTAACTATTAACATATAATCTTTTTTATCTCTTATAATAAATACTAAAAAAATAAATTAAGAAAAAAATAATAAAAGTATATATATTTTAAAATTTATTGAGTATAATATTTATAAAATATATACTATATGGAAAAATAAATATATGAAAATATTATTTACATTGCTTTTGTCTTTTTCACTTTTATACTCTTATGTGGGAAATAAAATAATTTCATTACAATTAAATTGGAAAAATCAGTTTCAATTTGCTGGATATATAATGGCAAAGGAGTTGGGATATTATAATGATGTAAAACTTGATGTTAGACTAATAGAATTTTCAAGAGGGCGTGACGCAATAGAACTTCTGAAAAGTGGTGATATAGAGTTTGCAATTGGGCGTCCATCTTTAATGATTGATAAAAGTAAGGGAGAAGATCTTGTTGCATTAGGAGCAATTTTTCAGCACTCTCCAATGGTTTTATTAACAAGAGATAGTGTAGATATAAATGATATTACTGATCTTAAAAACAGAAAAGTAATGATTACAAATGATGCAAAAATTTCAGCCTCTTTAATAGCAATGTTTATCTCAAATAATATACAACTAAAAGATATAAAAATACAAGAACACAGTTTTAATATACAAGATTTAATAGATAAAAAAACTGATGCAATGGCATCATATATTTCAAATGAACCAATAGTGCTAAAAAATAGAGGAATAAATTATAAAATATTTAATCCAAGAGATTATGGATTTGATTTTTATGAAGATATCCTTTTTACTTCCTCTTTATATCTTGAAAATAATCCCCAAATAGTAAAAGATTTTTATGAAGCCACAATAAAAGGTTGGAAATATGCTTTTGATAATATTAGAAAAAGTGCAACTGTAATATATGAAAAATATAATACACAGAAAAAATCATTGAAGAGTTTAATAGAAGAGGGATATTCTTTAAAAGAGTATGCAATTGATAATGATATAAATAAAATAGGACATTTAGATAAAAGAAGATTAGAAAAGATTTGTGATGTTTATAAAATAATTGGACTTTTAGATTCTGAAGTTGATATTGATAGTTTTGTATATAAAAATAATAATTATGACGTTATTGAGTTGGAGTTAAGTAATAATCAAATCTATTTATATATCTTCTATTTTTTAATTATTTTTGGACTCTTAACTCTACTAATCATTTATTATATAATAAGAAAAAGATGGCTTATTCCTACTGCAACACTAGATGATGTTATAGAGACAAAAACTAATCAGTTAAAAGAGGAGAGTATTACGGACTCTTTGACTGAAGTTAAAAATAGAAAAGCCTACAACGAAAAAATAAAAGAGCTTCTAAATACAAAAAAGAGACATAGCACTCCTTTTTGTTTAGTCTCAATTGATATAGATGATTTTAAAAAGATAAATGATGAATTTGGACATGATATAGGTGATGAGGTTTTAATAAAATTTTGTAGATTAGTTGAAATGCATCTAAGAGCCAATGATACAATATTTAGAGTTGGAGGAGAAGAGTTTATGATTTTATTGCCAAATACAGATATTGAAAATGGTCATAAAGTTTGTAAAAAACTTTTACTTTGTACTCAAGAATCTTTGTTGGTTGAAGAGAAAAAAAATGTTACAGTAAGTGTTGGTTTGGTAGAGGTTAAAGAAGATGATACAGAAGAGAGCATATATAAAAGAGTAGATATTCTTTTATATAAATCAAAAAGAAATGGTAAAAATCAGATAAGCTTTTAAAATAGATTTTTAAATTATTTCATAAATAACTTTTTTAGTCTTTTTTAAGTATCATAGGCTAGACTTACATAAACTACAACAAAAAAATGCTTAAAAGAGGTATATATGAATGAATCTTTTTTAAAAAATATTACTATTTTAATTGCTGAAGATAATGAAGATGATTTGCAGATACTAGTCTCAACATTAAAAAAATACTTTAATAAAATATTTACTGCAAGTAATGGTTTGGAAGCATTAAAAATTTATAGAGAAAATCAAGATATTGACATTATTATTTCAAAAATACAAATGGAAAAAATGAATGGCATAGATCTTCTAAAATCTATTAGATTCACAAATTTATATATTCCTTTTATAATAATATCTGCAAAAATTGATAATGATATATTATTAGAAGCAATAAACTTAAATGTTAGTTCATATATATTAAAGCCGATTGATATAAAAACTCTTTTAGAAAAAATTGATATTTTATGTGAAAAGAAATATTTTGAATTTAGATTAGAGAGAAAACAAGAGGAACTTAATAACTATATCTCATCTGTTGATAAAGTTGCTGTTGTTTTCAAATTGAAGAGAGACGGAACTATTACATATATGAATGACTCAATGTGTGAAATAAGTGGATATAACAAAGAGGAGATAGGAAAGCTTAATTTTAATGATATTATTCATCCAGACATTCCAAAAATATATATAGAAGATAGTTGGTCAAAGATTGAAAAGGGCGATATTTGGAGAGGTAATACAAAATTTATCTCTAAAAAAAATGAAGTTTTTTATTTAAATAGTTCAATATTCAAAAACTCAGAAGGGGAAGATGAATATACTACTGTAGCTTTTTTAACAACAAAAGAGAATCTTGAAAAAAGAGATTTTCATAGAAAAGTATTATTAAGTATCAAAGAGTTTAACCTAAGAGAGCATAGATATAAAGAGGAGATTAGAGCTTTAAGGGAAGAACTTGCTGCTATAAATATAACAAGTTATGAAAGTAAATTAGTCTCACTAAAACAGAAGATGGCAAATTGTGAAGCCCAACTAAAAAGTTATGAAAATAGACTTCATGAAGATGAAAAAAAATATAAAGCTATGTTGGAAACTAAAAAGTTAGAGATAAATAAATATGTAGATTTAATACAAGTTGAAAAAGTAAAAAATCAAAAAAATGAAGAGGAAAAAAGAAAATTTATTGAAGAGATGGAGATAGTAAAAGCAATAAATGAAAAGCAAGAAGATGAGATAAAAAAATTGACTAGAAAAGTTGAAGAGATGAGAAAAGAGATTTGGAAAAACTAATCTCTTTTTTTGTTTATAAGAAATTCTTTTAACTCTTTAATCTCGCTTTTTAACTCTTTAATTTCATCATGAATAGAGTTTTCACTCCCTTTTACTTCAGTTATAATATTACTCTCTTCCTCAGTTTTTAGTACGGCCATTGCATCTACAATCACTGCAACAATTAAATTTATCATTACAAAAGTTGCCAAAAAAATAAAAGGGATAAAAAAGAGCCAAGCATAAGGGTGTTGTTCCATTACAGGTCTTACTATTCCCATTGACCAAGACTCCAAAGTCATAACTTGAAATAGAGTATAAAAAGAGTCTCCTAACGTTCCAAACCACTCAGGAAAGTTTTCTCCATAAAGATTTGTTGCCATAATTGCAAAGATGTAAAAGATAAGGGACATTAAAGCCATAATTGAAAGCATTCCAGGAATTACACTTAAAAGTGCAGAGACTATTTTTCTCATTTGAGGAACTACTGTTATTAGTCTAAAAAGCCTAAAAACTCTTAAGATTCTAAAGATTGCAAAACTCTCATTTGCGGGAAAAAGTGAGATTAAAACAATAAAGAAATCAAACAGTGACCAAGGGTCTTTAAAAAAAGAGACTCTATATACAAATATTCTAAGGGCAATCTCCAAAGTAAATATTGCAATAACAAATTTATCAAAAGTTAGAATAAAACTAGAATAAGAAGACATTATTGTTTTAGAAGTCTCTAATCCCATAGAGATTCCATTTAAAATTATCAATCCAATGATAAAACTTTGAAACTGTGATGATTTTACAAGAGATTCAATGCTTCTATACATTTATAAATATCCTTTTTTTCTGCAATTATACTAATAAAATAGATATTTTTGAGCTTAAATAGTTATAATTTTTATACTAATTAGTTTAAGCACTTTAAGAAGAATAATTATAAAATGTAAACTAACTATAACAAAGGCAAAATGATGCAATTTGGTGATATGACGATAGTTTCTATAGATGATAATGAAAATAATCTTTATCTTATAGAAGCAATATGTTCAGAAATGAATCTATCTGTAATAAGTTTTTCAGAATCATTGGAAGCTTTAATGTATGTATTGAAAAATAAAGTTGATTTGATAATTACAGATTATATGATGCCAACTTTAAATGGACTTGAGTTTATTAAAGAGTATAGAAACAGTAATAAAGTGGTACCTATTATTATGATAACAGCAGCTGGGGATGATGAAAGAATTCATAAAGAGGCTTTTGAGTTAGGAGCAAATGATTTTTTAAATAAACCAATAAATAGCGTAGTTTTTCAAGCAAGAGTATTAAATCTTTTGAGTAATTATAGAAATAGAATTTTGCTTGAAAATAAGGCAAAATTTTTAGAAGATGAGGTTCAAAAAGCAACAGAAAGATTAATAAATAGAGAGCATGAAACATTACAAATCTTAGGGAAAACAGCTGAATATAAAGATCCTGAAACAGCATCTCATGTGGCAAGAGTCTCTAACTATAGTAAACTTTTGGCAAAAGAGTATGGACTTTCAGAAGAGGAACAAGAGATTATTTTTTATGCAGCACCTTTTCATGACTTAGGTAAAGTTGGAATAGAAGATAAAATACTTTTAAAACCTGCAAAGTTAGATGAAGATGAGTTTGAGATTATGAAAACACATGCCCAAATAGGGTATGAAATTTTAAAAGATTCCCAAAGTGAATATTTAAAAGCTGGAGCTATTATTGCTTTGAATCACCATGAGAAATATAATGGTAAAGGGTATCCAAAAGGGTTAAAAGGTGAAGATATACATATTTATGGGAGGATTGTTGCAATTGCTGATGTTTTTGATGCACTAACCTCTATAAGACCCTATAAAAGAGCTTGGAGCTTTAATGAAGCTGTTGAGTTTTTAAAAGAGGAGAAAGGTAGGCATTTTGATCCTAAAATGGTAGATATTTTTATAAATAATTTAGACAAAATTGAAAATATTTACAACTCTTTTAAAGAGGATGTGTAAAGTTACCAAACTTTAATCAAAAATTTTTATAATCTCTTGTAGTAAAGGAAGAATATATGAACAGTGAACTCTACGATAAGCTACAAAAGCACTTTATTGATGTTGAAAGAGATGTATTATCAAAACAAAATCCAATTACTGGACTACTTCCTGCAAGTACAGCAGTAAATGCACATGGAGACTACACTGATGCTTGGGTTAGAGATAATGTCTATAGTATTCTTTGTGTTTGGGGTTTAAGTTTAGCCTATAAAAAATATAATCCTTCTGATTGTAAAACTTACTTATTATCTCAAAGTGTAGTTAAACTTATGCGTGGATTGCTTTTAGCTATGATGAGACAAAGAGATAAAGTTGAAAAGTTTAAATACACATCAAATCCTTTAGATGCACTTCATGCAAAGTATGGAACAAATACAGGGTTACCTGTTGTAGGCGATGATAAATGGGGACATCTTCAACTAGATGCTACCTCCTTATATGTTCTGATGTTAACACAAATGATTGCTTCAGGGTTAAATATTGTTTATACAATTGATGAAGTAAATTTTGTTCAAAATCTTGTTCACTATATTAGTAAAACCTACTGCATCCCAGATTTTGGAATATGGGAAAGAGGACACAAAATAAATACAGGAAGTACAGAGATTAACTGTAGTTCTGTTGGAATGGCAAAAGCAGCTTTAGAGGCAATAAACGGATTTAATCTTTTAGGAAATTATACAGGAAGTGAAGGAATAATTCATGTTATCTCAAGTGATATTGCAAGATCAAAATTCACTTTAAGGGAGCTTTTACCACGGGAATCAAGCTCTAAAGAGAGCGATGGGGCACTTTTAAGTATTATAGGATATCCAGCTTATGCTGTGGAAGATGTTGATTTAATAAAAAAGACAAAAAACAAGATACTAAAAAAACTTATGGGGAACTATGGGTGCAAAAGATTTTTATTAGATGGTCACCAAAGTTCTTTAGAAGATAGTTCAAGATTACATTATGAAAAGTCCGAACTAAGAGAGTTCAAAAATATTGAATCAGAGTGGCCTCTATTTTTTACATATCTACTTTTAGACTCCCTTGTTCAAGGGGAAAAAGAGGAGGCAGTAGTTTGGCTTGAGAAACTTGAACCTCTATTTGTTGAAAAAGATGGTAAAAGACTTCTTCCAGAACTCTATTATGTGCCAAAAGAATTTATTGAAGAGGAGAAAAAAAATCCAGGAAGTCAAAAAAGAGTTCCAAATGAGAATATCCCTTTAGTATGGGCACAAAGTCTTTATTTGTTATCTAGTATGATTTTAGATGGCATTTTAGATGTAAATGATATTGATCCTGTTAACAGAAGAAAAAGAGTAGGACATAAGAGAAAAACCTATCCAATGGTTGCAATTCTTTCTGAAGATGAGTTTGTAAAACAGCAACTTCTAAATTATGGATTTAATACACAAACAATTGAGGAGTTAAAACCTCTAAAAATTGCCCATGCTTCTGAATTATCTTCGGTACATAAATTATTAGGGAAAAATGAAAAATTGAGATTAACTGGTAAACCATCTTGGGTACCACGTTCTATTACTACTTCAAGACTTCATATTTTAGCAGGTGAGTATGTAGTCTTTCTTCCATACTTTTTTAATCCAAAAGGTTTCTATTTTAGTAAAGACAATATTCTTTTAGTTGAGCATTTTAGAGCTTCATTAAAATTTTTGTCAAGCTATTGGGACCAAGCAGGGCAGCCTATTCTTCCTTTTCTTGTTAAAGAGGAGATGTTAGAAGTTGATCAAAAAGATGAAATTTTGAAACTTCTAAGTGAGTTACAAAGTGGTTATTCTGGCAATATAGAAGTCAAAGTCGGCTTTCTAGAACAGCTTTTAACAACTGCAGGATTAGAAAGAATTGACAATCTTCACGGTTACAAAGTGGAGGATTTTAATTTTGATATTACAAATAGAACTTTTTATACTTCAAGTCTTTTAGAATGTGAAATATCAAAAACAATTAGACTAGAAGATATGCAAAAGTATGAGCAAGAAGAAGATAATAATTTAGTTGATAGCCTTATAAAAACTATCTCTTTAAAAGAGAAAACCTATATTTTAGAGATTTTATATAGAAGACACAACTTAGAGTACGAGGTTCTAATTGAAGATAAAATGATATCTTTAGGTTCTTTAGCTCAACACTATTACGAGTATGCCACAGTGTGTCAAAATTGGGCAGTAATTAGAAAACTAAGTGATATTTTAAACTCATATGATGAAAGATTAGAAGATGCTGTCCTTGAGATAGTTATAAGGCAAAAAAGATTAGGTATAGGAAGAGCATATAGCGAAGGTGCTACTTTGTCAAAACCAGCTGATAATTATACTATTTTGGAGATGATTAAAAACTTCTCAGGAAAAAATTCGGCTGAAAGAGCATTAACCCAAGAACTTATTCTTCATTTAGGGCATTTAATAAGAGTTGAATCTCAACTTTTTGAGGGAATATTAACAATAAGAAGCTGGTATTTTGTACAGCTGTTAGTAAGTAATATTTGCAAAGATGAGCAAATACCTATTTCAAGTGGTTATGAAAGATTGATAAGTATGCCACCAAGTAGTATTTATAGTGATTTAAAAAAGATTTTATTTTCATTTTCATCTAAAGTTGAACAGATAAAAGAGCAAGAAAATCTTCTTGTTACTGGTATTACTAATTTAGATACAATTTTTACAAAACAGAAAATTGATGATAATTTAGATATTAAAGATTGGGCACAATATAGAAAAGATATTGGAATGATTTCTAAATTATCACATAGTTTTTATATTGGAATTTGGTATCTGTTACAGCAGTGTAAAGGTTTGGTTATTGGAGATAAATATGACTCGAATAATAGAATAGGTTCTGAATCAACATTGGATACCACAGCAGGAGAGAGAAACTTTGAATTAAGGGTTGATTCTTTGCTTCAAAGTATTGAAGCTCCTGATTATAGACAGCTAAATTTAGAACTTTTACAAACATTGATAACAATCTTTGAAGAGAATCCTGATATTAGAGTTAATACAGATTTGCTACTTGATGTTTTAATAGGTTATGCGGTAAAAATTGCGTGGCAAAAACTAAATGGTGAAGAGAATTATGATGAGCAAAAAGGACAAGCTTGGGAGTATTTTTATAAACTTACACCCAAAGAGGCAAATGAGTATTTTATAGAATCTTTTATGTATTTGATAACTTTAGAGGAGAAATAATGATATTAGCTGGCGATATAGGTGGAACCAAAACAAATTTAGCTCTATATAAAATAAAAGAGAACCAACCAATATTAGTCATAAAAGAGCAGTTTTCAAGCAAAAATTATGATAGCTTAATGCAAATAATAAAAGAGTTTCATATAAAAAATGGTACTCCTTTAATCGAAGCAGTTTGCATAGGAATAGCAGGTCCAATTATAGAACAAAGATGTAAAACAACAAACCTTCCTTGGCACATTAGTGCAAGTGAAATTATGGATTTTTTTAATACAAAAAAAGTAAGATTGTTAAATGATTTGGAAGCAACAGCTTATGGAATGTTATATTTAAAAGAAGAAGAGTTTGTTGAGTTAAATCCAAATGCAAAAAAACAAAAGGGTAATATTGCAGTAATTGCTGCTGGAACAGGCTTGGGCGAGGCAATCTTATATTGGGATGGAGTCTCATATACTCCAATTGGAACAGAGGGTGGACATAGTGATTTTGCTCCTACAACTACAAAAGAGGATGAACTTCTTCTTTGGCTTAGAAAAAAATATCCTTCACATGTAAGTGTTGAGAGGGTAGCCTCAGGTATGGGAATTAGTAATATCTATGATTTTTTAGTAAGCAGTGGTTTTGCAAAAGAGCCTTCAAAAATTTTGAATATGAGTGAAGGAATGGACAAAGGTGCCATGATAAGCAAATGTGCCTTGGAAGATAAAGATATTTTGTGTCAAGAGACATTAAAACTCTTTATGGAAGTTTATGGTTCTGAAGCTGGTAACCTTGCACTAAAATCTTTCTCTTTGGGTGGAGTATTTATAGGTGGAGGAATAGCTCCCAAATTATTAACCATACTAAAAGAAGAGTATTTTTATAATAGATTTATTAGTAAAGGAAGATTTGAAAGTCTATTAAAAACAATCCCTCTAAAAGTCTCTTTAAATCAAGAAACAGCACTACTTGGTGCTGTAAGATTTGCCTTTGATAAACTAAGTTAAGAGAGTATTTTGAACCAACTAATTACAAATAGTGAAAACAGCAATTTTTTTAATCACTTGACAAAACTTCTTTTAGAGTGCAAATCCTTTATTTTTAATGTGGCATTTATAAACTATTCAGGGACTCAACTACTTTTAAACTCTTTAGAAGATTGCGAAAAAAGAGGAGTAAAAGGGAAAATTCTAAGCTCAACATATTTGGATTTTACTGATCCAAAGGCATTAGAAAAACTCTCTTTATTTAAAAATATAGAGATAAAAATCTTTGATTCTTCAAAATGTGGTTTTCATCCAAAAGCATATATTTTTGAGTTTGAAGATGAATATAGAGTTCTTTTAGGTTCTTCAAATATTACTGCAAGTGCATTTAAAACTAATATTGAGTGGAATATAAAAATCTTCTCTAAAAAAGAAAAGGAGTTTACAAAGAGGATTCTTTTTGAATTTCAATCTTTGTGGGAAGAGGCTATTAGACTAAATAAAGAGTTTCTAGAAGAGTATAAAAATCATAAAGAAAAAGAGATAAAAAGAGAGTTTTTTTATAGTTCTAAACCAAAAATAAATTTGATGCAAAAAAAGGCTTTAGATAGATTAACTTTTTTTAGAGAAAAGGGTGAAGATAAAGCTTTAGTTATAGCAGCAACAGGTACAGGAAAAACTTATCTTGCAGCTTTTGATGTAGCAACATTTAAACCTAAAAAAATGCTTTTTATTGTTCATAGAGAAAATATTCTAAAGAAGGCAAAAAGTACCTTTGAAACTATTTTAGAAGAGGCTAGTTGTGGATTATTAAGTGGTAACCATAAGCAGATAAATAGTAACTACTTATTTGCAACAATACAATCTTTAAGTAGTTGTTATGAAAGTTTTAAAAAAGATGAGTTTGATTATATTATTTATGATGAAGCCCACCATATAAGCTCTCCTTCTTATACAAAAGTAAGAGAGTACTTTAAACCAAAATTTCAATTAGGACTTACTGCTACTCCAAATAGAATGGATAACTCTTCCATATATGAACTTTTTGATGATAATATTGCAGCAAATATTGGACTGAATGAAGCACTTAAAGAGGATTTAGTAAGCTCTTTTCACTACTACGGAATTGCAGATATTAAAGCAATAGATTACCAAAGTATAGATATTGAAGATATCTCAAAACTTGCAAAACTATTGATGGTAAATAGAAGAGTAGAGTTTATTATTGAGAAGATGAACTTTTATGGAAACTCTGGAAAAAAGAGAAAAGTTTTGGGTTTTTGTGTCTCTAAAGAGCATGCTTTATATATGGCAGAAGAGTTCTCTAAAAGAGGAATAGAAGCTTTAAGTTTAACAAGCGAAGATAGTATAACAAAAAGGGAAGAGGTTTTAAAAAGAGTAGAAGATGATAAGGATTCTTTAGAAGTAGTATTTAGTGTTGATATCTTTAATGAAGGGGTTGATATCCCTTCAATTAATACAATTTTGATGCTAAGACCCACAAACTCTTCTATAGTATTTATCCAACAATTAGGAAGAGGACTTAGAAAATATAAAGATAAAGAGTTTTTAACTGTAATTGATTTTATAGGTAACCACAAAAAAAGTTTTTTAATTGCATTGGCGCTTTGTGGAAATAGAGTTTTAGATAAAGAGAGTGTAAAGTTCTCTCTTTTGAATAATTTTGCAAATTTTCAAAATACACATATTGTAATTGATGAGATAACTAAAACAAGGGTTTTAGAGCAATTAGATAATGAGAACCTAAGTAGTTTTAAATATCTAAAAGATAACTATATGAAGTTTAAATTGCAGCTAAATAATAAAATACCAATGCTTGAAGACTATTTTGAGTACAAAGAGTTAATTTCTGCTCTTCCTTTTATTGGTGAATCAAAATCTTATGTGGAGTTTGTAAATAGAGTTGAAGAGGATAAAAGTATAAAAACCATCTGCAAAGATGAGGCTTTCTTGAAATTTAGTAGATTTTTAGACTCCATGTTGCCTTTACGAAGAGTATATGAGTTTGCAATATTAAAAAGAGTAATACAAAAGGGAAGTTGCAGTTTTGTTGAAGCAAGAAGTGTAGTTAATAAATATCTAGATAATGTTGAAGAGCAAACCATAAAACACTCTTTTTCTTATTTAAATCAAAACTTTTTTGATATTTCTCAAAAAGAGAGATTTTTAAAGGTGGTTACTTTATCTAAAGATAAACTAGAGTTAACAGATGAAGCCAAAGCTATTTTAAAAGATCAGATAAAAAGTGAGTTTCTTTTAAATAGTATAAATTATGGTTTGTTAGTTTATGAAGAGGAGTTTGGTTCAAAAGATTTTAAACTTCCATTTTTAAAACCATATGAAAAATACAATATGCTTGAAATTGCTCTTTTATCAAATTTTGACAAAATTCATAGCTCCTTTAGGGGAAGTGGTTTTTTAAAATACAAAGATGACTTTTTTCTTTTTATAACTTTGGAAAAAGATAAATACTCAAAAGCCTCAGCTTATGTAAATACTTTCTCTTCAAAAGATACTTTTACTTTTGTTAGCAAACCTCTTATGTCTCAAGATAAAGGAGATGGTTATAGATTAATAGATAATAAAAAGCAAGGTGTAAATCTTCATATATTTGTTAGAAAATTTTCCCATGTTGATAAAAAAGTTCAAAAGTTTAGTTATTTAGGTTTAGCTGATTGTATTGAGTATAATGGAAATAAACCCATAAATACAATATTAAAGTTAAGAAAAGAGCTAAATGATGAACTCTTTGAAGAGTTTACAAAGGTTATTTAATCTCTTTTTTTAGAGGGATTATTATTTTAAAAAGTGCTCCATCTTTTATATTTGAAACAACAATTTTACCATGAAGATGTTTTTCAATTATTATCTTACTCATATATAGACCAAGACCTGTTCCTTGTGACTGATGTTTGGTTGTGAAGTATGGGTCAAATATCTTAGAGATAAGACTCTCTTCAATTCCTCCTGCATTATCTTCTATATAGATGTAACACTCTTTTTCATTTGAGTATTGAGAGATTTTTATCCAGCCTTCTTTTATTTGGTTTATTATTATGGCATCTTTAGCATTGTTTATAATATTTATAATAACTTGAGACAACTCTTCTGATATCATATGAATCAAAACTGGATTGTTATAATCGATCTCTTTTATAAGTTTTATATGATTGTTTTCTAAAGAGGATTGAACAATTTTTAAGCTCTCTTCAATTTTTTCTTGGATAAGAACCTCTTTTTCAACTCTTTTCTCTTTTATAAAATCCCTAAAAGTATCAATAGTTTTTGAGAGATATTTTGTATTTTCTACAATAATATCCATATTTTTAGAGATATCATCTTGATTTAAAATGCCATATTCATAGTTTAGTTTAATACCACTTGCAACAGTACTAATAGCACTTAGAGGTTGTCTCCATTGGTGGGCAATATTCCCAATCATTTCACCCATTTGTGCCATTTTTGCTTGTTCTAAAAGTTGTTGGTCTTTTTTTAGCATCTCCTCATTTAAACTCTTATCTTTTAATATTTTTATTCTTTGTTGAAGAAATAGAAGAGTCAAAGAGAAATACAAAATAATAAGTAAAGTTAAGATTGTATAGTGATTACTATTTATAAGATTTATTGTATTTCCTTTACTAATTAAAGAGATAAACCCTAAATACTCTTTTGTTAAAAGATGATGGATTGGAATTATTGTCACAATTGAATCTTTTTCATCTATAAAAATAGATGAAGCCTCTTTTTTTTCTCCTCTTTCATAGAGTACTTTAGAGATATCTTCTGAAGGTTTTATTTGGTTTATATTCTTTTGTGAATACTCTTTTAAATCTTCTAAAACCTCTTTTCTATGCAAGAAATTATCAAAATGAGCTCTTTGATAAGTGTTTGTATAGTTTAAAAACTCTTTGTCAAAATCTTTATTATAGATTATAAAATTACTAAAAACTTCATATTGATTCATTAAAGATGAGGTAATAGCTCTTTCGCTAAAAGTTAATGAGATAATTCCTAAAAATGTATCATTTTTAATAATTGGATAGGCAAACCTGTATCCAGAACCATATCTTCCTATTTCATAACTATATGTTGGAATTTTATTTTTTAAAACAAAGTTTATAGTCTCTCTTTTAGAACTAAGTTCCATTCCATAATCTAAAGGATCAAGCATTTTTAAAAAGATAGTATTGTCAGGAAGAATATAGTTTATACTTATAATATGTTTTTTCTCTAAAGAGTTAAATCTACTAATAGTTTGTAAATATAACTCTTTTCTTATACTGTTTCTCTCTTCAATGTTTTTTGATTGGATATCTAACAACTTTTCATCAACTCTTGTAAATCGCAAGAGTCCTGTAAAAATTACTTCTGATAGATCTTTATACTGTGACAATACACTATTATAGGCTTTTTCATAGTTTAAAGTTGTTTGTTCAAGGAATTTATCTTTACTATCTTTTACTATAAAATTTAAAGCTAGGTAGGTAATAAAAGAGAGAACAATAAAAAATATAAAATATTTCAATCTCAAAAAAAGAATATCTCTATTAGTATTTATGACTTTTCCTTATTTTAGGTATAAGATAAAGAAATATTTTATCATAAATGAGCTAATACTTTTTCAAAATCACCAACTACTATTTTTTTTATGGAACAAGAGAGCATTAGGTTTAAAGGGTAGTTGAAATCTTCTATAGCTTTGTTATTTAAATCATAATAACTTCCTGCTTCTTCTACTTTTTCTTCTGTAGAAAATTGGTCAATATAGTCTCCCTCTCTTTGCAAATAACCATATACCTCTTTTTTTAACCCTGCTGCATATCCACACTCCCAAACTGTGCCACTATCACACTCATAACCTCTAAAAGAGTTTAAGTTTGCAATTACAATATCACACTCTTCAATAAGTTTTTTATTTGCAATAAAAATATCTTGAGCTATTTTTTGTTTATCTTGATTAAAATCTATTCTGTTATCTAAAGGATAAAGTCCAATAAAACCATATTTTTTACAAAGATTTACATACTCTTTCCCTATTTGTATTGAATTTTTCTCAAACACATCAGGTCCAGCTATATAGATTTTTTTCATTTTTTCTTTCCATATTCTATTTTATTACCTTGCTCATCAAAGAGTGGGTATTTCTTTTCATTTAGTTTCATTTTTTCAATAATTGCCTCTTCTAAATCTATATTATAGTGCATACAGATTCTAATAAGATAGACTGCAATATCAGCAATCTCCTGTTTTGCATGCTCTTTTTTTTCACCTTCTAAATTTGCTGCTTGCTCAAAATCTAACCATTGAAAAATCTCTACAAGTTCTGAAGCTTCAACACTAAGAGCCATTGCAAGATTTTTTGGGTTGTGAAACTTTTCCCAGTCTCTTTGCGTAGAAAACTTATTAATAAGTGATTCAATCTTTTTCATATCCATTTTAAAGCCTTGTAATTAGTTTGTGAGTATAATACCAAAATTTAAAAAAAGAATAAAAATGAATAATAGAGTATTTATCCAAAAACATAAGCCTTTAACCTTTGATTTCTTTCAAAATAAAGATGATTTTATTGTTGAAGAGAATCCAATAAAATTTAGTGGAAGAGGGAATTTCATAGTTGCAAAAATTAGAAAAGAGAACTATGGAACTTGGGATTTAATAGAGAAACTATCAAAACAGTTAAAAATTTATGAAAATGAGATTGGTTATGCAGGGCTGAAAGATAAAAATGCAACAACAACCCAATATATCTCTATTCCTAAAAAATACTCAAAAGAGCTTAAAAGATTTAAGGCAAAAAATATTGAAATATTAGATACTGTTTTGCATACAAGTAAATTAAATATTGGTGATTTAGAGGGAAATAAATTTAGTATAAATTTGCATAAAGTTGAAGAAAAAGATTTGATAATTATTGAAAAACTTCTAAAAGAGATCTCTTTAGTTGGAGTACCAAACTATTTTGGTTATCAAAGATTTGGAAATGATGCATTAGAGAATATAGAGAAAGCAAAAGCTCTTATTTATGGTGATTTAGTAATAAGAGATAATAAAATGGCAAAGATGCTTATTAGTATCTATCAAAGTAGTTTTTTTAACTCTTGGTTAGCAAATAGAGTTTTACTAAGTGAAAACTCTTTTAAACTTTTTGATGGAGATATTTTTAAAGAGTATTCAAATAATAAACTATTTACAGCAAAAACAATTACTCAAGCCATACAAAAAGATTTTGAGCAAAAAAAAGTAGTGCCAACAGGATTACTTCCTGGTAGAAAAGTCTTTAGAAGTGTAAATAAAGCAAGAGAACTAGAAGAAAAATATGATGATTTGTATATTCAGGAAAAGGGTTTTAGAAGAGATGCTTTAGTCTATCCAAAAGAGATTTTAGTCAATTATAATAGGAAAGATAAAAAGTTAAATCTCTCATTTAGTTTACCAAAGAGTTCATATGCAACAGTATTAATAGAGAATTTAGCTAATAAAAATTTTTAAGTCAGTTTTCCTTTATTCAAATGTTATAATATTTTCTTAAGGAGTAAAATTGAATTTAAGAATACCCAAAAATCTACTATATTTAATATTTATTTATATTGTATTGGTTATTACCTTAGGAACAATTAGCTACAAATTTTTTATTAATGATTTTATAGATTTAGAAAAAACTCAAAATCAAAACAATTTAACATCACTTATAAAATTCATGGATACAGATTTGAAAAATCTTGCTGTAATAACAAATGATTACTCTAAATGGGATGAAACCTATGATTTTATTGAAAACAAAAATGATATTTATATTTATGAAAATTTTAGAGAAGAAAGTTCAACTTTGGATGATTTAGGAGTGGATGGATTTATTTTTATAAATAAAAATGGCGAAGTAATATATTCTAATTATAGTAAAGAATTTTACTCTTTAAAACTAGATAAAGAAGCATTTCAAAAAAATATTCTTCCAAAACTATCAGGTTTGGAAGAAATTTCAACCCTATTAAAATATGAAAATAGACTTCTTTATGCCTCAAAACAAAAAATATTAAGAAGTGATTTTAGTGGCAATGATAGAGGTTTTTTAATATCGGTTAAGTTTTTAAATAAACAAGTTTTAAAAAATGAAGTTAAATCACTCTTTGAAAAGTTGCAATTAGATAGGGAAAAGATTACCACTAACGTGACCAAAAATAGTATTTCAATAGGAGATCTTAAAAATATACAAATAATTACTGATTTGGATAACAAAAGAGTTATAAACTATATTGAACTCTATAATTATAAAGGTGAGTATCTATCTACAGTTCTTGTTTCTAATAGAAGTCAAATAATTGTTCAAGGTAACAGAACAATAAACATATTTAATACAATCAACTCTATAATTCTTCTTTTTGTTTTTATTGTTATTTATCAAAAACAGAAACTAATTCTTAGCCAAAATAGAGTTTTGAATAATAAGGTTGAAAAGAGAACTAGACAATTAACAAATGCTTACAGAAACTTGAAAAATAAAAACAGAGAACTTTATAAATTGGCACATACAGACTTCTTGACACAAATAAGAAATAGGGGGAATTTTTTTGAACAAAGCATTAAAAACTTAAAAAAATCAAATAGTGAAAATTCAACTTTTTCCGTAATAATGGTAGATATTGATCACTTTAAGAGGATTAATGATACCTATGGACACGATATAGGGGACAAAGTTTTATTAGAGTTTTGTGATATAGTGAACAAGATAATAGATAAAGATATGATATTTGGTAGATTAGGTGGAGAGGAGTTTGCAATCTCTATTAGCAAGTACAATGAAGAGGATGTTTATAAAATCTCTGAAAAGATAAGAGAAACTTGCGATAATACAAAAATCAAAATAAGTGAAAATATAGAAGTTGAATTTACTGTCTCTATTGGAGTTGTTTTTAAAGAGAACAATGAAGAGTCAATTGATTTAATTCTACAAAAAGTAGATAAACTCCTTTATAAAGCAAAAAATATAGGAAGAAATAGAGTTGTTAAAAGTTTAATTTAGTGGCAACTCTATTATAAATTTTGCTCCAAAATACTCTTTTGAGTTCCAAGTAAAATTTGAGTTTTTAACATTGAGTTTACCTTTAAAGTGTTTAGTAATAATCTCTTCACTCATATATAAACCAATTCCTGTTCCTTGAGATTTATATTTTGTTGTAAAATATGGCTCAAATACTTTTTCTATTGTATCTTTACCAATCCCTCCTGCACTATCTTGAAATGTAATCAAAATGGCATTTGATGTAATAGTTGATTCAACTAAAATGATTTTTTTCTCTGCATCTAAAAGATTAAATGCATCTATACTGTTATTAATAAAATTCAAAAAAACTTGTATAAACTCATTTTTATAGCCTCTAATTTTATACGAGTTGTCGTTAATTAGGTTAAAATCTATATTGTTTGTTTTTAGTTTTATACTAATAATTTTTAACAAATCTTCTACTGCTTCTTCCAATGTGAAAGTCTCTTTTGTATTGCTTTTTTTAAAAAAGTTTCTAAAATCTTCAATGGTTTGTGATAAAAAGTTTGAAGATTTAACAATAGTGTCAATCGAGTCATTAAAAAATTTGTCATCTAAGATGCCAAACTCTTTTTGTATTTTCATTCCAGAAGCAGCTGTGGTTATTGTAGATAAAGGTTGTCTCCATTGGTGGGCAATATTTTCTAACATCTCTCCCATTGAAGCCATTTTTGCTTGTTGGTAAAAAAGTTTTTGTTTCTCTTCATACTCATTTTGGAGTTTCAAATCTTCTGTAACATCTCTTAAAATACAGTAAATATACTCTTTATCACCAATATTAACTAAAGAGGCGTGTATCTCAATATCTTTTATCTCTTCGTTTGACAATTTATGTTTAATTACAAATCTATACTCTTCATTTTTTAATATTTTTTCAAAGATAAAATCATCTCCATCTGTTCTATTTGCATTAAAATCAAGGGTGGTAAAGGAAGTTATCTGCTCTTTTGTATAACCATAAAAATTTAGTGTTGATTTATTTGCATCATAGATTTTTTTTGTAATAGGGTCAACTAAGATTTTCATAACCTTTGAACCATCAAATATCTGTTTATATCTTTTGTTTAGTTGTTCTATCTCTTTTGTTCTTAAATTAACTTCCTCTTCTAGTTTTTCTGTATATTTTGCTTTGTTAAAATAGTAAAAAATTGTAAAAATCGCAATAATAATCAAAATAAGAAGATAACCAATAATTTTAATAAAGTTTTCTAAGTTGTTTATCTCTTTTGAAAAAACTTTATCATAATCTTGAAGAGTAAAGATATACGCCATATGCTCTTTTTTGAAATCGTATAGCTTAAAAAGGGTGATAAACTTATCATTATTGATTGTGTAGTTTTTAATGTTAAGTAGTTTATCTAAATTTTTATCCATAATTTCAAGTGCAGAATCTTTCGCATCTATATTTGCAACATAATACTCTTTGACAAATTTTTTAGTAAAAGGTTTTTTTATTTGATCTTTATACTTTTTATCAACTAAAAGTAGAAAATCTATACCTTTGTCTTGGAATTTATCTGCAATAGAATTGAATTTTGTAATTGTTTCAATAAAACCTTGAAACTCTCCTTCTTCATAAACAGGAATAATACTTTTAAAAGTAATATCAAAAATTCCAACACTAATAATGTTAGTGATTTTTGGATTTTTTATTAAATCTATTAACTCTTTTCTTTTAGAGAGTACATTATCTCCTACTTTTTCTGTCCAAGTTCTATATCTACTAACACCATTTTTATCCACAATGTGAATCCAAAGATGTTTAAAATTACTATTATTTTTTATTTCAGAAGATATATTTTTTAGTACTTCAAATTTTTTATTATCTCTTTGTGTAAAAAGAGTATTTTTTGAGGCAAACTCAGAGATGGCTAAGGCTATATTTAGAGTTGCTTTAGATTTGTCTTCAATTGATTGTTCAATCAAAGAGTTTATACTAGAAGCTAAAGCTTGGTGTTTGTTATCCATAATAGAATCAAGTTTTACTTTTAAAAAATAATTTATTGTGAAAAAAATTGGAATAACAATTATAAGTAAGATAAGCAGATATCTAAAACTATTTTTCATAATATTATTTTATCTAAAGATTAGTTAATAGTAGTTATTTAATGATTATTTTTTATATGAAGATTAAAAGAGAAGAGTTAACTTCTCTTTTAAAAAAGTGGATTATTTTAAAATGATATATTCGTTATCGTAATAGATTGTATCTCCAAGTGCTATTACTTTCTCTTCATTATTAAATCCAAAATCATAAATTTTTTCAGATTTAAAATCATTTGAAATATTTATCAAATATCCTTGAGATTCCAATGCATAAAGTGAACTACCATAAGCTAGTGCATAGATTTTTGCATATTTGTATTTTTTTCTATCCATAACATTTAAAGAGATATCAGTTTTGATAATTTGGCCATCAATTGTAGCTAAATAGATGTTAGTTCCTTTAGAGATAACATCTCTTATTGTATAATCCTTAACATTTAAAACTCCATCTCCAACAGAGATGATTTTATTTCTTGTAGCAGCAACAAGAGTATCATCAATTACATCAAGAAAAATTATATTGTTAAATTGTCCATCAGCATCAACAACAATATTTCTGATAATTTGATTTTTATCTTCAGCAACAACTATTATTTTCCCATCTAATGTAGGGAATAAAATAATATTAGTCATAAAATATGGATTTGCAATTCTTGTATCATTTACAAATGAGTGATTATAATACTCTTTTAAAAGAATTTTTTCACTATTTATATCATAAAGCTGAATTGAGTTATTTGAAAAAATCATTGCTAACTTGTTATCTTTTAATGAAGCAGCAACTACAACACCACCAGTTTTAATCACTTTTTTATCTATCATAATACTATCTTTATAGTTTGAAGTGATAACTTTATTATCTCCAATATTTAAAAAGTGATAATCTTCAGGAATAGTAAATGTTGAGAGTCCTCTTCTTGTGATAATCTCACCATTATCTAAAGTTGCACCATCTCTATTCATTGAGATAATGTCGCCTTTTAAATCCTCTTTAGTGTTGTCATAACTACCCACTGTATTTTCTGGTTCAAAATACTCTTTTTGAGAGCACCCTGCAAAAATAAAAATAGTGGTGATTAGAAAAATTAAATACTTCATTTGAATTCCTTATTTAGTTGCCAAGTAATGTTTTAATATATTTACTAAGTTGTTAACTTTAGAGTCTGTTGGAATTAACTTTAAAGTTGCTTTTGCATCTTCAAATTTACCATTTTCTGCCTCAAGTAATGCTTTGTTGAAAATTGCAAACTCTTTTAATAAAAAATCATTTTGCATAGAAACTGAATTTAACTCAGAAATACTTTTATCTTTAAGTGCTTTTTCGTATTGAACTAACTCTTTTAAAAATTTAACATCAACATTAGGAGTTTTCCCTTCTGCTTTTGTATTAAGATATTGTGCAATCTCATACAACTTTTCGTTTTTAGTTTTTAAAACTTCTAAAGCTTCACTATCTTTAGGGTTTTCTAAAACTTTATTGAACGCAATATTTGCTTCGTTTTTATTTGTCTCTTGAATATATTTTGTTATATAAAATCCAATTACAAGTGCCAGAACAACAACAATAGCTGCAACAATTAGCTTTTTGTTTCTTTTATAAAATCTCTCAATTTTTACAAAACTTTCAAGAAATTTCTCTTCGCTACTTATTTCATCTTTAACATAGTTTACGTTATCTTTAAGACTCATTTAAAACCCTCTAAAAAAATTAGTCAATATCATACAAAAAAAATCATAAAACCTTACTTTTATCTAATTTTTTATATAATACTACCTCTTAATAATAAATAAAAGGTTTATGATGAAAAAATTAAGCAAACTTTTTCTTATCGCATCATTAGTTACTCTTTTATCACAATCAGTAATTGCAAAAGAAGAGCAACAAGAAAACAATCAAAGTAGATTTGAATCACTTTCAAAATTAACACAAGTAATAGGTACAGTTGAAAAATATTATGTTGATGATATAAAACTAGAAGAGATAGTAGATAAAGCCTTAAAAGGTCTAATGCAAGAGTTAGATGCTCACTCTACATATCTTGATAAAAAAGCTTCAAAAGAGATGAGTATCCAAACCTCAGGTGAATTTGGAGGTTTAGGAATTACTGTTGGAATGAGAGATGCAGCTTTAACAGTTATTGCTCCAATTGATGATACCCCAGCATACAAAGCAGGAGTTGAATCAGGAGATATTATTCTTAAAATAGATGATAAATCAACACTTAATATGACACTTGATGAAGCGGTTTCTTTAATGAGAGGTAAACCAAAAACTTCAATTACCTTAACAGTTGTTAGAAAAGGTGAAAACAAACCAATCAAGATCGATATTGTTAGAGATATAATCAAAATCAAATCAGTGTTTGCAAAAACAATTGAAGATGAAAATATCCTTTATATCAGAGTTTCAAGTTTCGATAAAAACGTAACTGATAAAATGAAAGAAGCTATAAAAGCAAATCCAAAAGCAAAAGGTGTAATCTTGGATTTAAGAAACAATCCAGGTGGACTTTTAACTCAAGCTATTGGGGTAGTTGATCTATTTGTAGATAGTGGAGTAATAGTTTCTCAAAAGGGAAGAAATATTTCAGATGAAGAGAAATTTGAAGCAATCCCTGCAAATACAATTACACACAAACCTCTTGTTGTTCTTGTAAATGGTGGTTCTGCATCAGCTTCTGAAATTGTAAGTGGTGCACTTCAAGATCATAAAAGAGCAATCGTAGTTGGAGAGAAAACTTTTGGTAAAGGTTCTGTTCAAGCAATCTTACCAATAACAGCAGATGGAAAAGAGAATATTAAATTAACTATTGCAAAATATTACCTTCCAAGCGGAAGAACTATTCAAGCAACTGGAATAACACCTGATGTTGTTGCATATCCAGGAGCAGCTGTAAAAGAGAATGGTTCAGAGTTCAAAATAAAAGAAGCAGACCTAAAAAAACATTTAGAGGTTGAACTTCAAAAAGAGAATGGTACTAAAAAAGCAAAAAATACAGATGAAGATGATGAAAGTAACAAGGTTCTAACTAAAAAACAGATTGAAGAAGATAATCAAGTAACAGTTGGTCTTGCTATTTTAAAAAGTTTAATAATTGTTAACAAATAATTAGGAGATTAGATGAAAATAGGTGATATTGTAGAGCTTGGTCTTTGGCCAGAGTCAAAGAAAACTACATCACAAAAAGGTATTTCAGAGTTAGAAGAGTTGGGTTATAACCTATTTTATATTGGAAAAAATGCAGATCTTTATACTTGTCCAGGGGATGAGCCAAAGATATTATTAGTTAGAAGTGATAGATGTTCTGTATTTGATATTCCTTTAAAACTTGAAATTGAAGGTAAAGGTATTTTACAAACTGCTATCTCAAATAGCGGGGCAAAATTTGCAAAAGAGGCAGGTATTCGAACTGCAATTTTATCTGAGAATGTAGATGAATCATTAAGTATCTATCCAAGATGCCAGTTTATGGAACTTTGTAAACCTCTTGAAGCTGAGATTGATGGAGATGTAGTTCAATTTGAATTTATTTTTAGAAATTACTTAACAGGTTCTTTATTTGATGCTTGTCAAAGTGGAAATGATCCTTATGGATTAAATCTTCCAGCAGGATTACAACAGTGGCATAAATTTGAAACACCAATCTTTACTCCAACTACAAAAGGGGTAAAAGATATCCCTTTGAACTCTGCAAAAGTTAGAGAAAAATTCCCAGAAATTATTTCAAGTATGGAGAATCTTTTCAAAAAATTTACACAATTTGCTGAAGATAATGGCATTGTTGTTGTAGATACAAAATTTGAAATATTTATTAACTCAAAAGGTGAATGGGTTTTAGGTGATGAAGTTTTAACTCCAGAGAGTTCTAGATTTATTGCACGTGAAGATTTTGATAAGGGTGAATTTATCTCTATGGATAAACAAATTCTTAGAAATTTTGCAAAAGAGAATAACTGGAAAGAGAAAGCTAAAGATTTAAAACCAGGAGAAAAACTTCCTGTTGATGTTCCAGACTCAATTAAAAACAAAGTATTAGATGGTTATAGCACTATCAAAAGTAGATTAAGTAAATAGTTTAAAAGGACAAAAGCACCTAAAAGGTGCTTTTGGATATAATCGCAAAAATATTAACTGAAGGTAATGAATGAAAGCAATAGTAAATGTAGCATTAAAAAAAGGTGTTTTAGATGATCAAGGTAAAGCAACACACCACGCTTTAGATACATTGGGATTCAAAGATATTGTTAAAGATGTTAGAATTGGTAAACAAATTATCATGGAACTAAATGCGTTAAATGAGCAAGAGGCTAAACAAGAGGTTACAAAAATGTGTGAAAAACTTCTTGCTAATACAGTAATTGAAGATTATCAAATTGAGATTATAGGTTAAGATTATGAACATAGCTGTATTACAATTTCCAGGTACAAACTGTGAATATGACACAAAATATGCTTTTGAGAAATTGGGATGTAAAGTAACAATTGTTTGGCATAAAGATAGTAGTATTCCACAAGATACTGACCTTGTAGTAATCCCTGGAGGGTTCTCATATGGGGATTATTTAAGAAGTGGAGCAATCGCAAGATTTGCAAATGTTATGGAATCTGTTCAAACATATGCTGCAAAAGGTGGTAAAGTTCTTGGTATTTGTAATGGATTCCAAATTCTTTTAGAAGCTGGGCTTCTTCCTGGTGCTATGAAAAGAAATAACACTTTACACTTTATCTCTAAATTTAAACATTTAAAAGTTGTAAACAATGATAATATCTTTTTATCAAAACTAAAAAAAGATCAAGTTGTTAATATTCCTGTGGCTCACTTTGATGGTAATTATTTCATTGAAGAAGAGGGATTAAAAGAGTTAGAAGAGAATAATCAAATTCTTTTAAGATATTGCGATGAAAATGGAAATGTTGAGAGTCTAAATGGTTCTGTCTCTCATATTGCAGGTATCTGTAATAAAGAGAAAAATGTATTTGGACTTATGCCACACCCTGAAAGAGCAATGGAAGATATTTTAGGATGTAGTGACGGTGAAGCTATGTTAAGAGGGTTCTTAAAATAGTGAAAAAAATAGCACTTCTTTTATTTGTAGCTATCAATCTTCTTGCAAATGTATTTATAAATGAAGAGAGTCCTGTTTTTGCAGGAGTTGAACAAAACAAAGAAGTAGCTATTTCTGAAAATTATAATCAGACAAAAAACCTATATCTCTCATATTTATATCAACCTAAACATATTTATAAAAATCAAAGATTTGAGATAGAGATAAAAGCCCTTATTACTAGAAGTGATTATGATACTATAAAAACAAATTTTTTAAATGATATAAATATGACCCCATTAAATGCAGATAATCAATGGATAAAATCTGTAGATAATGATAATATCTACACAAATAGATACTATTTTAAAGCCTATGAAGAGAATTTTAAATTACCAGATTTTGAAGTACAACTTTTTAATAAGGGTGTTTTAGTTGAATCAAGAGTTCTAACTGCACCAGAAGTTAGTTTTTCAGAGATTGCTAAAAATGATGATAAATTTTCTAGTGTAATTGCAAGTGAACTAACTTTAATTGGTTCTAAATCAAAACAATACACAAACAAAGAGGCTTTAACTATTTTAGATATAGTTGCAAAAGAGTCAAATCTGGAAGATTTTAATCTAAAAGGTATAGAAGAACAAGGTTTTACTGTAATTGAAGACAACTATCCAGAACAACATATAATCTATTATATTGTTATACCTATACATAAAAAAGATATTGTATTTAACTACTACAATAGCGTTAAAAATAAACTAGAAAAAATTACTGTACCCATTGTTTTTGAGGAAGAGTTAGTTAGTACTCAAACTGATTTGAATCCAAATAATTCAAGCTTTGAATTTTATAAAAAAGTTGGAACAGGGATTTTAGCTTTAGTTCTTTTGATAGTTTTTGCAATACGAAGAAAATTTTATATTTTGATCCTATTTTTAATAGTTGCGATTACTTTTACAATATTTGCAATACCAAATAAGTTAATAAAACTAAAAGCTGATACTGTAATATATATTTTACCAACAAAAAATTCTACAATTTTTAGAAAATTAAGTGGCGAGATTATTGTTGAAGATATGAAAAGAAAAAATGGTTTTGTAAAAATTATGTTTAATAAAGATGGAAATAATTTTATAGGATGGGTTAAAGAAGAAGATGTTATCAAGAATTAGAGGTTTTGTAGTTTTAATACAGTTTTCAATTACTGTAGGTATTGTAATATTTTTTATGTATACCTTTAGAAACCATACCCATAAAGTAATTAAAATTTGGATGAAAGTTCAAATGTATCTTTTAGGAATAAAACTAGAACAAGTTGGAACTTTAGATACTTCATGCGATATGGTTGTCATGAACCATCAAAGTATTTTAGATATTATTGTAATGGAATATATTCACCCTAGAAACTTAGCGTGGATTGCAAAAAAAGAGATAACTAACCTTTTATTTTTTGGACATATAATAAAAGCACCAAGAATGATATCTGTCGATAGAGAAGACAAAGCAGGAATTATTTCACTTTTAAAAGATTGCAAAGATAGATTAGATAAGGGAAGACCTATTGCATTGTTCCCAGAAGGAACTAGAAGTGATGGTACAAATATGCTTGAGTTTAAACCAGGTGCAAAAATGATTGCAAATAAGTTTGGACTTAAAGTTCAACCAGCAATTATCTTAAATACAAGAACTATTCTTGATTCAAAAAGTTTAAAACAAAAACCAGGAATTGTAAAAGTTATCTATTTAGAACCAGTTCAAGCTGATAAAAAAGTAGATTGGTTTGAAAAGCTTGAAGAGGATATGAATCGAGTATTTAAAGAAGAGATAGGTAAATAATGTCTATCTCTTGGCAAACACTACTAGCAATTGGAATAGGTGGATTTCTAGGAGCAATATCAAGAGCTTATACAGTTCATTTTGTTAATAAACATATACCTTTGGAGTTCCCTTTAGGTATTCTAATTGTTAATATTGTAGGTAGTTTTATAATTGGAGCACTTTTTTCAGTATTTGCACACTATAGTGTAAATGAATCACTTAAAGCTTTTTTAACTACAGGTTTTCTAGGAGCTTTGACCACATACTCTACTTTTGCCATTGAAAGTTTCTTTTTACTTCAAACTTCACTCTTCCTTGGTATTACAAATATGGCATTAAATCTATTTGGCACAATACTAGCTGCAGCAAGCGGATATAGACTTTTTCTTATATTTATTAAATAGCGTTAGAACCAATAAGCAATTTTTTTTAAGCTTCAAAAAGATATAATAGTTCCCAAAATTTAGAAATTAAGGATTAATTATGGGTATGCCTGGTGGTATGGAATGGGTTTTAATTGCCCTAGTAGTTTTATTATTATTTGGTGGGAAAAAAATTCCAGAATTAGCTAAAGGTTTAGGAAGTGGTATTAAAAACTTCAAAAAAGCAGTAAAAGAGGATGATGAAGTAGCTTCAACTGATAAAAATGAAGAGATAGAAAAAAAAGCAGAAGCAAAAACTGAAGAACCACAAGAGAAAAAAACAGTATAAGTCGGGATTAATATTGCAAAAAAGAGTAAAGAAATTTATTGAAAGTGTATTAGAAAAAGAGGTAGTTTTAGAGAAACCAAAAGATTTATCTTTAGGACACTTTGCTACACCTATTGCCTTTTCACTAGCAAAAGAGTATAAGAAATCTCCAATGATAATTGCTGAGGAGTTGGCTTCAAAATTGAGTAATGAAGAACTGTTTGAAAAAGTAGAAGCTATAAAAGGGTTTATCAATTTTAAATTATCAAATGCATTTTTAGAGAAACTTACAAAAGAGGTACTTTTAAATAAGAGTGATTTTGGTAAAGATGAACCAAAAAAACAAAAAATACTTCTTGAGTATGTTAGTGCAAACCCGACTGGACCACTTCATATTGGTCACGCTAGAGGGGCAGTTTTAGGTGATTCATTGGCAAGAGTTGGAAGACATCTAGGTTTTGATATTACAACTGAGTATTATGTAAATGATGCTGGTGCACAAATGGAAATGTTAGGACTCTCTGTTGCTTTAGCAGGAAGAGATTTTATCTTAAAAGAGAGTGTTGAGTATCCAGAAAAATATTATAGAGGTGAATACCTTATAGATATTGCTCAAAAAATTTATGATGAGTTCGGAAAAGATATTTTCTATGATGAATCAAGATTTAGAGAGATGGCAGAGTTTGCAAAAAACATAGTATTAGAAATTATAAAATCTGATTTAAAAGATATTGGTATTGAGTTTGATAACTTTGTATCTGAAGCTTCACTTTATGACTCTTGGCCTGATACAAAAGCTGTTTTAGTTAAAAATGGTTCTTTATATGAAAAAGGTGATAAGTTATATCTAAAATCAACTCAATATGGAGATGATTCAGATAGAGTTGTTGTAAGAGAGAACGGTATTCCAACTTATCTAGCTGGAGATATAATCTATCATAAAAACAAGTTTGACAGAGGTTTTGATCACTATATTAATATTTGGGGTGCGGATCACCACGGATATATAAAAAGAGTTGAAGCTGCAATTGAGTTTTTAGGAAATGATTCTAAAAAACTTGAAGTTCTATTATCTCAAATGGTTCAACTTTTAAAAGGTGGTGAACCATATAAAATGAGTAAAAGAGCTGGTAATGTCATTCTTATGAGTGATGTTGCGCAGGAGATAGGTTCAGATGCACTAAGATTTGTTTTTTTAACGAAAAAAAGTGATACTCACTTAGAGTTTGACCTTGATATCTTAAAAAATCAAGATAGTTCAAATCCAATCTTTTACATTAATTATGCCTACGCTAGAATAAATCAAGTATTTAAAAAAGCAGAAAAATCTTTTGATGATGTAGTTGAAGTAACTTTTGACAAGTTAAAAGAAGAAGATGCCTTGAATTTGATTTATGAATCTTTATTGTTGCCTTCAGTTTTAGAAGAAGCATTTATAAAAAGAGATATGCAAAAAATTACAGATTATCTGTATTCTTTGGCATCATCAATCCATAGATTTTATAACAACTATAAAATTATTGGAAATGAACTTGAAGATGAGTACTTAAAAGTACTAAGTCTTTGTGCTTTAAGCATAAAAGTTGCTCTTAACATTTTAGGAATAAAAGAGAAAGAGGTTATGTAAATGAGATGGTTTATAGTTATACTTATAATAGCTTTAGGTTATGCTATAATCACAGATTATATGGGTGGGGCACGAGATGCCGCAAGTAACTATAACAAACTTCTTAGAGAGGCACCTGCTGGACAATAAGAGGGGAAACTCCCTCTTATTTTAGTGTTTTTTAATTTCTAACTCACTTAAGAAATCTTCTAATGAGTATTTCTCTCTATACTTTTCACTAATTAGATGAATGAAAATATCTCCAAGGTCAATAATTGTCCAATTATCATCTTCATCAACTCTTAAAAACTCTTCACCAAGTGGTTTCAAATCAGTTTTTAAATGGTTTAAAAGAGCAAAAGCATGTTTTGGATTTAGTGTTGTTGCAATTACAACATAATCAACAATATACTCTTTTGAAGTTAAATCAATAACCTGAATATTTTCAGCTTTCTTGTCACTTAAGATTGATTCTATTTTTTCTAATCTTTTATTCAAACTTTACCTTTTTTATGCCAAATTTTTTCTACATTTCTTCTTATTTTTTTAGGAATATAATCAAGATTAAAAGTATTTCTAAGTTGTGTAGAACTTATTTTTATATCAACTTTTAGTCTTTTTACATCACTATTTTTACTATGTTTAATCCCATCTCTTGTAACTACTACCAAAGTAACTAGTTTCTCAATCTCTTCATAACTTTCCCAAAGATGAAAAGATTTGTAATTGTCTGCACCAATAATTAAATACAATTTTTCTGGCTTATATTGTTCAATTATTTGTTTGATTGTTTCAATCGAGTAGACAGGTCTTCCCATATCTATCTCGTAAGAAGAGACAACCACTCTCTCTTTTTTTGCAAAAAGTTTTTTAAGAAGTTTATATCTTACTTTTGCATCTAAAAAAGATTTTACTTTTAATGGGTTTAAATATGCTGGTACAACAATCAAAAGGTCAATATCAAGTTTTTTTAAAGCCTTTTTTACAATTGTTTGATGACCAATATGGGGAGGATCAAAACTTCCACCAAAAATAGCAATATGCACCTAAATAAACCTTTGAAATATGATTAAATAATATTATAGCAATATTTTGATAAAATCTCTACCAATTTCATAAATACAAAAGGGAAGATATGGCTGTTAAAGTTGCGATTAATGGATTTGGTAGAATTGGAAGATGTGTAGCAAGAATAATTGAAAAAAGAGACGATGTAGAACTTGTTGCAATAAATGATACTGCATCTATAGAAATGTTAGAATATATTACAAAATATGATACTGTACATGGTACATTTGATGGTGAAGTAAAAGTTGAAAATGGATTCCTAAAAATGGGAAAAATCAATGCAAAACTATACTCAACAAGAGATGCAAAAGAGCTTACATTTACAAAAGATTGTGGAGCGCAGATTGTATTAGAGTGTACAGGAGCTTATCTTACACAAGAAAAGTGTCAAGTGCATTTAGATAATGGAGCTAAAAAAGTTGTTATGAGTGCTCCTGCAAAAGATGATACTCCAACATTTGTAATGGGTGTAAACAATGATAAGTACAAAGGGGAGAATATAATCTCTAATGCTTCTTGTACAACAAACTGTTTAGGACCAGTTGCAAAAATTATTGATGACGCATTTGGCATCGAAAAAGGGTTAATGACTACAATTCACTCTTATACAAATGACCAAAATATTTTGGATGTAAAACATCAAAAAGATAAAAGAAGAGCAAGAGCAGGAGCATTAAATATGATTCCTACTACAACAGGTGCTGCAAAAGCTATGAAACTAATTATGCCTCAACTTGATGGGAAACTTCATGGGCAAAGTGTAAGAGTACCAACTCCAAATGTCTCAATGGTAGATGTAAACTTTGTTATCTCGAAAAAGACAACAAAAGAGGAGTTAAATGAACTTTTTGAAGCAAAAGCAAAAGAGTTAGCAGGAATAGTTGCAGTTGATAATGAGATGATGGTATCTTCTGATTTAGTTGGAAATACAAATTCAACAATCATTGCTTCTGACCTTACGCAAGTTATTGGCGGAGATATGATTAAGGTTATGACTTGGTATGATAATGAATGGGGATATTCAAGTAGATTGGTTGATATGGCAGTTTTCGTAGCAAATAAATAAGGGATTCAGTATGAAACTTCAAGAGATTAAAAATATTAATATTGACGGTAAAAGGGTATTTATCAGATGTGATTTTAATGTTCCAATGGATGAGTACAATAATATCACTGATGATAGAAGAATTAGAAGTGCACTAAATACAATTAGATATTGTATTGATAGAGATTGTTCGATTATTCTAGCTTCTCACTTTGGAAGACCAACTGAGGCTGCTGAAGAGAAATACTCTTTAAAACCTGTTGCAAAAAGATTGCACACTCTTCTAAAACAAGATATTAAAATGGCAAAAAATGTTGTTAAAGAAGATACTTTAGAGATGGCAAAAAATCTGAAATCTGGTGAAATAATGCTTTTAGAAAACCTAAGATATAACTCTGGTGAAAAAGCAAATGATAAAGAGTTTGCTAAAAAACTTGCTTCAATGGCAGATATTTATATCAATGATGCTTTTGGAGTTTCTCACAGAGCTCACGCTTCAGTTGAGGCTATAACAGAGTTTTTTGATATAAAACATAAAGCAGCTGGATTTTTATTGGCAAAAGAGATTAAATTTTTCCACAATATTGTTCAAAATCCAAAAAGACCATTTGTATCAATTGTTGGTGGGTCTAAGGTATCTGGAAAACTTGAAGTTTTACATAATCTAATTACAAAAGTTGACAAAATATTAATTGGTGGAGGTATGGCGTTTACCTTCTTAAAGGCTCAAGGGTATGAAGTTGGTAAATCTTTAGTTGAAGATGATTTAATTCCTGAGGCTCTTAAAATAATGGAAGAGGCAAAAGCGTTAGGTGTAAAACTATACTTACCTGTTGATGTTGTTGCAGCAGAAGCTTTTGATGCAGAAGCTATTGCAAAACTTGTTACAACACAAGAGATACCAGAAAACTGGATGGGATTAGATATAGGACCTGCAACAGCACAACTATTTAGACTTGCTCTTGGTGATGCAAATACGATTCTTTGGAATGGACCAATGGGTGTTTATGAGATGGAAAAATTTGCAAAAGGAAGTACTAGAATCTCTAATGCAGTTGCTCAATCATTTGCAACAACAGTTGTTGGTGGTGGAGATACAGCTGATTTGGTTAGAGTAACTGGAGATGAAGAAGATATGACTTTTATCTCAACTGGTGGAGGAGCTTCACTTGAATTGATTGAAGGGAAAGTTTTACCAGGTGTTAAAGCTTTAGTTTTAGAAGAATAGAAAAAAACTTAAAGGATAATATACATGGCAATTATTGCTTCAAATTTTAAAACAAATCATACAAGAAAATCAACTGCCTCTTTCATAAAAGAGGTAGATGAGTTTATAGTATCAAATAAAATTGAAAGTGAGGTTATAGTATTTCCAACTGCTACCTCTTTTGATTTTATTAAAACACAATCAAATTTAAAGATTGGAGCACAAAATGCATACCCTATTGAAAACGGTTCGTTTACAGGGGAGATAGGAACACAACAGCTTGATGAATTTAATATTAGAACAATATTAATAGGGCATAGTGAAAGAAGACATATTTTAAATGAATCACAGGCTACAATTGCAAAAAAATATGAGTTTTATAAAGCTTTGGGTTATAAAATCATCTATTGTGTAGGTGAGCCTTTAGAGGTAAAACAGAGTGGTTTGGAGAAGACTTTGGAGTATGTGTATTCGCAGTTTGATGGTATTGATATAAATTATGAAAATCTTATTTTAGCCTATGAGCCTGTTTGGGCAATAGGAACTGGAGTAACTGCAACAAATGACGATATTGAAGCTGTACATGGTGCCATAAAAAAAAGAATTAACAAACCTCTTTTATATGGTGGAAGTGTAAAAGTTGATAATGTTCGAGAGATTTGTTCTATTGAGAGTGTTGATGGAGCATTAATTGGTACTGCATCTTGGGTTGCAGATGATTTTAAACAAATTTTAGAAAATACAAAGGATCTATAAAAATGTTAATGGCAGGTAAAAAAGGTGTTATTTTAGGTGTAGCAAACAATAAATCGATTGCTTATGGTATTGCAAAACAGTGTGCGGCTCAAGGAGCTAAAATTGCATTTACATATTTAAATGATAGTTTGAAAAAAAGAGTTGAACCAATTGCAGCTGAATTTGGAAGTGAAGATTTAGTATACCCTTGTGATGTTAGTAACCCTGAAGAGATTAAAGCTTTAAAAGAGTCTTTAGAAAAAGACTTAGGTCAAATTGATTTTATTGTTCACTCAATTGCATTTGCGCCAAAAGAGGGATTATCTGGAAGATTTATGGATATAACTAAAAATGCATTTGATATAGCTATGGATATTTCAGTATATTCACTAATTGAAGTTGTAAGAGAGCTAAAACCTCTACTATCAAATAGTTCATCTATTCTTACATTAACATATTACGGTGGGGAAAAATATATTCCAAATTATAATCTAATGGGTGTTGCAAAAGCAGCATTAGATATGACAACTAAATATTTAGCAGAAGATTTAGGAAAAGATGGTATTAGAGTAAATGCTATTAGTGCAGGTCCTATTAAAACTTTGGCAGCTGCTGGAATTAGTGACTTTAGATTTATGTTAAAATGGAATGAAGCACACTCTCCATTAAAGAAAAATGTAACAACTGATGAAGTTGGAAATTCAGGTATGTATCTATTATCAGATTTAAGTAGTGCTGTAACAGGTGAAGTTCATCATGTTGATTGCGGGTACAATATTATGGGTATGCCAGCTGTTGATTTTACAGATGGGAAACCTACTATTGCTTGGAACGGCACTGATAAGTAAGAAACTCTCTTTTTAAAGAGTTCTTCGTTTACAAAAAAATCTTAGTTAGTCATTTACTATATGTAAACTCCTAACGAAGATTTTTTCAAGCCTTGAACTCTAATAAAAATATAGCTTCTTAAAAGTTTTTATTTAGGATTTAGAAAAATCTTAAATTAAGATTTTAAAAAGTACAGGAAAAATATTATGAGTATTAATTATAAAGAGTTAGCACAGAAATATCAAACACCATATTATGTATATGATTTTGATTATATAACAAATCAATACAATGAGTTAAAAGAGTCATTTAAAGCTAGAAAATCTTTAATTGCTTATGCACTTAAAGCAAACTCAAATCTATCTGTGATAAAACATTTGGCACAACTTGGTGCTGGGGCTGACTGTGTTAGTATAGGAGAGGTTAAAAGAGCTTTAAAAGTTGGAATTCCTCCATATAAAATCATCTTTTCTGGAGTTGGAAAAATTGATGGGGAGATTCAAGAGGCTTTAGAATTTGATATTTTAATGATAAATGTTGAGAGTGCAGCAGAGCTTAACAGAGTAGAAAAAATTGCAAAAGAGCTTGGAAAAGTTGCAAGAATATCTATTAGAGTTAATCCAAATATTGATCCTAAAACACACCCATATATCTCAACTGGATTGCATGAGAATAAATTTGGAGTAGATATTGATACAGCAAAAAGAATGTATATTCAATGTAATAACTCTGAATTTTTAGAGCCAGTTGGTATCCATTGTCATATTGGTTCTCAACTAACTCAATTACAACCAATTAAAGAGTCTGTTCAGATTATTGCTGATTTAGTAAGAAATCTAAAAGCAATTAAAATTGAACTATCTTTTATGGATGTTGGTGGTGGATTAGGAATTATTTATGATGATGAAAAACTAATCGATACTTATGAGTATGCTCAAGCAGTTTTAGAGAGTATGTTTGGACTTGATATTACAGTTGTTTGTGAACCAGGTAGATTTATTGTTGGAAATGCAGGAACTTTTGTGACAAAAGTTTTGTATGAAAAAGTAAATGGTGAAAAAAGATTTGTAATTGTTGATGGAGCTATGAATGACCTTATTAGACCAAGTTTATATAATGCATATCATAAAGTTGAAGTTCTAAATAATAATAATGAACTTAGCAAATGTAATCTTGTAGGACCTATTTGTGAAAGTGGTGATTTTTTTGCAAAAGATATAACTCTACCAAAAACAGAGCATAATGATTTAATTGCAATTCATAGTGCTGGAGCGTATGGTTTTGTAATGTCTAGTAACTACAATACAAGAGGAAGAGTAGCAGAGATAGCTGTTGAAAATGGCAAAGATAGACTTATTAGAAAAAGAGAAAGCTTTGAAGATATTATTGCCCTAGAAGAGGAGTTTATAAAATAGATTAATGAACAGAGGTTTTTTTATAGATGTACAAGGTACATTAATTGATGATATTGATAAAAGACCAATAAAAGGTGCATGTGAATTTATCTCATATTTAAATGAAAACTCAATTCCTTATGTTGTTATAACAAACAATAGTAAAAATAGAAGTGAAGATTTTATAGAAGAACTTAGAAATATGGGTTTTGATATAAAAAACTATATTGACCCTTTTTATACTTTAAAAGAGATTTTGAAGAGTAAAAAAATTGCAGCATTTGGAACAGATAAGTTTTTAAATGTTTTACAAGAGATGGGATATGAGATAGATTTTGAAGAGTTTGACTCTTTGGTTGTTTCAATTAAACAAGACTACACAAATGAAGATTATGTAAAAATGATTGAGTGTGCATTTAAAGCAAAAAATTTAATTGCAATGCACGGAACATCAACTTATAGTAAAGAGGGGAAAAGATACCCTGGAGTTGGTGCAATTATGAGCATGATAAAGTTTGCATCAAATAGAGGTTATGAGATAGTTGGAAAACCAAGTTTCAACTTCTATGACAAAGCTAGAGCACTAATTAATTTGGATTTTAAAGATATTACTGTTATAAGTGATGATATGATTGGTGACTTGATTGGTGCCCAAGATTTGGGCATGAAAACGAATTTAGTTTTAAGTGGAAAAGTTAAATCAAAAGATGAAATAAATAGTTTTCCACAAGAGAAAATGCCAAATAGAGTATTTAGTGATTTAGAAGAAGCGTTAGAAAGTTTAAAAAAGGGTGAAATATGAGTGAAGAGGGATTAAAAGAGTTAAGAAATAAGCTTGATTCCATAGATAATGAACTTTTAAAACTATTAAATGAGAGAATGGAACTTGTACATCAAGTTGGAGTTTTAAAAGCTCAAAGTGGAGGAGCTATTTATAGACCAGATAGAGAAAAAGCTATTATAGATAGATTGGACTCTTTAAATAAAGGAAAATTAAATAGAAAAGCAATTGAGGCTTTATTTCTAGAGATATTTGCAGTATCAAGAACTTTTGAATTACCTGAAAATGTAGCATATTTGGGACCTGAGGGAAGTTTTACCCATCAAGCAGCAGAAACTAGATTTGGAGCCATGAGTTCATATATCTCAATTGGTTCTATAAAAGGAGTTTTTAGAGAAGTTAGTACTAAAAAAGCTAGATTTGGAGTTATTCCTATTGAGAACTCTTCAAATGGAATTGTAAGTGACACAATTAGCTGTTTAAGTAACTATAATTTAAAAATTATTGCAGAAGTAATTCTAGATATTCACCACACTTTGGCAACTACTTGTGATAAAGTAAGTGATATTAAAAGAATCTACTCAAAAGATATAGCTTTTGATCAATGTCATAACTTTTTGGAAAACTTTGGTTTAGATGAGGTAGAACATATTCCCGTAGAGTCAACAACAAAAGCTGCAAAATTTGCTTTAAACGAACCAAATAGTGCGGCTATTTGTTCTCATGTTGGTGCAAAGATGTATAATCTACCAATTTTGTTTGAGAATATTGAAGATAAAGATAATAATAAAACAAGATTCTTTATAATAAGTGATTTTGAAAATGCAAGTTCTGGAAATGATAAAACATCAATTTTAGCAAAACTTCCAAATACTCCTGGGGCACTTGTGGATTTTCTTACAAGTTTTAATAAAGCAGGGATTAACTTGACAAAAATCAAATCACATATTGTGGAAGGAATATCAATATTTTTTATTGATTTTGATGGACATAAAGATGATGAAAATGTTAAAAAAATCTTTGAAAAACATAAAAATAGTATTAAGTTTTTAGGCTCTTATGTTAAAGAGATTGATGATATATAAAAAGAGGAAAAAATGAAATTTAAAGAACTTTTAGATGAGTGTAAAATTTATGAAGCAGGTAAACCAATTGAGTTGGTTGTAAGAGAGTATGGTGTAAATGAGAAAGATATAATCAAACTTGCATCAAATGAGAACCCATACGGAACTTCACCAAAGGTAGTAAAAAAAATTCAAGAGTTATCAAAAAATATGTTTATGTACCCTGATGACTCTATGTATGAATTAAAAGATTCTCTATCAAAAAAATATGGTGTCTTAAGTGATAATGTAATTATTGGAGCAGGAAGTGACCAAATAATTGAATTTCTAATTAAAGCAAAGTGTCATGTTGGTTCAAAAATACTTATGGCAAAAACAACTTTTGCAATGTATGAAATTTATGGAAAACAAGAGGGTGCTACAATCCTTAGAACTCCTAGTAATGAACACAATTTAGCTGAATTTGAAGCTATGTATAAAGAACATGGAGCAGATATTATCTTTTTATGCCTTCCAAACAATCCATTGGGAGAGTGTTTAGATAAAGAGGATGTTTATAATTTCTTAGCAAAAGTTAATAAAGAGACTTTGGTTATAGTTGATTGTGCATATATGGAGTACGCAGCTTACAAAGATTCAAAAAAAGCAATTAATCCTTCAGATTTAATTGAGAGATTTCCAAATGCGGTTTATCTTGGAACTTTTTCAAAAGCTTATGCTCTTGGAGGTATGAGGGTTGGATATGGAATAGGGCAAGTTGGTATAATCAAAACCCTTTATAAAGTAAGACCTCCTTTTAATATTACAACTCTATCTTTAGCTGCTGCAATTGAAGCTTTAAAAGATGAAGAGTTTGTAAAAAAATGTATTGAATTAAATTTTGTAGAGATGAAAAGATATGAAGAGTATGCAAAAAGCAGAGGGTTTGAATATATAGAAAGTTTTACAAACTTTATTACAATGAAATTTGATAATAAATTTATCTCTTCACATGTTGCACAAAATCTTTTAGAAAGAGGTGTTATAATTAGAGATTTAACAAGCTATGGTCTAAATGCAATTAGAATAACTATAGGAAGAGAAGATCAAAATACAAAAGTATTCAAAGTTTTAGATGAAGTACTAGAACAATTAAAAAAAGAAGAGAACTTATAACTTATTATGGAACTAAAAGATAAAAACCTCAAAGAATTAGAAAAAATTTGTCAAGATATAAGAGAGAGGATAATTGATGTTGTATCAAAAAAGGGGGGACATTTCTCCTCTCCTTTAGGTGCAGTTGAATTAACTGTGGCTATGCATAAGGTTTTTGATATAAAAAAAGACCCTTTTATATATGATGTTTCCCATCAATGTTATCCCCATAAACTTATAAATGGAAGATGGGATGATTTTGAAACCCTTAGACAATACAACGGAATAAGTGGATTTACAAAACCCAATGAATCCAACGCAGATTTTTTTGTAGCAGGACATAGTTCCACATCAATATCCCTTGCAATTGGTGCAGCAAAAGCTATAAAACTAAAGGGAGAAGATAGGATCCCTGTTGTTATGATTGGTGATGGCTCTATGACAGCTGGGATGGTTTATGAGGCTTTAAATGAATTAGGAGATAGAAAATATCCTGTGGTTATAATCTTAAATGATAATGAGATGTCAATAGCAAAACCTATTGGTTCTATATCAAAATATCTATCAAAAATATTAGCTGGTAAGTTTTACCAAAATTTTAAAGATAGAGTAGATAGAAATATAATTCAGAAACTACCAGAGGGAGCAACTTATCTAGCTAAAAAGATAGAAGAGAGTATGAAACTTATCACTCCTGGTATTATTTTTGAAGAGATGGGGATAGATTATATAGGTCCAATTGATGGACATAACTTAGAAGAGATAATTGAAACCCTACAAATAGCAAAAGAGATAAAAAAACCTGTAATAGTTCATGCAAGAACCATAAAAGGTAAAGGGTATGAATTTGCAGAGGGACAACATGAAATATGGCATGGGGTATCTCCTTTTGATGTACAAACTGGTGAGTTTGCAAAAAAATCTTCAGCAAAAGCTGCAACAGCAGTATATGCAGATGCACTTTTAGAACTGGCTAAAAAACATGAAAATATTGTAGGTGTAACAGCAGCTATGCCAAGTGGTACAGGTATTGATAAACTAATGAAAGAGTTTCCTACTAGATTTTGGGATGTTGCAATTGCAGAACAACATGCAGTAACTTCAATGGCAGCTATGGCAAAAGAGGGATTTAAACCTTTTATTACTATCTATTCAACTTTTTTGCAAAGGGGATATGACCAAATAATACATGATGTCTGTATTATGAATTTACCTGTTGTTTTTGCAATAGATAGAGCTGGAATTGTAGGAAATGATGGAGAGACTCATCAAGGTGTTTTTGATATCTCATTTTTAAGAGTTTTACCAAATATGATACTTTGTGCTCCAAGGGATGATAAAACATTAGAGTATGCATTAGAGTTTGGTTATGAGGCTAAATCTCCCTGTGCAATTAGATATCCAAGAGGAGCCTTTGCTAAATTAAATTATGAAGCAACAAAATTTGAATTAGGTAAGGCTCAGCTTTTAAAAGAGGGAAGTTCAAAAAAACTCTTTATTGGATATGGAGCAGGGGTTAGTAGAGCTTTACAAACAGAGAGTTTACATAGTGAAGATATTGCAGTATTAGATTTAAGATTTGTAAAACCTCTTGATGAACAACTTTTAAAAGAGTTAAGCCTTAAATATGAGCAATGGTATATTTTTAGTGATTCTCAAAAACAAGGTGGGGTAGGAAGTGCTATTTTAGAGTTTTTAAACAAAGAGAGAATCTGTATAAAAGTTAACTCTTTTGAGTACGAAGATGAGTTTATAGGACATGGAGATACAAAATTAGTGGAAGAGTCTTTAGGATTACTTCCTTCTCAACTTGTAAACAAAATAGTATAGTTTAGGAAAGGTTTGAAACCTTTTCTAAATAGTTGAAATTAATTTAAAAATACTTTTAATTTCTCTACACAAAGTCCCATGGCTGTACTTTCATACCCTTTTACATCTAATATATAGGGTTTACAAAAACCTTCAACCATAATAGCACCTGCTTTTCCATAACATTTTTTAGAACTTATATAATCTTCAATATCTTTTTTGTCAAACTCTTTGAATTTATAAGTAGTTATTGAGATATCTATTAACTCTTTTTTCTTGCTTTTATATATCATACAAGTGATAACCGAGGTTTCACTTCCACTTTGAAGATTTAACATTCTTCTTGCATCTGCCTCATTTTTAGCTTTTCTAAGAAGCTCCCCTTTTGAAGTTACAACAGAATCTGCAACAAGAAGTGGCATATCTTCAACTCCATACTTCTTATAAAGTTCATTATATTTACCTAATGTTGCCAAATATACAAAAGATTTTGGATTTTTTGTGCTTATAGAATCTTCATCAAAATCTCCACCATTTTGTATAAACTCTATTTTATGATTTTTTAGTATAAGTGCTCTTGTTTGTGAATTAGAACCAAGTCTTATCAAGCTTTTCCTTTTTTTATATCTTAAATTATTTTATCAAAGCAAGAGAAAAAATGAACTAAATTTATGTATAATTACCAAATGAATTTATCACTATTATCTGGCATTTTGATTTTTGCCTCTTTTTTAATTACTATTTTTAGTTACTTTTTTTTAAATGAGCTTTTTATCTTTTCAGGTATTTTTGCTTGGTTAGCACTAATCCTTTTATTTAGAAAAGTATCAAATATAAAACTTTTGATTTTATTACTTGGTCTTTCATTTGCAATATTTCTTTTTTGTATGATAAAAAATTTTCAAATAGATTTTGCGAGGGCAATTTTAGTAAATCAATATCTTCTTACTCTTTTAATAGGTGTAGGTTTTTTAAGACTTATTGCAACACCCAAAAATGAGAATATAAAAGAGCTTCCCACAGGAAAAAACTCTTTTATTAAAACCTATTGGGGAGTTCATCTTTTTGGTTCTGTTATTAATCTCTCTTCTCTTATTTTAGTTGCAGATAAACTATATAAAAGAGCTTCTTTATCAAAACTACAAATTATTCTTTTAACTAGAGCCTTTTCAACAGATGCCTATTGGTCGCCTTTTTTTGTTGCTTTTGCTGCAGCAATAACCTATGCACCAAACCTAATGACTTCTAAAATTCTAGTAATAGGAATAGTTTTAGCAGTAACTGCTTTTTTTATAACCTTAAGAGAGTTAAAAGATTGTGATTTTAGTGAGTTTAGAGGTTATCCAATGCAGTTTGATACGCTTCTTTTACCATTTTTATTGGCTATTTTAGTTTTAGTTACCAATCATTACTATCCAAATCTAAAGGTAATTCTTTTAATTTCTATGTTTTCAATACTTTTAACAAGTCTAATTTTACCCTTTAAAGTTGGAATAAAAAATGCTATAAAAAATCTAAATTCCCATGTAACTACAGAACTTCCTAAAATGAAAAATGAGATTGCACTGTTTCTAGTTGCAGGGATGTTTGGGGTTAGTGTTAGTAGTTTATTAATGGGATATAATATTGATTTTCCTTTTAAAAATTTTGATGCTTTTGCTGCATCAATAATGCTATTAGTTTTTATTTTAGTTTCATTTATTGGAATACATCCAATTATCTCAATTGCAATAGTAGGTAACTGGACAATGGATCTAAATCATACCCTATTAGCTGCAACATTTTTAATGTCTTGGTCAACTTCAGTATCAACTTCTCCCTTTAGTGGAGTTAATCTTACAATGCAAGCAAGATATGATTTAAATGCAAAAGAGATATTTAAAACAAACCTTCCTTACGCCTTTAAGATGTATATTTTTTGTGTTATAATCCTTTTTCTTTTAGCCAAATATTTAGGAATATAATTTGAATGTTTTATTTATTTTACTTGGAAAAATTTTCCCTTTGTATCTTACAATTTTTGTGGGATTTATCTTAACAAAATATTTCAAAGTAAAAAGAGAGCAGATTGCCTTTTTACTAATCTATATTTTAGGACCAGTGGTAATATTTTTTGCTGTTTTATCAATTGAAATAAATCTCCAACTTGTCTTTTTACCAATGTTTATTTATATTTTTGGAAGTTTGATTGCTTTTTATATTTTGTATAAATACAAAAATCAATGGAAAGATGCAAGTGTAAATACTTTAGCCTTTACTTGTGGTACAGGAAATAGCGGATACTTTGGTATCCCTTTGGCTATGATTTTGCTTGAACCAAGTGTAGCAAATATCTTTATTTTTGGAACTTTAGCTTCTATTTTATATGAAAATAGTACAGGTTTTTTTGTAACAGCAAAAGGGAGTTTTACTGCAAGACAATCAATTATGAAAGTTATAAAACTTCCAGTACTTTACTCTTTTATTGCAGGAATTATATTTAATATTTTGGGATTTAGAACACCTGAAGTTATTGTTCCATATTTTGAGAATTTTAAGTGGGCATATGGACTTTTAGGAATGATGATGCTTGGAATGGGAATGAAGGGTTTTAATATCCATGAGGATTTTGATAAAAAATATATAAAAATTGCATACTTCTACAAATTTATTTTTTGGCCTGGAGTTGTTTTGGCAATAATTTTTATAGATAAAAATTTTATAAACTTTTTAAATGAAGATATTTATAAAGTGCTATTTTTATTCTCTATTATTCCACTAGCTGGAAATACAGTGACTTTGGCAATTTTATTAAAAGCAAAACCTGAAAAAGCCTCTTTTACTGTTCTTTTATCAACACTGATTTCAGTTATATATATACCTGTTGTTTTGGCATTATATGGTGGATTTTAGAAGATTACTCTTCTAGAAGTCCAGTAAGTTTTTATATAAAAAGGTTTATCAAGACTTGTAAGTTTTACACCTTTTATTGAAGCGTGCATAAATCTTCCATCTCCAACATATATTCCAACATGTCTATCTATTTTACTTGTTTTAAAGAAGATTAAATCTCCCTCTTCAAGCTCTGATTTATCAATTTTTTCACCAATTTTAACTTGATTTGTTGTTGTTCTTGGAATATCTAAATTAAACTTCTCTTTAAATAATCTTTGGGCAAAAGCAGAGCAGTCAATACCTTTTTTTGTTGCTCCACCAAACTTATATTTTACATTTTTCCATTCATTGTAAAATGACATTAATGACTCTTGAATATACTCAGTATCAGTTAATGTTTGCTGTGTTGTCTTATGATTACTTAATGTTTCTGCAATCTCATTTGATTTATTTGAGATACATCCTGAAAATAGAGTAATAATAGATATTAGTAGTATAAATTTTTTTAATTTCAAATATTTCCTTTAGTATAGAACTCTTCGTATCTCTTTTATATGTTTTGAGTAGTATGGGTTATTAATTCGCGAGATTATTACCCCTTTTTTAGTTGAGACATGCATAAATTTTCCATCTTTTAAATAGATTCCCACATGATTTGTTTTAAATCCAGTCGAAAAGAAAATTAAATCTCCAGTTATTAAACTATTTGTATTTATCTCTTCTCCAACTTCAAGCTGTAAAGCTGTTGTTCTAGGAAGATTTAAATTAAGTTTTTCTTTAAAGGTTCTTTGTACAAAAGCAGAGCAGTCTATTCCTTTTTTAGAGTAGCCTCCATATTTATACTTAACACCTTTCCAATCTTTGTATTGGGTAATTAAATTATCATATATTTTATTGTAATCTAAATTTGCACTTGGAGTAGTTTTTGGTGCTGTGGTTATATTACCACTATTAAAAGAGCAACCTTGAATCAATAATAACAATAGAAAAAATAAAAAATTAGAAATGTAATTTTTCACTAAAATACCCGATAAATTGAAGTTTTAAGAAAATTTATTGTAACTTAAAATCTCTTAAGATAAAAATTTTTAATAAAGAAAATAAAATAAGAGTTTGTTTTAAACAAAGCTCTTATTTCAAGGTTTACATTCCTCTTAGGGTAATACCAAAGTAGATTGCCACAAGACCTAAAACTATATTTAGAGGAATAAAATATTTTGCAATTATTACAAGGTTATCTTTTGCTAAAGTTATATTTCCCTCATCAAAAGCAGCTTGTGCATTTTTTCTTTTTCTAAATATTATAATAAAAACCAAAGTCATAACTGTCCAAATAGCCTCTTTTGCAATTACAAAAGAGTATAAAGGTGTTCCTTTAAATCCAAGTGCTATTATCATTATAATTGCAGTTAAAAGAAGAAGAACTATAGAAGGAATTACCATATTAAAAAATCTTCTAAGATTTTCTAAGGTTCTTCCAATTTTTACTTTAGGTTCTTCAATCTCTTGCATTGAGTAGTGTACTGCAAATCTAATTGCAATCATTCCTCCTACCCAAATTACAGCACTAAATACATGAAGAAAAACAATAATTGATGAAAAGTTATGAAATAGGTTTTCCATTTTATAGATTTTCCTTTGCAAACTCTAAAGCAGCTTTTTTTGCTTCCTCAATTTTTGAAACATCTTTACCACCCGCTTGTGCGAAGTCTGGTCTTCCACCACCACCTCCACCAACAATTGGAGCAATAGCTTTGATCCAATCACCAGCTTTAACACTACAATTTTTAGAACCAGCTACAAGCATAACTTTGTCACCTTTTGCTTGAATAAGCATTATTGCAACTTTGTCATTTCCGTTTTTATAGTCATCAACTATTTTTTTAATATCGCCATTGTTCACAATGTCAACTACAACTTTTATATCTCCAATCATCTCTTCAGTAATTGGTGCAGATATAGAGTTTTGTGCCTCTTCAAGCTCTCTTTTAAGCTCTTTTATTTGATCTTTTAGTTTTTTAACTCCAAGAATAATATCACTGTTTTTAAGCTCATTTTGTAGTTCATTTACTTTTGTAATATACTCTTTTGTATATTTAATAGCAGCAAGTCCACAAACTGCCTCTATTCTTCTAACTCCAGCACTAACTCCTGACTCTTTTGTTATATAAAAAGAACCAATATCTTGAGTATTTCTTACGTGTGTTCCTCCACAAAATTCAACAGAGATTCCTCCAAAGCCAACAACTCTTACCATATCTCCATATTTCTCTCCAAACATAGCTATGGCACCTTTTTTCTTAGCCTCTTCAATAGGTAACTCTTCTACACTTCCAGGTAGACCTCTTATAATCATAGAGTTTACTAAGTCTTCAACCTCTTCAATCTCTTCATTTGTCATAGCTTTTGGGTATGTAAAGTCAAATCTTAATCTATTTGAATCATTTAAAGAACCAGCTTGTGAAACTGTATCCCCAAGTACCATTTTAAGTGCACTTTGAAGTAGGTGTGTTGCACTATGGTGTTTTGCAACTTCCCATCTATTTACAACAACAGCAGAAACAGCTTCACCAACTTTTAGATTAGATTTTTCAACTTTAATTTTTGATAGGTTTAATCCATGAAATTTTTGAGTATCTTTAACTATAGCAATATGTCCTTCATCTTCTAAAGCACCAATATCACCTGTTTGTCCACCACTTGTAGCATAAAAAGGAGTTTTGTCAAGCATTACCCAACCACTTTGTCCTTTTTCAAGAGCTTGAACTTCATTAAAACTCTCATCTAAAAGGGCAACAATTTTACTCTCAAATGTTGTAGTATTGTAACCTACAAATTCATTAATACCATATTTCTCTATTAATGTTTTAAAATCACCTTCCGTTGCACTATCTCCACTACCTTTCCAAGCAGCTTTTGCTTTAGCTTTTTGTAAAGACATTAACTCTTCAAATTTTTCAACATCAACTTTTATATCTCTGTCTCTTAACATATCTTCTGTTAAGTCTAAAGGGAAACCTTTTTCATCATATAGTTTAAATGCAATCTCTCCTGAGAATAGATCTTTAGTATTTTTAAGCTCTTCATTAAATAGAGTCATTCCCGAATCAATTGTTTTGAAAAATCTCTCTTCTTCTAAAGTCAACTGCTCTTTTACATAACTTTTTTGTTCAACTAATTCACTATAATGAGACCCCATAATATCACAAAGTGTATCATATAGTTTTGCCATAAATGGTTCTCTAAATCCAAGTAAATAACCATGTCTTACAGCTCTCCTCATAATTCTTCTATTTACATAAGGTCTTCCTTCATTTCCAAAAAGAATACCTTGAGATAGCATAAATGAGTTTGCTCTTAAGTGGTCTGCAATTACTCTATATGAACCTATAGTTTCAGAAGTTGCTTCTTTTTCTGCTAACTCTTCAAGTTTTTTGATTATAGGTTGAAAATTAGATGAATCGAAGTTATTAAAAACTCCCTCTTTGATTGCCATAACTCTTTCTAGTCCCATACCTGTATCAATTGAAGGTTTTGGAAGAGCAGTTAAAGTTCCATCACTGCTTCTTTCATACTGCATAAATACTAAGTTCCAAATCTCTAGAAATCTATCACCATCTCCACCCATTTTATCTTCAGGACCATTGAAGTGTTCTTCTCCTTGGTCGTAGAAAATCTCTGAACATGGTCCACATGCACCTGTATCTCCCATAGACCAGAAATTGTCTTTGTCTCCAAATCTCATTATTCTTGAAGGATCAATATGTTTAGACCAAATCTCAAAGGCTTCATCATCGCTATCATGAACTGTAACCCAAAGTTTTTCAATTGGAAGTGCAAGATTCACTGTTACAAACTCCCAAGCATATGCAATTGCATCCTCTTTGAAATAATCTCCAAAAGAGAAGTTTCCTAACATCTCAAATAGAGTGTGGTGACGTGCAGTGTACCCAACATTTTCTAAATCGTTATGTTTCCCTCCTGCTCTAACACACAATTGACAAGATGTTGCCCTTGGATTAACTGGTCTAGGAACAGCTCCTGTAAAAATATCTTTAAATTGAACCATTCCTGCATTTGTAAACATTAAAGTTGGATCATCAGGAACAAGTGGCATTGATGAGATTACCTCATGTCCTTTACTCTTAAAAAACTCTAAATACTCTTTTCTAATATCCATATAAACTACCCATATTAAATTTGGCAATATTCTAACTAAAATTTTATTTATGCTAGATTAGGGTATATAAAGATACAACTTGATTTAAGGTTTAAACAGTATAATTTTGTGTACGTACATTTAAAAAAAAAGGAAATAAAGATGGGTAAATATATAGATTTAACTCCTGAAAACTTTGATCAAGTAACTGGTTCTGGTGTATCATTAGTAGATTTCTGGGCTCCATGGTGCGGACCTTGTAGGATGATTGCTCCCGTAATTGAAGAATTAGCTGGTGAGTTTGAAGGTAAAGCTAATGTTTGTAAAGTAAATACTGATGAACAACAAGATTTAGCTGTAAAATATGGAATTAGATCTATTCCAACTATTATTTTTATGAAAGATGGTGAAATAGTTGATCAAATGGTTGGGGCTGCATCAAAGCAAGCATTTGTCGATAAAATCAACTCTTTGTTGTAATATTAAATATAGAGAATAATTTTTGAGAGGAACGAAGTTTAGACTTTGTTCCTTTTTTTTTGAAAAAAAAATGTTTTTTTAAAATGCCACACTAATGCCACATAGATGAAATAAGATTTCACTATAAGAATTTAATTAAAAGGATAAGTTATGAGCAATAATGTAAAAATGGCAATTCCAATTCTGGTTGCAGTTTTTGTAGCACTTCTTCCAACACCTGAAGGATTAGCAGTAAATGCACACTACTTCTTTGCAGTGTTTTTAGGAGTTATCGTTGGTTTAATTTTGGAGCCTATCCCACCTGCATTAATAGGTATGATTGGGGTTGCTTTTTGTGCTGCGTTTGGTCTTGTAGGAGATAGTGCAAAAGCAGCTAGAAGTTGGGCTCTTAGTGGTTTTTCAAATGGAGTTATCTGGTTGATTTTTGCAGCATTTATGTTTGCTCTTGGGTATAAAAAATCTGGGCTTGGTAAACGTATAGCGCTACTTTTGGTTAAAAAACTAGGTAAAACAACACTTGGACTTGGTTATGCTGTGGCATTTGTAGATGGTATTTTAGCTCCATTTATGCCTTCAAATACAGCAAGAAGTGCGGGTACAATTTTCCCAATTGCTATTAACATTCCTCAAATGTTTAATTCATTACCAGATAATGAACCAAGAAAAATAGGTTCATATATCTCTTGGGTAGCAGTTGCAGCAACTTGTGTTACAAGTTCAATGTTCTTAACTGCACTTGCACCAAATTTACTTGCAGTATCTTTGGTTGAGAAAAACGTTTCAGTTGCAATTGAATGGGGTACTTGGTTTACCTCATTAGCAGCTATTATGGTTCCTCTATTCTTATTGGTTCCTTATTTAGCATATATTATCTATCCACCTGAACAAAAATACTCTCCAGAAGCTCCAATTTGGGCATCAGAAGAGCTAGAAAAAATGGGTAAAATCACAACTAAAGAGATTTTGATGTTATCTCTTGGAATCTTAGCTTTAGTTATGTGGATTTTTGGTAAACAAATAGGAATTGATAGTACGGTTGCAGCGATTGTTGTATTATGTTTGCTCGTTCTTACAAATGTTATCTCTTGGGATGATGTAATCACAAATAAAGGTGCATTTAATGTACTTATTTGGTTTGCTACTTTAGTTGCTATGGCTGATGGTCTTAAAAAAGTTGGATATTTAAAATGGGCATCAGGATTAATTTCTAGCTGGCTTACAGGATTAGATCCAGTTACAATTGGTATAGTGTTATTGATACTATTCTTCTTGTTCCACTATCTATTTGCAAGTGTTACAGCACATGTTGTTGCATTACTTCCACTGTTCTTAGGAATTGCAGCAAATCTATTGCCACCTGATATGATTCAACCAATGGCAATATTATTAGTAGGTTCTTTAGGGCTTATGGGGATTATCACTCCATATGCAACAGGACCATCTCCGATATGGTATGGTGCAGGCTACATCTCACAAGCAACTTGGTGGATGTTAGGTGCAGTATTTGGAGCTATCTTCCTAGGTGCACTAGTTGTACTTGGGTTCTTCCTTCTATAAATTATAGAGATATAAAAAGTGGTACCTTTTAGAAGATGCCACTTTTTTAATATAAACTCAATTATAATAACTTTTATGAAGAAGTTGTTTTTATTTTTAATTTTTCAATCTTTTTTGTTTGCAAACAGTTCTATACTGATTATAAATTCATATCATAAAGGTTATGAATTTAGTGATAAAATAATAGCAGGGATAGAAAAAGTTCTTTATCCTAAGACAGATATAGACATAAACACTTTATATATGGATTCTAAAAGAGTTACTTCCCAAGAGTATTATGATAGTTTGAAAAAACTATATAGAGTTCAGCTAAAAAATAGAAAATATGATTTGGTAATGGCTATTGATAGATTTGCCTATGATTTTGTGTTGGATATCTATAAAGATTTTTTTAATAATAAACCCATTTTGGCTGTAGGAATAGAGAATTTTTCATATGAAAAAGCAAAAAGATTTGGTGTAGAAAACAGAGTTTCGGCACTTCTTGAAAGAAGAGATTTACAAGGAAATGTAGATATTATTCGTACAATTTTTCCTAGCATGAAAAAACTTTATATAATCAATGACAAAAGTTTAAATGCTCTTCATACAGAACCTTTAATAGATGAGTTAATTCAGAGCTTTAACGGGAGTTTTGAATTAAGTTATTTAAAAGAGGATAATTTAGAAAACCTAATAAAAAGATTCTCCAAAAGGGATGAAACAACTGCAGCATTGTTTATAAGATTTTATAAAAATAGTAATGGAGAATTAAATAAAAATCAAGCAATTTCAAATTTTATTAAAAATGCAAAAATACCAATTTTTGTAACAGACTCAATTTTTATAAAAAAGGGTGCAACTGGAGGAAAAATTATAGATCTCTTTAAATTTGGTGAAAAGTCTGGAAAAATGGCCCTTGATATTTTAGAAGGAGAACCACATAAAATTGTTGTTTCAGATGATTTGCAGTATGTTTTTGATTCCACAAAATTAAGCGAGTTTACCCTTCCTGTAGATGCTTTAAAAGTTCCTTATACCTTAGTTAATAAAAGGGTAACTTTTTATGATAAACATAGAGGATTTATCAACTTTGTTTTTACAATTTCACCTTTTTTAGTTTTTCTTATTTTGGGACTTGTTCATAATATATATATGAGAAAAAGAATTGAAAAAGATTTAAGAAAGAGAATAGAGTTTGATGAGACTCTTTTAAATGCAATAGATAGTCCAATTTTTTGGGAAGATTCAACAGGTATAATTGTAGAAGCAAATAACAATTTTTGTAAATTATTAAAAGTGGAGGGTAAAACTTTATATGGAAAGAAACTTGAAGATTTTAAAGAGTTAGATAGTGTTAGAAAGATAATTGAAATTTTAGAAAATTATAGAAAAGATGTAAATGAAAATTATGAGTTTAAGTATATGGATGATAATGCTAAAACTAGAATATATCTTTTAAAACAAGAAAAATTCAAAGATAAAAAGAGTAATTCAGAAGGTTTTGTTACAATTTTTACTGATATAACAAAAGAAAAAGAGATTATTTTAGAACAACAAAAAAATAGACAGTTTGTTATTCAACAGAGTAAATTAGCAGAGATTGGAGAAATTTTCTCTTCAATTGCCCATCAATGGAAATCACCACTTGTTGAGATAACTGCAATTGCACAAGAACTTTTTTATACAAAAAGTTGTAAAGAGATAAAAGAGGATGATAGCTTTGTAAAAGATATTATGAATCAAGTAACATATATGACTGATACAATTAATGATTTTCAAAAATTTATAATGCCTTCAAATAAAAAAATCAGTTTTAATATTGAAGATGCAATAAAATCGATGCTTCATATTGTTCGTCATAATATGAAGTATAATAATATAAAAATAGACCTTGAGATAAAAGAGAATACAAATCTTAATGTATATGGATACAAAAATGAGTTTATGCAATCAGTTTTAAATATACTTAATAATGCAAAAGATGCATTACTTAGTAAAGACTACAAAAACAGAAGAATAGAGATTAAAATTTTTAATCAAAATAATTTGTTAATTATAACTATCAAAGATAATGCAGGTGGAATAAAAAATGAGAATCCGTATAAAATTTTTGAACCTTATTTTACAACTAAAGAGGATGGGCATGGAATAGGTCTTTATATGACTAAAGTAATTATCGAAGATAAAATGGATGGGCAGATATTTGTTAGGAATGTGGAAGATGGCGCAATATTTACTATAAAATTAGGACAAAGAATATGAAAATTTTAATTCTTGAAGACAACGACAGATTATCAAATGTGATGAAACAAGCTTTAGTTTCAGAGGGATATAAAGTAGAGTGTTTTAATGATGGTGATAAGGCTTTGGAAGCATTAGGGAATGGTTATGGATGTTTTATTTTAGATATAAATGTTCCAAATTTGGATGGTATTACTATTTTAGAATATATTAGGATGAATCATTCCCAGACACCTGTAATAATTGTTAGTTCTAATCATGATTTAGAGAAAATACAAAAATCTTATGAAACAGGTTGTGACGATTATCTCAAAAAACCTTTTTATATTTTTGAACTTATCCAAAAAGTAAAAAAATTATGTAGTATTCAAGGAAGATATTTACAATTTGATGAAGTTTATAAGTATGATCTGCAAAATCACTTTTTATATAAGGATGATAAAGAGATAGAACTTACTAAAAAAGAGATTCTTTTTTTAGAACTTTTTGTAAAAGATTTACATCATTTGGCAACTTATGAGGAGATTGAAGAGTATGTTTGGGAAGGCGAAGAGACAAACCTTATAAATATACGTACAATGATAAAACGTTTAAGGAAGAAACTTCCTAAAAATGGAATAACAATTGTCAAAGGAATGGGATATTCCTTAAACAAAAGTACAAAAATTATTTAAAGTTCTTTTTTAATATTTTTTGCATTCATTGAGTATCCTACCCCTTTAACAATCTTAATTGCCTCTTCAGGTATTTTTTTTCTTATTCTTTTAATTAGTGCTCTAATATTTATCAAAGATGAGGGTTCTCCCTCCCAAACATACTCTTCAATCTCTTCAAAACTAAAAGTTCTTTGAATATCTTTTGCCAATAATTCAAGGAGTAAAATCTCTTTTTTTGCCAATGTCACCTCTTCATTATCTTTCATTAAATATCTTTTTTGATAATTAAAAATAAACCCATTTCCTAAATCTAAAAGATAAGATTCTGTACTACAAAGTTTTTGAACTTTTTGGATAAGTTCATACATAAAAAAAGGTTTTTTGAGATAATCGTCACAACCTGTTTCATAAGATTTTTGGATTTTCTCTAAATCATGGTTTGAACTAATGATTATTGTTGGAGTATCTTTATGAAACATTTTTATTGATTCTAACACCGAAATTCCATCTAAATTTGGAACATTTATATCTAAAATAAAACATCCATAGCCATTTGATATCTTATCTAATGCTTCTTCTCCATCATAGATACAATCAACTATATATCCATGTTTTCCCAAAGCATTTTCTATTAGTTTACATAATCTTTCATTATCCTCTAAAACTAGTATTTTCATTGTATGTCTCCAATTGTATAGTAAGTATTGCACCATCATTTGCATTTGAGGCTTTTATTTTTCCACCCATTTTATCTTCAATAATTACTTTTGCCATATAAAGTCCAATTCCATGTCCATTTTTTTTAGTAGTAAAATATGGATTAAAAACTTTATTTATATGTTTTTGAGGTATTCCTCCACCATTATCTTGAATCTCAATTTGAACTAAGTTATCTATATTTTCTATATTTATATTGATTACTCCTTTTCTTGAATCTTCTTTACTTTTTAGTTTTATAATAGCATCTTTCGCATTATTTACTATGTTAAGTAGAGTTTGCATTAATTCATTTTTATAACCTAAAATCATCAGATTTGTATTAGGTTTTACTTCTACTTTTACAGTAATATAATTATATTTCATATTGTGTCTAATTATTTCGAGCATCTCATGTACAGATTCACTAATATCAAAGATTGATTTTTTGGTTGATGGCATAATAAATTTTTGAAAACTGTTAATTGTTTCAGTCATGTATTTTACTTGAAACATAATATCATTTACATATTTACTATTAACTTCATCTATTTCTCCCTCTTTATTGTATAACTGCTCTTGGGCAATTGTTGCAATTTCTACTAAAGGAGATTTCCATTGATGGGCAATTGAAGAGAAAATTTCACCAATCTCGGCTAATTTACTCTGTTGAATTATAAACTCTTGGTTTTTAGCTCTCTCTTTAATTGCTTGTTTCTCTTTTGTAATATCTGTTAATACTGTAACTGTTCCACGTGTTTGATAAATATCTTCCACATAGTTTTCTTGGTTTATTAAATAACTTCTCTCTTTCCCTTTATTATCTTTTATAACTAGTTGATTCTCTCCCAAACTTTCATCAAAAAAAGGCTCTAAAGTTTGTTTTATAGGTATGTTTTTGTAATATTGCATACATTCAGAAAAAGTTGTTTTTTTACATTTTGATAGAAAGCCCATAAACTCTTTAAATTTTGTATTATATTCAACAATATTTCCGTAATTGTCTTGCCATACAATAGGACTATCAATAGCATTTAATAGAATTTTATCCAATTGAATTCTTTGTTGAGATATTTTTGATTTTTGTATTCTTAAAAAAAGATTGTGTATTAGTCCCAAAATCAACAAAACAAGAAAAGGAGATACAACAAAAACAGTATCAATAAATTTTCTATATTTTTCAAAAAATGATTTTGGAGCATTTATATAAGTGAATTTTACTTTTAATAGTTCTGGTTTGATTCCAAACTCTTTACATTTATTATAGTCAAATATAAAATCATAATCTTCGTGGATTCTTGTAAAAGGAGTTTTTAGTTTTTTATTTAAGATATTTAAAATATCATCTCCTGCACTTTTACCTAAGCTATTAATATCTACTAATTTTCCTCCCACAGAACCTTTGTTTATAAAAAGAGTATCTGTTGAAAAAACAGGTATTTTACAATTATCTATCATAGTTGCAATCTCACTATTTTTGTATAGCTCACCATATTTGTCATTGTAAAATCTGATAAAAAATATAGCTTCATTTTTTTTATAAACTGAAAATTTTTTTGTAAGATCATCTATCGTTGATTCTCTTATATATTCTATTTTAATATCTTTATGCAAATTTTCTATGGCATTTGTTATAAAAGGATCACTGTCATCCCCATTTTTACTTCCATCATTTATTATATATAGTTTTTCTAATTTAGGTATCATTTTGTAAATATAAGTTGTCATCTCTTCTATAGCTCTTCTTTCAAGCAGACCTGAAACTTTATCTTCTAAATTATATTTTTGAACCTCTTGTTTGGAATATTGTTCAATTCCAATAAAATATACAGGTTCAGTGGTAAATAGTTCTTTATAATTTTGTAATACAAATTCATAAGCAAATTTGTCAATAGCAACTACTAAATCATATTTTGATTTTTCTAATTGAACTAGATATAGTTCTTTTAATTCTTTATAATATTTTGTTGAGGCGATTCGTTTTGAATCCATATATAAAACATTAGCATTTATTTTTGTACCATAAAAGACTTTTTCCATTCCATTTATGATTTTGTCACTCCATTCAAAACCTCTGTGGTAGGAGTTTATAATAAGAATATTTGGATTTTTAGCAAATAGTGAGATATTTGTTAATAGTAAAAAGGTAAAAAGTAGGAAAAATTTTTTCTTCATTATATATCCCTTCGATAAAATTTTGTATTTTATCTAAATATATAAAAGAGAGAAGTAAATCTCCCTTTTATTAATTAATATTTAAAAAACATCTCTTGAAGTTTTGCTCTATTATGAGTTTTTGTTAATCCTAACATCAATAGAACTCTTGCTTTTTGTGCATTTAAATTGTCAGTTACAATGAAACCATTTGCTTCATCATCAACTTCACCATGAAGATTTGTTCTTCCTGTTCCTACTCTTGAAGTTCTTGCTACAATAATTCCATCTTTGCTAGCAATTGAAAGAGCTTCTTGTGTTCTAGGGAACAGATTTCCATTTCCCATACCAGCATGAACTATACCTTGTGCACCAGCTTTAACTGCTGCTTCTACTAATACAGCACTATCATTTGCATGTCCATAAAGAATATCAACTCTTGGTAAACTATCAATTTTTTCAATATCAAATTCACTATCTATAGTATTTTTTCTAAGTGGTTGCATATAGTAATGTACATCTCCATAATAAACAGTTCCTATTTTTCCAGTATTAACAGAAGCAAAAGCGTTTACAGAAGAAGTGTTAGTTTTAGTAACTTCTCTTGCTGCATGGATCTCATCATTCATTACAACTACAACACCTTTGTTTTTACTTGCATCAGAAATAGCAACACTTACAGCATTATATAGATTTAGAGGCCCATCAGCACTCATAGAAGAACCTGATCTCATTGCACCAACGAAAACAATTGGTTTTTTTGATTTTACAGTTAAGTTTAAAAAGTACGCAGTAGCTTCCATTGTATCAGTACCATGAGTAATAACAACACCATCTACAGAATCTTTTTTTAGTAATTCATTTACTCTTTTTGCAAGTTTTAGCCAAACTTCATTTGTCATCTCTTGTGAACCAATATTTGAAATTTGTTCACCTTTGATTGTTGCCATTTTATTAATATCAGGAACGGCAGCTAATAATTTATCAACAGTTACAGCACCAGCTGAATATGCACTTTTTACAGAAGATTCACCTGATCCTGCAATTGTTCCTCCAGTTGCAAGAATTGTAATATTTGGTTTTGCCATCAAAAATGAAGCACCTACTAATGTTAACATTGTAATTTTGCCTAAAATATTTTTCATCGTTTTTTCCTTTTTATAGATTTTGTTAATAGAAGAAGATACCTTTAAAATATCTTCTTCCTACAGATTCAAGTTTTATAAAATCATTCCACCTAAAATAAATCCAAAAATTACACTTAATGTAATAGCTAAAACACCTGGAATCATAAATGGGTGATTAAATACAAGTTTACCAATTCTTGTTGAACCTGTATCATCCATCTCAACAGCCGCCAATAAAGTAGGGTATGTTGGTAGTACAAATAGTGCACTTACAGCTGCAAATGAAGCAATCGCTGTTACAGGATCTACACCTAAAGCAAGAGCTGCAGGCATAAGAGCTTTTGTAGTTGCTCCTTGAGAATATAAAAGCATACTTGCAAAGAATAGTGCAACAGCTAACATCCATGGATATTGATTTAATAAAGTACTTGCTAAATCTTTGATTTCATTTAAGTGAGCACTAACAAAAGTTGTACCTAACCAAGCAACACCAAGTACACAAATACAAGCACTCATACCAGATTTAAAAGTAGAAGCACTAATGATTTTTCCTGTATCAACTTTACAAAAAATAGCAATAAGAGTTGCACAAGCTAACATAAATACCATGATTGCTTCATTTCTAGGAAGAGAAGGATCAACGATAATTCCTACTTTTTTACTAATTAAAGTTGCATAAGTAACAACTGAAAGAATAGTAACTACAAAAATAGCAACAGATAATTTAGCGCCTTTTTTGATTTCAACTTTGTTTTCACCTCTTAATTTAACAAGACCTTTTTCAAGTCTATCTTGATAAACAGGATCATCTTTTAACTCTTTACCTAAAAAGTTACTAACAAAAGCAGTAATCATACAAGCAGCATAAGTAGTTGGAATACAAATTGCTAAGATATCAATATAACCAACACCTAGAGGTTCTAAAATACCACTTAAGAAAACAAGAGCTGCAGAGATTGGTGAAGCAGTAATTGCGATTTGTGATGCAACAACTGCAATACCTAAAGGTCTTGAAGGTCTAATACCTTGCTCTTTTGCAACTTCTGCAATAACAGGAAGTGTTGAGTAAGCAGTGTGTCCAGTCCCTGCCAAAATTGTCATAAAATATGTAACTGTTGGAGCTAAATATGTAATATGTTTTGGGTTTTTTCTTAAAATATTCTCTGCAATTTTAACCATATAATCCAAACCACCAGCAACTTGCATTGCAGCAATTGCAGCAATAACTGACATAATGATTAGAATAACATCAATTGGAATACTACCTGGGGTTAGTCCGAAGAAGAGGCATAGGATTAATACTCCTAGCCCTCCCGCATAACCGATTCCAATACCACCCATACGAGCACCTAAAAAGATTGCGCCTAATACAACGATTATTTCTAAACCTAACATCTTCTTCTCCTTTTATTTGGTTTTTTATTAAGAGTTATTTGATTAATCTTGGTTTAATCATATTCTCTGGTTTAATAATGTCTTCAAGTTCTTCTTGTGTTAAAAGACCTCTTTTTAGAACAATGTCATAAACTGATTGTCCACTATCTAATGCCTCTTTTGCCACAGAAGTTGAATTTTCATAACCAATATGTGGGTTAAGCGCAGTTACTAATCCAATTGAATTAACAACTAAATTTTTACAATGTTCTTCATTTGCAGTAATTCCACAAATACATTTTTCTGCAAGTGTTTCAAATGCATTTTTCATCATATTGATTGAATTAAATAAGTTGTAAGCAATTACTGGTTCAAATACATTAAGTTGTAGTTGACCACCTTCACTAGCAATAGTAATAGTTACATCTGTTCCAATTACTTGGAAAGCAACTTGATTTACAACTTCTGGAATAACTGGATTAACTTTACCTGGCATAATTGATGAACCTGGTTGCATTGCAGGAAGATTAATCTCATTTAATCCTGCTCTAGGACCACTACTTAAAAGTCTTAAGTCATTACAAATTTTTGAGATTTTTGTAGCGATTCTTTTTAAAACTCCTGAAATTTGAACATAAGCTCCAGTATCTTGTGTAGCTTCAACTAAATCTTTTGCAGTTTTAAATGGTCTTCCTGTTACATCTTGTAATTTTTGTTCAACTAAACGAGCATATTCTGGGTGAGAGTTAATACCTGTACCAATTGCAGTTGCCCCTAAGTTCATCTCTCTTACAAGTTGTTGACACTCAAATAATCTTTGAATATCTTCTTCAATCATTGTTGCAAATGAGTGAAACTCTTGCCCTAATGTCATTGGAACTGCATCTTGAAGTTGAGTTCTTCCCATTTTGATAATATCTTTAAACTCATCAGATTTTTTACTGAAAGAGTTTTTAAGAATTGTCATTGAAGAAGCTAATTCGTATAGTTTTTCATATAAAGCAACTCTAAATGCAGTTGGATATGCATCATTTGTTGATTGAGATTTATTTACATCATTGTTTGGATGTAAGAAAGCATACTCACCTTTATTGTGACCTAAAATCTCTAAGCTTCTATTAGCAATAACTTCATTTGCATTCATATTAATAGAAGTTCCAGCTCCACCTTGAATCATATCAACAATAAATTGATCATGTAAAGCTCCAGCAATAATCTCATCACAAGCTTCGCAGATTGCATTTTTTTTGTTTTCTTCTAATAAACCTAATTCATTGTTTGCCAATGCACAAGCTTTTTTTACTTTAGCAATTGAAGTAATAAATGTAGGAAACTGAGAAAGTGTTACTCCTGTGATATTAAAGTTTTCTTTCGCTCTTAATGTTTGCACACCATAATAGACTTCATTTGGAATCTCTCTGTCTCCAATTAAGTCGTGTTCCATTCTTACAGTCATTTTATATCCTTTTTTAGTTTATTTAAATGAATCTTAAATATTTAAACTAAGATTTATTTTTTATTAAAAGAATTTTAATCCTCTAAAATGAACTAAAAGTGATGTTTTTTATAAATTAATACTTTATATGAATAAATATTCAGTTTTTTGAAAAATTTTTGATTTTTAGAATAAAAAAAAGCCTTAGATTAAAATTCTAAGGCTTTTTTGGGGATAGTTAAATTTATTATAAGAAGCTAATTGTGTTTTTCTTTTTTCTTTTTTTAATCTCCTTTTCTAATTAGATTTGAATAAAATTAAAACTTTTTTCATTTAAGTTTCATTCACATATTTTCTTACGAACCTTTAACAGTAGCAAGTTTTCTTCTCATATAAGCTATTTTGTTTTGTAAAGGTAAATGTTTAGGACAAGTATCTTCACAACCTAATAGTGTCATACAACCAAATATACCATTGTCATCACCAACTAACTCATAATAATCATCAATCGTTCTTTCATCATGTGGATCACACTCAAATCTAGCAACTCTATTAAGTCCAACCGCACCAACGAAATCCTCTTTAATAAGTTTAGTACCACATCCAGCAACACAACATCCACACTCAATACATCTATCAAGTTCAAATACCGCATCCGCAACTTCAGGCTCAACAGGCTCCTCTATATTTGCAATATCAATCTCTTTTGATGAATGGATCCAAGATTCAACTCTCTTACTCATAGCATCCATCCAAACACCAGTGTTTACAGATAAATCTTTAATAAGGTTAAATGTAGGAAGAGGTAGTAAAATAATCTCATTTGGCAAATCTTTTGTTAGTGTTCTACAAGCTAACTTTGGTCTACCATTAATCATCATAGCACAACTACCACAAATTCCTGCTCTACAAACAAAGTCAAAGCTAAGACCTGCATCTAGCGTTTCTCTAATTTGTGTAAGAGCAAGATAGATTGTCATACTATCTGCTTCTTTAATTTTATACTCTTGGAAATAGGCCTTTACTGAACCATTACTTTTTTGTTGTGGGTCGTATCTAAGTACTTTTATTGTTAATTCTCTAGCCATCATTTATCCCCTAATCTTATATTTACTCTTTTATATTCACTTTGCAATTCAAACGGCATTAATGCTTCTTGAATCTCATATCTATCTTTACCTTCTGATTCCATTTTTTCTCTAATCTCATCAACCTCTTGTTGTCTTATCGCACTTTGAGGATTCTCTATTAGGTTACCTTTTGCTCCATAACCTCTAAACCCTGGAGGAATCTCCATTTTCATAATATCTAATGGTTCATACTCAACAGTTGGCATTAAATCTCCCTCTTTCCAAGAAGTAAGAGTTCTTTTTAACCAATTTGCATCATCTCTTTTTGGATAATCTTCCCTTGTATGAGCTCCCCTTGATTCGGTTCTATCTAATGCCCCTTTAGCAACACAAAGTGCTACTTTTAACATCATTGGAACTCTATATGCCTCTTCTAATTCAGGATTCGCACTAAGTTGTTTATTTTTAACTGCTACATTTTTTGATTTAACATACAATTGTTCTAACTCAGAAACAGCTTTTTCTAAACCTTCACCATCTCTAAAGATACCAACATACTCTTGCATAATTCTTTTCATTCTGTTTTTAATTCTAAATACATCTTCACCTGTATCTTTTGAAACAAGCTCTTTCATATAAGCCTCTTTCTCAAATACAAATTTTTCTATAATTTCTGTTTTAATATCAATTTGATTTTCGATACAGAAATCTGCAAAGTAGTTACCAACAATCATACCTGCAACAACTGTCTCAGATACTGAGTTACCACCAAGTCTATTGAATCCATGCATATCCCAACAAGCTGCTTCACCTGCACTAAATAAACCTTTTAAAGTTGGAGATTCCCCTGTTGGTTTTGTTCTAATTCCACCCATTGAGTAGTGTTGCATTGGGTGAACTGGTGCCCAACCTTTTCTACCTTCATCTGCTGGGTCAATCCCTGCAAAGTATTCACAAATCTCTTGTACATCTCTAAGGTTTTTCTCAATATGTTCTCTACCTAAAATAGAGATATCTAACCAAAGGTGAGTTCCATATGGTGACTCTACACCTTTCCCTTTTCTCATATGTTCCATCATTCTTCTTGAAACAACATCTCTACTTGCAAGGTCTTTTTTCTCTGGTTCATAATCTGGCATAAATCTATGACCATCTTTATCCCTTAGAACTCCACCATCTCCTCTACAACCTTCTGTTAATAAGATTCCTGATGGGAAAAGTGGAGTAGGGTGAAATTGTACAGCTTCCATATTTCCAAGTTTTGCAATACCTGTCTCTAAAGCAATAGCTGTACCAATACCTTCACAAATAACTGCATTTGTAGTGATTTCATAGATTCTTCCATAACCACCTGTTGCAATTAATGTCCCTTTTGAAACATATGCAGCTATCTCTCCTGTGATTAAATCTCTTACAATAGCTCCATAACATCTATTCTCATGGTGAATTAATGCAATTGCCTCTTTTCTATCTTCAATATTTACATTTAATCTTAATGACTCATTTGCAACTGCAAATAACATTGTATGTCCTGTCGCATCTGAGGTATAACAGGTTCTCCATTTTTTTGTACCACCAAAGTCTCTTGAATTGATAAGTCCATGTTTATCATTATCTTCAAAGATTGTTGTTCTTTTTGTATTGATAACTGCTTCGTGATTACCTCTTTTAATTCTTGTCCAAGGCACACCCCATGACGCTAACTCTCTAATCGCTTTTGGTGCAGTTGTAACAAACATTCTTGCAACCTCTTGGTCACATCCCCAGTCTGAACCTTTTACTGTATCTGTAAAGTGTACATCTTCGTTGTCACCTTCACTCATCTTTGCATTACCTAAAGAAGCTTGCATCCCACCTTGTGCAGCAGCACTATGAGATCTCTTAACTGGAACAAGGCTTAAAACTGTTGTACTTAAACCTTTTTGTGCAGCAGCAACAGCAGCTCTTAATCCTGCTAATCCTCCACCAATAACTAATGCATCACAATATTTAATTTTCATAGTTACACCTTTACTTTGTTATTTCTATTGAATTATTTGGATTATATTTCATTGGAAGATGATCAGCTCTTTCAACACCAATTTTAACGTATGTAAGTAATGTCGCAACTCCTAAAGCTAAAAAGAAGATACTTACAAATTTTTTTGCTTTAATCATTTTTTGTCTAGTCTCTTTAGGATTCTTACCATCAAACCATCCCCATTTCATTGCAGCTCTGTATAGCCCAATTGACCCATGTAATTCAACACAGATAAGAAGAACCATATATAAAAGCCACATATTCTCACTTACTACTCTGTGTGAACTTGCATATGGCCCAATATTTTCAGGTTGAGTAAACATAATATAAAGGTGAATCATAGCTATGAACATCATTATAAAACCACTAATCCATTGAAACATCCACATTGATGTATCTGAATGTTTCATCATTTTAGAGTGTTCTCTTATTTTTAAATAAGCTTTATATGAAGTTGGAAACTTTCTAACACCTAAAATTGCATGAACTATAAAGATTATAGTTACTATTGCAACAAATACGCTTACTATAATAGGTAAGCCTCCATCAAAAATGAAATCCAATTCAAACATTTTTGTTACTGTGTACATTGTTTTTTCACCAAATAATATTGTTGATACAAAAAACATATGTGCCATCATAAAAATCGCAAGTAGTACACCTGAAGCAGTTAATGCTTTATCTAATGTTGCTGGTGTTCTACTCTTCTTCCCTTCAGAGGTAACCCCTGTATAGGCTTCAATAATTTCTTCCATCTATTCTCCTTCGTTAGAATTATTATTTGGGAAGTATATATGAGGAAAATGACTTTAATGTGATTTTTTTGAATTTTTTTAATTAATTTTTAAATATAAAGATATATTTAGAATAGAGACTGTTTTTAATCCTAAGGGGAATCCCCTTAAGACTAATTATTTTAGATAGTTCTCCATTTAGCTGGACCAGTAGTGTGAATAGAATTACCCTCAGTGTCAACAGCAACAGTAACAGGCATGTCTTTTACGTCAAACTCGTAAATAGCTTCCATACCAAGCTCTTCAAATGCTAATACTTTTGCATCTTTGATTGATTGTGAAATTAAATATGCTGCTCCACCAGTTGCAATTAGGTACATTGATTTATACTCTTTGATTAAATCAATTGTTGGTTGCTTTCTCTCAGCCTTACCAATCATACCCATAATACCAATCTCCATCATATCTTTTGTAAATTTATCCATTCTTGTAGATGTTGTTGGTCCCGCTGGTCCAACTTTTTCATCTCTTACTGGATCAACTGGTCCAACATAATAGATAAATCTATCTTTTAGTTCAACCCCATTTGGCAATGGTTTATTAGCATTTTTATATTCAACTATTTTTTTATGGGCTGCATCTCTTGCAGTTAAGATTTTTCCACTTAATAACAGAGTATCACCTGATTTAAACTCTTGAAGTTTCTCTTTTGTTAAATCCTCTATATTTACTCTTTTAATTGTATCCATAGGTAGTTCAATATCTGGCCACAAATCTAAATCTGGTTTATTAAATTTAGCTGCTCCATTCCCATCTAATTCAAAGTGGATATGTCTTGTTGCAGCACAGTTTGGAATCATTGCAACTGGCAATGATGCTGCATGACATGGGTAATCTAAAATTTTAACATCTAATACAGTTGTAATACCACCAAGTCCTTGTGCTCCAATACCTATTTTATTAATATCTTCATATAGTTTAAGTCTTAACTCTTCTAAAGCATTTTGTGCACCTCTCTCTTTTAGTTCATGAATATCAACATGACCCATCAAAGACTCTTTTGCCATAAGCATTGCTTTTTCTGGATTACCACCAATACCAATTCCTAAGATTCCTGGAGGACACCATCCTGCTCCCATATTTCTTACATTTTCCATAACCCAATCATAAATAGAGTCAGATGGATTTAACACAGCAAATTTAGATTTATTTTCACTTCCTCCACCTTTTGCTGCTACTGTAAACTCTATTTTATCTGAGTTATCAATACTATAGTGAATTACTGCTGGTGTATTATTTTTTGTATTTTTTCTTTCACCTGCTGGATCACTTACTATTGAGTATCTTAAGGTATTATCTGGATGTGTATATCCTTGAGCTACACCTGCATTTATAATATCTTCTAATTCATTTGTTATATCAAGCTCGGCTTTTGTTCCTATTTTTACAAATACATTTACACTCCCTGTATCTTGACACAATGGTCTATGTCCCATTGCACACATTTTTGAGTTTATTAATATTTGTCCTATTGCATTTTTTGCAGCTTCACTCTTCTCTTTCTCATATGCTTCTACCATCCCTTTTACAAAATCCTCTGGGTGGTAGTACGAAATATATTGTACTGCATCTGCTATACTCTGTTTTATATCGTTTTGTGTAATTTTTCCCATTTTTTTCTCCTTACGAACCTTGCACAGTAGCAAGTTTTCTTCTCATATAAGCTATTTTGTTTTGTAAAGGTAAGTGTTTAGGACAAGTATCTTCACAACCTAATAGTGTCATACAACCAAATATACCATTGTCATCACCAACTAACTCATAATAATCATCAATCGTTCTTTCATCATGTGGATCACACTCAAATCTAGCAACTCTATTAAGTCCAACCGCACCAACGAAATCCTCTTTAATAAGTTTAGTACCACATCCAGCAACACAACATCCACACTCAATACATCTATCAAGTTCAAATACCGCATCCGCAACTTCAGGCTCAACAGGCTCCTCTATATTTGCAATATCAATCTCTTTTGATGAATGGATCCAAGATTCAACTCTCTTACTCATAGCATCCATCCAAACACCAGTGTTTACAGATAAATCTTTAATAAGGTTAAATGTAGGAAGAGGTAGTAAAATAATCTCATTTGGCAAATCTTTTGTTAGTGTTCTACAAGCTAACTTTGGTCTACCATTAATCATCATAGCACAACTACCACAAATTCCTGCTCTACAAACAAAGTCAAAGCTAAGACCTGCATCTAGCGTTTCTCTAATTTGTGTAAGAGCAAGATAGATTGTCATACTATCTGCTTCTTTAATTTTATACTCTTGGAAATAGGCCTTTACTGAACCATTACTTTTTTGTTGTGGGTCGTATCTAAGTACTTTTATTGTTAATTCTCTAGCCATCATTTATCCCCTAATCTTATATTTACTCTTTTATATTCACTTTGTAATTCAAACGGCATTAATGCTTCTTGAATCTCATATCTATCTTTACCTTCTGATTCCATTTTTTCTCTAATCTCATCAACCTCTTGTTGTCTTATCGCACTTTGAGGATTCTCTATTAGGTTACCTTTTGCTCCATAACCTCTAAACCCTGGAGGGATCTCCATTTTCATAATATCTAATGGTTCATACTCAACAGTTGGCATTAAATCTCCCTCTTTCCAAGAAGTAAGAGTTCTTTTTAACCAATTTGCATCATCTCTTTTTGGATAATCTTCCCTTGTATGAGCTCCCCTTGATTCAGTTCTATCTAATGCCCCTTTAGCAACACAAAGTGCTACTTTTAACATCATTGGAACTCTATATGCCTCTTCTAATTCAGGATTCGCACTAAGTTGTTTATTTTTAACTGCTACATTTTTTGATTTAACATACAATTGTTCTAACTCAGAAACAGCTTTTTCTAAACCTTCACCATCTCTAAAAATACCAACATACTCTTGCATAATTCTTTTCATTCTGTTTTTAATTCTAAATACATCTTCACCTGTATCTTTTGAAACAAGCTCTTTCATATAAGCCTCTTTCTCAAATACAAATTTTTCTATAATTTCTGTTTTAATATCAATTTGATTTTCGATACAGAAATCTGCAAAGTAGTTACCAACAATCATACCTGCAACAACTGTCTCAGATACTGAGTTACCACCAAGTCTATTGAATCCATGCATATCCCAACAAGCTGCTTCACCTGCACTAAATAAACCTTTTAATGTTGGAGATTCCCCTGTTGGTTTTGTTCTAATTCCACCCATTGAGTAGTGTTGCATTGGGTGAACTGGTGCCCAACCTTTTCTACCTTCATCTGCTGGGTCAATCCCTGCAAAGTATTCACAAATCTCTTGTACATCTCTTAGGTTTTTCTCAATATGTTCTCTACCTAAAATAGAGATATCTAACCAAAGGTGAGTTCCATATGGTGACTCTACACCTTTCCCTTTTCTCATATGTTCCATCATTCTTCTTGAAACAACATCTCTACTTGCAAGGTCTTTTTTCTCTGGTTCATAATCTGGCATAAATCTATGACCATCTTTATCCCTTAGAACTCCACCATCTCCTCTACAACCTTCTGTTAATAAGATTCCTGATGGGAAAAGTGGAGTAGGGTGAAATTGTACAGCTTCCATATTTCCAAGTTTTGCAATACCTGTCTCTAAAGCAATAGCTGTACCAATACCTTCACAAATTACTGCATTTGTAGTGATTTCATAGATTCTTCCATAACCACCTGTTGCAATTAATGTCCCTTTTGAAACATATGCAGCTATCTCTCCTGTGATTAAATCTCTTACAATAGCTCCATAACATCTATTCTCATGGTGAATTAATGCAATTGCCTCTTTTCTATCTTCTATATTTACATTTAATCTTAATGACTCATTTGCAACTGCAAATAACATTGTATGTCCTGTTGCATCTGAGGTATAACAGGTTCTCCATTTTTTTGTACCACCAAAGTCTCTTGAATTGATAAGTCCATGTTTATCATTATCTTCAAAGATTGTTGTTCTTTTTGTATTGATAACCGCTTCATGATTACCTCTTTTAATTCTTGTCCAAGGCACACCCCATGACGCTAACTCTCTAATCGCTTTTGGTGCAGTTGTAACAAACATTCTTGCAACCTCTTGGTCACATCCCCAGTCTGAACCTTTTACTGTATCTGTAAAGTGTACATCTTCGTTGTCACCTTCACTCATCTTTGCATTACCTAAAGAAGCTTGCATCCCACCTTGTGCAGCAGCACTATGAGATCTCTTAACTGGAACAAGGCTTAAAACTGTTGTACTTAAACCTTTTTGTGCAGCAGCAACAGCAGCTCTTAATCCTGCTAATCCTCCACCAATAACTAATGCATCACAATATTTAATTTTCATAGTTACACCTTTACTTTGTTATTTCTATTGAATTATTTGGATTATATTTCATTGGAAGATGATCAGCTCTTTCAACACCAATTTTAACGTATGTAAGTAATGTCGCAACTCCTAAAGCTAAAAAGAAGATACTTACAAATTTTTTTGCTTTAATCATTTTTTGTCTAGTCTCTTTAGGATTCTTACCATCAAACCATCCCCATTTCATTGCAGCTCTGTATAGCCCAATTGACCCATGTAATTCAACACAGATAAGAAGAACCATATATAAAAGCCACATATTCTCACTTACTACTCTGTGTGAACTTGCATATGGCCCAATATTTTCAGGTTGAGTAAACATAATATAAAGGTGAATCATAGCTATGAACATCATTATAAAACCACTAATCCATTGAAACATCCACATTGATGTATCTGAATGTTTCATCATTTTAGAGTGTTCTCTTATTTTTAAATAAGCTTTATATGAAGTTGGAAACTTTCTAACACCTAAAATTGCATGAACTATAAAGATTATAGTTACTATTGCAACAAATACGCTTACTATAATAGGTAAGCCTCCATCAAAAATGAAATCCAATTCAAACATTTTTGTTACTGTGTACATTGTTTTTTCACCAAATAATATTGTTGATACAAAAAACATATGTGCCATCATAAAAATCGCAAGTAGTACACCTGAAGCAGTTAATGCTTTATCTAATGTTGCTGGTGTTCTACTCTTCTTCCCTTCAGAGGTAACCCCTGTATAGGCTTCAATAATTTCTTCCATCTATTCTCCTTCGTTAGAATTATTATTTGGGAAGTATATAGGGAGAATATGTCTTTAATATGGCATTAAAAAAAATTTTTAAATTTTAATTTATTTCTAGTACAAGCAGAAGCTTGTACTATTTTTTGAAGTATCTGTTAGTTTCTTCAGTTATAACTTTAGAAAGTAGAAGGAGAGCTATTAAGTTAGGAATTGCCATTAAACCATTAGCTAGGTCTGAAAAATTCCATACAAGTTTAAGTTCAGTCATTGCTCCAACAACAATAAAACTAACAAAAATAATTCTGTAAAGTTTTATTGATTTTGAACCGAAAATATATTCGAAGGCTCTCTCTCCATAATAAGACCAACCAAGAATTGTTGAATATCCAAATAATATTGTTGCTATTACTATAATAATTGAACCAAAATCACCTAAAAAGAAGTGAAAACTTTTTAATGTTAATTCTCCAGCATTACCACCAGTAGTCCAAATTGGAGCCATAAGAATAATAACTGCTGTCATTGTACATACAAGTAATGTGTCAATAAATGTTTGAGTCATAGAAACTAAAGCTTGTTTTACAGGGTCATCGGTTTTGGCTGCTGCTGCTGCAATAGGAGCAGAACCAAGACCTGATTCATTTGAAAATACACCCCTTGCAATACCATATCTAATTGCTGCTGCAACTGCTGCTCCTGCAAAACCACCACCCGCTGCAATTGGATTAAAAGCATGATAAAAAATCAAATAGAATGCATTACCAACTTTGTCAAAGTTAGTAACAATTATTGCAAAAGAAGTAAGAAGATATATAATAATCATAAATGGGATTAAAAAAGATGTTGTTTTCCCAATTGATTTAATACCACCAATAACAACAAAAGATGTAATTGTAAGTAAAACTATACCTGTAACCCAAGTTGGTATGTCAAATTGTGAATATAGTGCATTTGCGACTGCATTTGATTGAGTCATATTACCAATTCCAAAAGATGCAATAACTGTAAATAGTGCAAAGGCAAAAGCTAATTTGTGCATTTTTAATCCATTTGCCAAGTAATACATAGGTCCACCTTTATACCCATGTTTACCTTTTTCTCTATATTTAACAGCTAAAATTGCTTCAGAATATTTTGTGGCCATACCAACAAGCCCTGTAACCCACATCCAAAATACTGCACCAGGTCCACCAAATGTGATAGCAGTAGCTACACCAACAATATTACCTATTCCAACTGTTGCTGCAAGTGCTGTCATAAGAGCTTGAAAATGTGATATATCACCTTTTGCACTTTTTTCATCTTTGAATATTAGTTTTACAGCATGACCTAATGCCCAAAACTGCATACCTTTTAATCTTATTGTTAAATATAATCCCGTTCCAACTAATAGTATAAGCATAGGAACACCCCATACAAAACTAGAAGCTGAAGATATAAAATTATCTAGTAGTTCCATTATAAAGCCTTTATTTAAAAGTCTATATAATACCTTAAAGTAAGTTAATAAAATATCAATAAAATTTAATCAAAGTTAATCTTTAGAAGAAATGTAGTTTAATACGATAAAAATTACTAAAGGAAAAATATTTTCCATAATTGATTAACCAAATACTTAATATTATTTTAGTATTATTATGCCCTTATATTAAATAAGTGCATAATAGGGTTTTATGGATTATGTTTTTATTTGGTATAAACAGAAAAGGATGTATTCAATGTTAGATTTAGCTATTATTGGTGGAGGTCCAGCTGGGCTTACTGCTGGGTTATATGCAACAAGAGGTGGTTTAAAAAACGTAACTATGTTCGAGATGGGTATGACAGGTGGACAAATCACAGGTAGTTCAGAGATAGAGAACTATCCAGGACAAGGTGCAATTGTATCAGGTATGGATTTAATGCAAAGTTGGCCAGAGCAGTGCCAAAGATTTGGTTTAAAACATGAGATGAATCAAGTTTCTAAAGTTACAAAAAGTGGTGATGTTTTTACTGTAACAACTGCAGATGGGAAAACTCAAGAAGCAAAATCGGTTCTATTAGCAACTGGTTCAGTTCCTAGACGTGCTGGATTTAAAGGTGAGAAAGAGTTTTTTGGTAGAGGAATTTCTACTTGTGCAACTTGTGATGGATTTTTTTATAAAGGTAAAGAAGTAGCACTAATTGGTGGTGGAGACTCTGCTTTAGAAGAGGCTGTTTATCTTTCAAAAATTTGTTCAAAAGTATATTTAGTACATAGAAGAGATACATATAGAGCAGCTCCAAGTACAATTGAACATATGAAAGCTTGTGAAAATATTGAAGAAGTAACAAATGTAATGGTTGAAGAAGTTTATGGTGATGCATCAGGTGTTACAGGATTAAAAGTAAAAAATAGAGACAGAGGGGAAATTAGAGATTTAGCAGTACCTGGTGTTTTTGTTTTTGTAGGTAGAGATGTATTAAATGAACCATTAAAACAAGATGATGGTACATTCCTTTGTGATGTAAATGACCAAGGTGAAGTTATTGTTGACTTAAGAATGAGAACTTCTGTTCCTGGCCTTTATGCAGCAGGTGATGTTAGAATTGAAGCTGCAAAACAAGTTGTTTGTGCAGCAGGTGATGGTGCGACAGCAGCAGTAAACATAATTGAATATTTAGGATAAAAGGTAAAATTAGATGGTAAATGTAGGTATTGTAGGAAGTACAGGTAGAGTTGGTACACTTTTAATTGATGATTTAGCTTTGGATCAAGAGGCTAAACTTTCAGCTTGTCATGTATTTGATAAACTTACAAAAAGTGTGCCAGAGGGTACAGTTGTAACAAATAGTATGAAAGAGTTACTTAATTCTTGTGATGTTGTAATTGACTTTTCTGCCCCTACTGCTACACAAAGCCTACTAGAAGAGGTAATTGAAAATGGTGGAAAGCCATTGGTAATTGCTACAACAGGATTTAATAAGCATCAACAAAATTTGCTTATTGAAGCTTCTAAAATAGTACCTATTTTATATGCTACAAATATGAGCTTGGGAGTTGCAGTACTAAATAAATTAGTTGCACTTGCAAGTAAAGCCTTAAGAGAGTTTGATTGTGAGATTGTTGAACAACACCATAGATATAAAGTTGACTCTCCATCTGGAACAGCACTAACTTTAGCAGAAAATGCTGCAAAAGCAAGAGATTTAGATCTTGATGCAGTGAGAGTTTCTGGAAGAGACGGTGAAATTGGTGCAAGAACTAAAGATGAAATTGGTGTAATGAGTTTAAGAGGTGGTGATATTGTTGGAAGACATACAGTTGGTCTTTATAATGATGGTGAATTTATTGAATTAAATCATACAGCAACATCAAGAAATACATTCTCTAAAGGAGCTATAAAAGCTTCAAAATGGCTTGTTAACCAAGAGCCAGGATTATACTCAATTAATGACTGTTTGGGTCTTTAATAATAAGGTAAAGGTTTTATAAATGTGTGCAATAGTTGGTATTTATGGTAATGAAAATGCAGCAAGATTAGCCTCTTTGGCTCTTTTCTCTATGCAACATAGGGGACAAGAAGCTACAGGTATATCTTCTTCATGTGATGGAAAAATCTATACAAAAAAAGATAGAGGATTGGTTTCAGAGGTTTTTACCGATGAAGCATTAAAATATTTAAAAGGTGATATGGCAATAGGTCATAATAGATACTCTACAGCAGGTGGAGACTCTATTTTAGATGCCCAGCCAGTTTTTGCAAAGTATAAGTTAGGTGAAATTTCGATAGTTCATAACGGAAACTTAATAAATAAAGATGAAGTAAGAAGAGAGCTTATAGATAACGGTGCAATTTTCCAAACAGGAATGGACACAGAGAATCTTATCCATCTAATAGCAAAGAATTCAAAAGATAGATTAAGAGATAGAATTGAAGAGGCACTGCAAAAGACTATAGGTGCTTACTGCTTTATTATTCAATCAAGAAATAAACAATTTGTTATTAGAGATAGATATGGAATTAGACCACTATCTTTAGGTAAATTAAAATCTGGGGGATACATAGTTGCAAGTGAAACTTGTGCATTTGAGCTTGTAGATGCGAAGTTTATTAGAGATATTAGACCAGGTGAGATGTTAATATTCTCTAAAAAGAGTGATGAACCAGAATCAATTCAACTATTTGAACCTGAATTTAGACCTTGTGCATTTGAGTATGTATATTTTGCAAGACCTGACTCTGAAATAGATGGTAAAAATGTATATAATACAAGAGAAAATATGGGGAAAACACTGGCAAAAAATGATAAAGGAAATGGAATTCATGTTGATATGGTGATTCCTGTTCCAGACTCTGGTGTTCCAGCAGCTCTTGGATATGCTTCTGAGAGTAAAATACCTTTTAAATATGGGATTATTAGAAATCATTATGTGGGACGAACTTTTATTGAACCAACTCAAGAGATGAGAAATATGAAAGTTAAAATGAAACTCTCTCCTATGAGATCACTTATCGAAGGGAAATCTCTTCTTGTAATTGATGACTCTATTGTAAGGGGTACCACTTCAAAAAGAATTGTTAGAATGCTTAAAGAAGCAGGAGCAAAAGAGGTTCACTTTAGAGTAGCAAGTCCAGAGATAAAATATCCTTGTTTTTATGGAATAGATACTCCGTCAAAAGAGGAGTTAATCTCTCATAGAATGACAAAAGAAGAAATTTGTGAGTATATTGAAGCGGACACTTTAGAGTATCTATCAATAGAGGATTTGGTTAACTCTATAGGAAATGACAGACATTATGCCCTAGAAAGTTTTGATGGTGACTATTTCGTTACAAAATAAAAAAACTTCGACAAAAAACAGAGCAAAAGAAGTACTTACTATTGGTAGGTACTTCAAAAAAAAGTTTAAAGAAAAGATTTACAAAGTACCTATCTCTATCTCAGGTTTTACTTGTCCAAATATTGATGGAACAGTAGCGCGTGGAGGATGTAGTTTTTGTGAAAATGACTCTTTTTCTCCAAATTTACAAGAGAGAAAACCTGCTTTTAAACTTAATCCAAGAGTAGAAAAAAATCCATTTTTAGAAAGACAATTAGCACAACTTGAACTACAGTTTAATGCAACAAAAAGTAGACTTGAAAACAAGTTTGGGACAAAAAAATTTATTGTATATTTTCAATCTTTTACAAACACTTATGCTCCTTTGGAAACGCTAAAAGCTTTATACACAAAAGCTCTAAGTTTTGAGAATGTTATTGGATTATCTATTGGTACAAGAACTGATTGTATGACCGATGAGATACTTGATTTTTTAGAAGAGTTATCAAAAGATAAAGAGATTTGGGTGGAGTATGGAATACAATCTTTTTATGATGAGACTTTGGAAAAGATAAATAGAGGTGACGACTCTGCAAATATGCTTAAGTGGATTAAAAAGACTAAACAAAGAGATTTGAAAGTGTGTGGTCATTTAATTTATGGACTTCCTGATGAGACTCAAGAGATGATGTTGGAGACTTTGAAAAAAACTATTGAATTAAAAGTTGATTCAATAAAGTTTCACCCTCTGTATGTGGTTAAAAATACTCTTCTTACAAAAGAGTTTAAAAAAGGATTATTTACTCCAATATCAGAAGAGTTATATATAGATACAGTTGTAAAGTCTATAAAAATGTTACCCGATAATATATCAGTTCAAAGAGTGACTGCTGGAATTGATAATAGTACACTTCTTTCACCTTCATGGTGCAAAAATAAACATCAACAAATAAAAAATATTAGGGAAGCTTTATTAAAAGAGGGATTAAAATACTAAGAGTTTTTCTCTTAGTACTATTTAATTTTTAATAAATAATCAACTACATTTTCAATAAATGCGTCGTGTTTTCTATCTTTTCTATAAGCAATATATAGTTTTCTAGACATTTTATGATTACCAATTCTTGACTCATATAAAGCACCAGCTTTAAGTAAAGACTCAATTGCATTTCTTGATACAATTGAAACAGTTGGTCTATCATTTTTATCTGAGTGTAAAACAGTTTGCACAATTGTTGTTGCACTTGTTACTTCACTTGTTACATCAAATGTATCACAATCTGGATAGTTTGCTTTCTCAAGTGATTCTTTAAAAATTAATCTTGTATGTGAATCAGGATTTCTACATACCCATTTATAAGATACAAGATCAGCAGCTTTTGCTTTTGCAGGTAACTCTTGGTTAGAGAAGATTACAATCTCATCATCCATCCATTCTCTGTAGATAATCTCATCATCAGGAATATAGTTTTCAACAAGCGCCATATCAATTTTCTTATCTAATAAGTCTTCAATAGCTTTATGTGAAACTGAAACATTAATTGAAACATCATTGTTGATGTTCTCTTTCAAGTTATTTAAAAATCTTGGAAGGATATAGTTACCAATAATAAACGATGCACCAAATACAAAAGTTACATCCTTATTCATTATTTTAAGAAGTTCTTTTTCTGCGTTGTTTACACATCGTTCAATTTTTTGTGCAATTGCATAAAGCATCTGTCCTTCTTTGGTTAACCTAATACCATTTTTCTTTCTATCAACAACTTGTACATCAAGATAGTCTTCAATAAATTTCATCTGTTGAGTTACAGCAGGTTGTGAAATACCTAATTTAGCTGAAGCTTTAGAAAAAGATTTTTCTCTAACTACTGTTAAGAAAGTCTCTAATTTTGCAAAATCTGTTAACATTCTTGAATACCTTTTATAATTTGTAATGATAATAATAACATTTGTTTATAGATAAAAATATTAAAGAAGAGTTAATTTATAGAAAATATGATATAATTTATATATAAATGGAGAAGAAATGTCGGAAAATTTTTTAAATTCACTTAATGAATCGCAGAAAATAGCTGCTCAACATATCGATGGCTCTTTATTAATTTTAGCAGGAGCTGGGTCTGGTAAAACTAAAACAATTACTACTAGACTTGCATATTTAATCTCTATTGGAATTGATCCAAGCTCTATTTTAACGCTGACTTTTACTAATAAAGCGGCAACTGAGATGAGAGAAAGAGCTTATGCTATGATAGATTCTTCTTCTGTAAACACTCCACCACTTCTTTGTACTTTTCACAAATTTGGATTACTTTTTTTAAAATTTCATATGAGTGAATTAAATAGAAAGAACTCATTTATTATTATTGATAATGACGATAAAAAAAGAATTTTAAAAACAATTGATAAAGAAATAACGACATCATTATTGGTTTCAGAGATCTCAAAATATAAGAATACATTATTAACTCCAAGTGAAGCAAAAATAGCAGCACAACTTAAACTTTACCAACAAATTGCTGATATTTATGAAAAATATGAAGCTTACCTTTTAAAAAACAATCTAGTTGACTTTGATGATTTATTACTTCTTCCTTATCTTATTTTGGAAAAAAATGAGGAGTTAGCCAAGCAAACCAGCCAAAGATATCAGTTTATAATGGTAGATGAGTATCAAGATACAAATGAATTACAATATAAACTACTAAGAAAACTTTGTACTACACACAACAACCTTTGTGTTGTTGGTGATGATGACCAATCTATTTATGGTTGGAGAGGTGCAACAATTAAAAATATTCTAAATTTTGCAGATAATTTTAAAGATACAAAAATTGTTAAGTTAGAAGAGAACTATAGATCTACTGATACAATCTTAGAACACGCTAATCAATTAATAGAACACAATAGAGACAGACTTGGTAAAAAGCTTATTGGAACCAGAGAAAAGGGTGAGAGTGTAAAAGTTTATGAATCAAGTGACGAAAATGAAGAGACAAGAAAAATAATTGATGATATAACTAAACTTGTAGCAAGGGGTGAATCTGCAAGAAATATTGCAATTTTATTTAGGGTAAATGCACTTTCAAGATCTTTGGAAGAGGGGTTTAATAGAGCTGGAATAAACTATAGACTTATTGGTGGAATGAAGTTCTATGAAAGAGCAGAGATTAAAGATTTAATTGCATACTTTAGACTTTTAACAAATTCTACTGATAATTTTTCACTAAAAAGAGTGGCTAACAAACCAAAAAGAGGGATAGGAAAAACAACACTCGATAAACTAGATGATTTATCAAATGAGACAAAAAAACCTATTTTTAATATTTTAGAAGAGTATTCTCCTGAGGAGTTATCAACCATTGTTGGAAAGAAAAACTCAAGAACTTTAAAAGTTTTTATAGCTTCTATTATGGATTTAAGAGATATGTTAGAGGAATCAAAGATGAGATTTCTTGACTCATTTGAAGAGACTTTTGATTATAGAGCCTCTTTTGATAATGTTCCTGATGGTTTTGATAGACAAGGGAATATTGATGAGTTTTATGGATATATTAGAGATTTTTTTATTCAAAATCCACACTTAAATTTAGAAGATTTTTTAAATGAAATTGCTTTAGAGTCTGAACAAAGCGAGTTAACAGATCAAGCTGTATCAATGATGAGTATTCACTCTTCAAAAGGTTTAGAGTATAAACATCTATTTGTAATTGGACTTGAAGAAGGATTTTTCCCTATAATTGGTGATGGAAGTGACATAGAAGAGGAGAGAAGATTGGGATATGTTGCCCTAACAAGAGCTATGGATACTTTAACTCTCTCATTTGTTCATTCTAGATTTTACAAAGGTAAAAGAGCTACTTTATTAAAGAGTAGATTTTTAAGTGAATCAGGCCTTATAAAAGGAAGCCTTACAATAGAAAAACAATCTTCATATAAAAAAGGGGATTTAGTTCAACACAAAATCTTTGGTATGGGACGAGTTCAAAAAGCAGAAAAGGCTGGCAAAGATTTTAAACTAACCATAAACTTTGGTGGGCAAAGAAGGGATATTCTTTCATCATTTGTTGAAAAAATCTAAATAATTTATGCAAAAAAGATTATACGATAATACTCAATTAAATAAATTAATTGTAGTAAATAAACCAATATTTAAAAGTTCAAACTCATATTTAAATGAGATAAAAAGAAAATATAGAAATAAAAAAGCTGGGTTTAGTGGAACTTTAGATCCCTTTGCTTGCGGCTGTTTAATTGTTGCTTTTGGACAATATTCTAAGCTTTTCCAATATCTTAAAAAAACACCCAAAACTTATAGAGCAGTTGTTTGGTTAGGTGCAACTTCTGAATCTTTAGATATTGAGAATATTATTGAAATAAAAGAAGAAAAAAGAATAAATATTGAAATTTTAAATAAAGAGATTCAAAACTTAGTAGGAGAACATAAATACTATCCTCCAAAATTTTCAGCAAAAAAAATTGATGGGAAAAGAGCATATGACTTGGCAAGAAGTGGTCAAGAAGTTGATATGAAACTCTCAACAATGCAAGTTATAGATACTAAATTTATCTCATATAAACACCCTTTTGTAACCTTTGAAGCAACTGTAAGTGAAGGCTCATATATAAGAAGTTTAGCTCAGATTTTATTGGAAAAATTAGAGGTAAAAGGTACACTAAGTTTTTTAAATAGATTAAATGAGGGTGCATTTAAATTTGAAGATGAAAAAGAGCTAAATCCTTTAGATTATCTAGATTTAAAAGAGAATATCTATATGGGAGACAAAAGCTATTTTGAAAATGGCAAAAAGATACAAAAGGGATATTTTAAGTTTCAAGAAAATGGGGAGTATCTTATAAAATTTGATGATTTTTTTAGTATAATCCAAATTCAAAATGATGAAGTTAAATATCTATTAAATAAGGTTCAAGTAAGTGGTTAGAAGATCTTTTGCAAAAGTTAACATCTTTTTAAAAATTGCAGGCAAAAGAGGAGATTATCATGAGATAGTCTCTAGGTTTGCCATTGTACCTTCATTATATGACATAATAAGTTTTGACGAAGGAATTTTCAGTGACTTTACACTTGTTGGGAATTTTGGATGTGAAACTAAAAAAAATACAATATATAAAGCTTATTTGAAACTAAAAGAACTTTCATCTGAAGTTGAAGAATATTTTAAAAAACATTGTGTAATTGTAGATAAAACTATTCCAGAGTTTGCAGGACTTGGAGGTGGAAGTTCAAATGCTGCAATATTTATGTTAATGGTAAATGAAGTTTGTTCTTTAAATCTTTCAAAAGATGAACTGGCAAAAATAGGTGTTCAAATTGGTGCAGATGTACCTTTTTTTATATATGAGTACAATAGTGCAAATGTAACGGGTATTGGAGAGATTGTTGAAAAATTTGATGAAGAACCTTTAGACTTTGAAGTAATTACACCTAAAATAGAGTGTAATACTGGAAAAATATTTACATCTTTTAGAAAAAATCATTATAAAGAGCTTGATAATAAATTAAAAGAGAAGTTATTAAATATGAAATCAAAAGATATTTTGTTAAACTACAATATATATGAAGCAAATGACCTCTTTGAATCTTCACTTGATTCTTATCCAGAATTGAATGAATACAATAAAAAAGATTGGTTTTTTAGTGGAAGTGGAAGTTCTTTTTTTAAGGTAATAGATGAGTAAAAAAGAGATTAAAAAAAACTTAGTTTTTAAAAATAGAAAAGCATTTCATGATTATGAGATTTTAGATACATTAGAAGTGGGTGTTGTACTTGAAGGAAGTGAAGTAAAAGCTGCTAGAGAAGGTAGGGTAAATCTAAAAGATACCCATGTGAGAATTATTAAAAATGAAGTATTTGTCTTAAATATGCATATAACTCATCTAAGCACAACTCATTCAACTTATAGACCAGATGAAAGAAGAGCTAGAAAACTTTTATTACATAGAAAAGAGATAGACAAACTTTATTCAAAGGTAACAAAAGATGGAATAACATTAGTGCCATTAAAATTATATTTTAATTCAAAAAATATGATAAAAATGCAAATTGCAACAGCTCGTGGTAAGAAATTGCATGACAAAAGGGAAGATTTGAAGCAAAAAACTATGCAGAGGGATGCACAGCAGGCACTAAAAAACCACTAAAATAGATAATATTAAGAGTTATAGATATCTTCAAACAATCACAATTAATTAATCTAAACTTAAAAAAAAATATTTATTAGATTGATTAAAAAAAGTGTTAATTTTTTGTTAATTTTAAGTTTTCCTTCGATATGATTAGTTCGATAAGTGACAGTAAAGTGACTTGTAAAAAAATTAGTAGGAGGAGATTGATGCAAGACGGTGCTAGAATCGAGTATGATTACTCAATTGCAAAGCTATTCACATTTGCAACAATTCTGTTTGGTATCATTGGTTTAACGTTAGGTGTAGTCTTAGCGTTTCAACTAGCATTTCCTGAGTTAAATCATTTAGCTGGGGAGTATGGTACTTTCAGTAGACTAAGACCATTACACACTAATGGTGTTGCGTTTGGTTTTACTCTAAGTGGTATTTTTGCTACATGGTATTATGTAGGTCAAAGGGTATTAAAAGTATCTCTAAAAGAGTCTCCATTTCTTTTAGCAATAGGTAAACTACATTTTATAGTTTATTTTATTACTATTCTTTTAGCTGTTGTAACGCTATTTGCTGGGATTACAACTTCAAAAGAGTATGCTGAATTAGAATGGCCTTTAGATATTCTTATTGTTGTTTTCTGGGTACTATGGGGTATTGGAATTTTCGGACTTATTGGGATTAGAAGAGAAAGAACACTTTATATCTCTATTTGGTATTATATTGCATGTTTCATAGCTGTTGCAATGTTACACCTATTCAATAGTTTAGAAGTTCCAACAATGTTAGTATCTGGATATGGTTCATGGATTCACTCTGTATCAATGTATGCAGGGTCAAATGATGCATTAGTTCAATGGTGGTATGGGCACAATGCAGTTGCATTCGTATTTACTACACCAATTATTGCTATGATTTATTATTTCTTACCAAAAGAGTCTGGACAAAATGTATACTCTTATAAGTTATCAATCTTAGCATTCTGGGGATTAATGTTTGTATATCTATGGGCAGGTGGACACCACTTAGTTTACTCTACTGTTCCAGACTGGATGCAAACTATGGGTTCTGTAATGTCAGTTGTACTTATTCTTCCATCTTGGGGTTCTGCAATTAATATGCTTTTAACAATGAAAGGTGAGTGGCAACAGTTACAAACTAATACACTTATTAAATTTATGGTATTAGCTTCAACTTTCTATATGTTATCAACAATTGAAGGACCAATTCAATCTATTAAATCTGTTAATGCAATTGCGCACTTTACAGATTGGATTCCAGGTCACGTACATGATGGTGTATTAGGATGGGTTGTATTCATGATTATGGCTGCACTTTTCCATATGGCACCAAGAATGTATGGTAGAGAAATTTACTCTAAATCATTACTAGACACTCAATTCTGGTTACAAACAACTGGTATTGTTTTATATTTTACATCAATGTGGATTGCAGGTATTACACAAGGTATGATGTGGAGAGCATATGATGAATATGGTTCATTAGTTTACTCTTTCATTGATACTGTAACTGTATTACATCCATATTATACAATTAGAGCTGTTGGTGGGTTATTATACCTAATTGGATTCTTTATGTTTGCATACAATATGTACAAAACTGCAACTGCAGGTAGAGTGCTTGATAAAGAGCCAGTAAATGCTTCGCCAGTAGCAGCATAAGAAGGAGGTTTATTATGTTTCATTGGTTTGAACAAAGACCGTTTTTCTTTTCGGTACTGTTATTTATTTTCGTTGCATTTGCAGGTATTGTGGAAGTAATTCCTGATTTTGCAAAACAATCAAGACCTACTGTTGGTACAAAACCATACTCTCTATTAGAGTTAGCAGGTAGACATGTTTATATTAAAGATTCTTGTAATGCTTGCCACTCTCAGTTAATTAGACCATTTAAGTCTGAAACTGACAGATATGGTATGTATTCTTTATCTGGTGAGTATGCTTATGATAGACCATTCTTATGGGGATCAAAAAGAACTGGTCCAGACTTAATGAGAGTTGGTAACTACAGAACTACAGACTGGCATGAAAACCATATGTTAGAGCCTGCATCAGTTGTTCCAGGTTCAATTATGCCAGCTTACCCACATATGTTTACAAATATGGCAGATTTAGATACTGCATATGCGGAAGCATTTACTGTTAAAACAGTATTTAATACACCATATGATATTGATTTAGATGGTGATGGTAAAGTTGATGTTGAGTTAGGTGATTATGAGACAGCTATTGCAAAAGCTAAAGAAGAAGCAAAAGCGATTGCTGCTGATATGAAAAATCAAGCTGTAAAAGATGCCGTGGCTAACGGTCAAGTTCCTCAAATTGTTGCATTAATTGCATATTTAAATTCTTTAAAATAGAGGTTAAAATGGATCAAGAAGCAATACTTACATTTCAAGGCTATGCGAAGTTTTTTCTAGTCTTGGCTGTATTCATCATATTTTACTCTTATGCATATTCTATCTATAAAAGAGATAAAAAGGGTGAGAGAGATTTCGAAAAGTACTCAAAATTAGTACTTGATGATGGAGCTTCTATTGATCCTCTCGAAGATAGAAAAGAAAAAAAAGAGAATAAAGAGAAGGAGAAATAAGATGAAGTCTATGGTTATAGGTGGAATTATTCTTATTATCGCTTTAATGGCAGGAACTTACTTCGTAGCAGGTGATGCTTTTGATAGCGATGATTATATTAATAGTTTAACTATGTTAGGTGCTGTAGCAATTATTACTATTACAGTATTTGTTGCACTTAAATATGTAAATCAAATTAAAAATGATACAGCTAGTGGTGAATTAGCTAATGAAAAATGGGATGGTATAGGTGAATATAAAAACCCTATTCCTACTGGTTGGGGATTAGCATTCGTTGGAACAATGGTTTGGTTATTATGGTACTGGACAGTTGGTTATCCAACAAATGGATTCTCACAAATTGGTCAATGGAATGAAGAAGTAAATGATTATAATGCAAAATTTGCTTCAAAATGGGAAAACCCATCTGAAGATACTTTAGTATCAATGGGTCAATCAGTATTTTTAGTACAATGTGCTCCTTGTCACGGTGTTGATGCTGAAGGTATCAATGGTAAAGCACAAAACTTAACTCACAGAATTTCTAAAGAATCTGTAGAGTATACTATTAAAAATGGTTCAAATAACCTTCAAACTGCTTTCCCAGGTGGAATGCCTCCAATGATGTTAACTGAACAAGCTGATATTGATGCAGTTTCTTCTTATGTTGCTGGTGGTTTCAAGGGTGAACAACCTGCTGCATTTGGAGTTTGTGCTGGATGTCACGGAGCAGACGGTAAAGGTATCGCATTTGTTGGTCCAAATATTGCTGAGTATGATGATACTTTAGTAATGGCTGTATTAACAAATGGTAAAAAAGGACATATTGGTACAATGCCTAATTTCAAAGGTAGATTAAACCCTACACAAGAGAAAGCATTGGCTACTTATATTAGAAGTATAGGAGAGTAAGATGGCTGATAATTCACAAATGAATGATAATGAAAGAGGATTGTTTTCTCTTGTTCATGGTATCACAGGAATGTTAATTGCAGTTGTTTTACTTTTAACAATTTTGGTTGTTTTAGGTTTTAATGCAATTATTGTACAACAAAAAGAAGCACAAAACTTCTATAAAATTAATCAAGACCTTAATGCTTTAAAAGCTAATAGTCCTGATAACCATAAATACTACGACCTCGTTGGTAAATAAGGAGTAAATGATGGATAAAATTATTTGGCTTTTAATGGGAGTTATGGCAGTGGTTTCTGTTTATTTAGGTTTTATTGATTCTACAAGAGTATTTGTTGGTTAATGAAAAACTCTAATTCCTTCAAAGTAGCAGTGATTTCACTGCTACTTTTTTTATCTACAAATATCTATGCAAGCAAATTCGTTTTAAGTGATGATGGATTAATTGACCAAAGGGCAGTTGAAAAAATTGAACAAATTGGTTTAGAATCTCAAAATAAACTTGGTGTAAATATCTATATATATGCAAAAAAATCTTTAGGTCTTGATGAAAATATATCAACAAAAGATAAAATTAAATATATAAAAGAGTACGAATCAAATATTACAAATGGTTTAGCAAAACCATATGTTCTTCTAACAATGTATGTAGAAGATACTCATGTAAATTTAATTATGTCTTCACAGTTAGAAACTGTGCTAAATAAAAATGAAGTTTTAAACGACTATGTTGTACCATTACTTGCTTCAAAAGATAAAAATTCACTATTTGCAAAAGCTAGTGCATCAATGCTAAATGGTTATGCTGCAATTGCAGATATCATTGCTGAATCAAAAAATATTAAACTAGAAAGCAGTATTGGAAGTTCTGGAAAAGTTGCAGGAACTATCTGGAAAGTATTTATGTATACATTGGTTATAGTAGGAATTCTATTATACACTTTTGCAATACTTAAAAGAAAAAAATAGGATGTTTAAATTATGAAAAGAAATTATTGGCCTCTATTTTTCATTGGGATATTTTCATTTGTTTTCTCAATGATTGTATGGACCATTCACTCTGCATTAAAGGTTCCTGTACATAAAGATGAAAGTTTTTTAAGTACTTATCATGATGTTGACAGAGACTATAATAAGATGGTTTCATCAAATATTGATTTTGAAAAAAAATATGATTTTAAAATATATATAAATAATAAAGAGTTTGGATTAGATTTTAAAGATATGTTTTTAGCGCAAAGAGCTATTGAAGAGAAATCAAATCATAAAGATATATTTAGAACAACACAAAATATTATAAAAGTAGTTGCATTAGATAAAAATAATGGTGAAGTTATAAAAAACCTTGATATTCAACTTCAAATAACTGTACCTACAAATGATAGTCATATTATTAATTTGACTTCAAAAGAGTTCTCTTTTGATAAAGGTGAGTATATAGCTAATTTTCCACTACCATACAAAGGAAATTGGAATATTACAGGTAAATTCTTAATTGACCAAAATATAGGTTATTTTTATATAAAATCAAATGCAATCTAGAAAAAAACTTTTAGTTTTTCCAACTTCTAGATCTATAAGGGAGTATGTAAACTCTAAAAAAGAGTTTAATACTCTTCTCCCTTCCATAATTACAATTGATGAGTTTTTTAAAAAATCACTACTTTTTAATAATAGAAAATATTTGGATGAGGATGAAAGAGTTCTTTATTTAAAAGAGGCAGTAAAAAATGTTAATTTAGCTGCATTGGGAATAAACTCATCTTTTAACCATTTTATTAAACAAAGTGATTATATATATAGATTTTTTATTGAGTTAGCAAGTGAAAATGTTGATATAAATTCTATTGAGTCTGTTGATACTTACGATTTTTATAGTGAACATTTAAATATATTAAAAGAGATACAAGCTAACTACTTAAAAATCTTAGATGAAAAGAGTTTTGTTGATAGGGTTAACTTTTCTAAATTCTACTCAATAAATATAGATTTTATAAAAAGATATGAAACAATAGAATTATATTTTGAAGGTTATTTTACAAATTTTGAATTTGAACTAATAAAAGAGATATCAAAACTATCAAAACTAATAATTGAGTTTTATTATTATGAATATAATGAAAAATCAATTGAAAAGTTTATAAATATAGGGATTGAGTTAGAAGTAGGTTATAGATACAAAATTGATTTTTCAAATAGAAAAGTTATTGAAAAAGAGAAAATAGAACAAAATACCAAAACTATTAATATTAAAGGTTTTAGCTCACAAATAAACCAAATTGCATTTATAAAGAAATCAATTGTTGATTTGGTTAATAATGGCGTAGAACCTTCTAAAATAGCTTTAATACTTCCAAATGAATCATTTGCATCAACAATAAAGATTTTTGACAATGAGGGCTATTTTAATTACGCTATGGGCTTAGATATCTATACTAGTAATCTTTTTAGAATTATTGATGGAATATATGCCTATATGAATGAAGATGAAATAAAAAATATAAAGAATCTTGAGTTTATTGAGTGTGATATAACATTTATAGATAATTTATTTAAAAAAAATTGGAACAATGCAATAAGTGAACATCTTTTTGAAGATATGATTGGTTATTTTATTACAAAGGAGAGTAATAAAGAGCTTCTAGAAAAGTTTAAAGAGTTAGTCTATAAACTATATAAGATTATCTTTTCTTTTGGTGAAAAAATACGGTTAAAAGACGCATATAAAATTTTTTATCAGAAAGTATCACAACTTACTTTAGATGATATAAACTCAGGAAAAATAACAGTAATGGGTCTTTTAGAGAGTAGAAGATTAGAGTTTGATGCTATTATAATATGTGATTTTAATGAGAGTCTGATACCAAAGAGAAGTAAAAAAGATAAGTTTTTATCAACAAGGGTAAAAAACAGTGCAAAATTACCAACCTCTTTTGATAGGGAAAATTTACAAAAATATTATTACAAAAGAGTTGTTGACAGTACTAAAACAATAATAATCTCCTATGTAAAAAATGATAATGAACAAATAAGTAGATTTGCAAATGATCTTTTTAAAAATAGTATTGAGAGTAAAGTTTTTGACAATAACTATAAACATATTTTATATAAAAATAAAAGCCTAACTCACTTTGATAAAGAGATTATATTAGATATTGATTTGTCAAAAATTACTTGGAGTGCAAGCTCATTAAAAGAGTTCTTAGAGTGCAAGAGAAAATATTATCTAAATCATATATTAAAAATAAAAGAGCATGATATCTCTTTAAAACCAAAAGGGTATGAACTTGGAAGTATAGTTCATAGTATACTTGAAGAGTTTTATAAACAAAAAGAGTACAACACTAAAAAGGTTGCAGAACTGTTTGATAAATATAGAAGTACAAATAGTTTTTTAAATCTAGATTTAGAACTTTGGAAGAAAAGAGTAGAAGAGTTTATAGTTCTTGATTTAAAGAGAGTAAAAGAGAATAATATAACAATAATAAAACTTGAAAAACCATTTTTGATTGAGTTTAATAATATTAAACTAAGAGGAACAATTGATAGAGTTGAAAAGCAAGCTGGGAATAGTTTTAATGTAATTGATTATAAAACAAGCAGTACTTTAAAAGTAGATACTCTTAAGAATTTTGATAAATCTATAGACTTCCAGCTAGAGTTTTATTATTTAGCTTTAAATGAATTATATAAAAATGACAACATAAGATGTTTTTATTATGATTTATATGAACTTGAACTAAAAGAAGAGATTGCAATAGATGAAAAAATAAAAAGATTAGAAGAGATTCTTTTAAACTTATCAACTACAAGTGTAAACTTTGAAAAATGTGAGAGCTTATCTTCTTGTCAGTTTTGCATCTATAAAGATTTATGTAATAGATAATAAAAAAGGGGCTATTTTACAATAACCCCTTTAGGAAATTGTATAATATCTTTTATTAGAAAGTATATTGTACGTTAAGTCTTCCCATACTTCCATCAGCATCTGAACCATCAACACTATATTCACCGAATTGAACATATGTTTCAAAGTTTTTAGACATTTGGTAAGAAACTTTTCCATAAATTTCATCAACATCATTTGCAGTTTTATAATCTGCTTCAGAGTAGTATAGACCTACATTGATTTTATCTGTAACTTGTGCAGTTGCATGAACATATAAATAATCAGTATCCGCAGAACCATCTGCAGTTACTCTCCAGTGGTAATCCATATTTGTAGCAGCACCTGAATCAATATATACTAATCCACCATTGCTTCCTGATTCACCATATGCAACGAAACCTTCAAAAATACCCATAGTAGCAGTTAATCCTAATTGCCATAATTTTTGATCTTCAGTTGTACCAAGTGCAGTAGCAGCTGCACCTTCAGGGTCTAATTGAGAATATCTAGCAAATGGAGCTAAATTTACTGCACCTAAATCAAAAGAACCATTTACTCCAATTGTATATGCATCAAAGTTATCATCTAAATCAGCATAAAATCCATCAAGAGTTATACCAGCAAAAGTTGCCATTGCACCTAAAACATAAATATCTTTAGAACCACTTAATCCTGTTTCTGCAGAATTAAAGTTTGTTTGGTTGAAGTATGCACCAACTAAAGTAGCAGGTCCAAAGCTATAAACTGCAACAACACCAGTACCAGTTTGTTCGTCACCCATTGAATCTCTTGCAACAGTCCATGGAGTAGCTATACCTTGTTTACCAACAGTAACTGATAAACCTTGAACACCTGTATATGTAAAGTTAACTTCTGAAAGTTGTACATTTACACTTGCATCACCATCAGTAGATGTTCCTAAACCAACAGCATCAGTAGTACCATCTTTACCCATAATAAATCTAGTATTTGCAGTAATATCATCATTTACTTTTGAGCTTACATTTACAGCCATTTTGTAGTTGTTTGTAGCATTATTGTTTGTAGCAGCTTTTGACTCATAGTCATTATATCTGTAAACTACTGTTCCTGATACGTCAACGTTTTTAATAGCTTCTTCTAATGGTTGTGCAAAAGAAGTTGTAGATAATCCAGTAACTGCAACTGCAGCAACAAGACTCATTTTTACGAATTTTGTCATTTTGTTTCCTTTTGAAAATTTGAATCGCAACATAATTATATTAATTTTTTTTTTAAATCTGATTAAAATGTTGTTTATTTTTTAAACTATTGAGAAAAATTTCATTATTATTAAACTTTTTTTGATGTAGCAATCAATACATCCTCAATTATTCTTGTAATATCACCATCTAAAATAGCCGATACATTTGAATAACCAATATTACTTCTAGTATCTTTTACTTGTTGATAGGGTTGTAAAACATAAGATCTTATTTGATGTCCCCAACCAATTTCGCTTTTTTCAATACCGTCAGCTTGTGCCTTTTGTTTCTCAAGTTCAAATTCATATAGTCTTGATTTAAGCATCTTCATTGCACTTGCTTTATTTTTATGTTGAGATCTATCATTTTGACATTGAACTACAATACCTGTTGGAATATGTGTAATCCTAATAGCAGATTCAGTTTTATTTACGTGTTGTCCACCGGCACCACTTGATCTATAAGTATCAATTCTAATATCTTTATCTTCTATTTCAATATCAATATTATCATCAACTTCAGGGCTTACCATAACAGAAGCAAAAGAGGTATGTCTTTTTGCATTTGAGTCAAAAGGAGAGATTCTAACAAGTCTATGAATACCATTTTCAGCTTTTAAATAACCATATGCGTTTTCGCCTTTAATTATAAAAGAGACATCCTTTATACCTGCTTCTTCCCCATCTTGATAATCAAGTAGTTCAACTTTATAATCTTCTCTTTCTGCCCATCTTAGATACATTCTATAAAGAATACTTGCCCAATCCTGTGATTCAGTTCCTCCTGCACCTGGATGAATAGAAACAATTGCATTTAGTGTATCATCTGGATTACTTAACATAACAGAGATTTCTGTAGCTTTAATTAACTGTTCTAAATCTTCTGCTTCATCATAAAGCATCTCTATAGTTTCATCATCTTTTTCATCAACTGCAAGTTCATAAAGTTCATTGGCATTTTCTAAAGCTTGATTGGCTTTATTAAATTTTGAGAGTTTACCTAAAATTCTATTTTTCTCAATACCAATATTTGTTGCAGCAGCAATATCGCTCCAAAAATTTGCATCTGATTCTAACTCTTCAATCTCTTTTAACCTAGTGTTAAGTTCACTAGGTTTTAGTATGTTTTTAATATTTGTAAGTTTTTTATTTAATAGTTTAAGAAGTTCTGTATACTCGTATGCATCCATTATTTTTTAGCTTCTTCTTTCTCATTTATACTTTTTAAATATACATATACATTTTTAATATCATTACTATCCATTGAAAGAGCATAAGGTCTCATAACCATAGCTAATCCTCTATCATAAGTTCCTAGATTATAATCTCTAATAGATAATGTAAAGTCATCTAAATTCAAGCTATTAATAGGTCTTGATACACCTTTTGCTTTTAATTCACCTTTTTCACCATGACATGTAACACATTTATTTTTAAAAAGTTTTTCTCCAGATTTACTTTTTTGAGCATAAATTTGTTGTTTTTTTATCTCAATTTCCTCTTTTTTTCTATCTTCTAATTTTTGTAAGATTTTTTGTTCTAAGGCAGCTTCATCAATAGAAGAAGTAGGTTTTTCATCTTTTTTTAGAATATAGATATAATTTTTACCATCATTTGTAGGTGTAATATTTATATCAGCAACTTCCCATCCCTCTTTTTTCATTTGAGTTAAAGATTTTGTTCCATTACACTCTCCACCATTAAGATTTGTATTCTCAATTGTTGACATATCTTTGTGGTTCTCTTTAAAACACATAGTTGTTTGTGCAGTAGCAATGCTTAAAGTAAAGATTGAAGCTAAAGTAATTGTCGAAAGTAGTCTCATTATTATCCTTATTAATAAATTAAGGATATTTTAGCATAAATTAGTTAAATAAAATTGAGTAAAAAAAAAGGTTAGAGGAAAATCCTCTAACCTAAATGAATTTAGTAGATTAAACTTTCAAATTAGAAAGTGTATTCAACTTGAAGTCTTCCTCTTGTTCCATCAACAACTTCTACACCAGTGTTGTCATCTTTAGTATATTGACCATATCTGATATATCCACCAAAGTTTTTAGACATTTTATATTTAAATTGTGCATATAACTCTTCTTGCTCTGCATTTTCTTCATATTCCATATGAGAGTAATTAGCTGAAACATGAAGTGAAGGTAATGCTTGAACACCAAGTACTACGTTCCAGAAATCTGCATCTTTTTCCCCATTTGGAGTTACATTCCAAGTATTAAATACTGTTTCAGCATCATTATCAAGTGCAACTAAACCACCCTCTTTATCAGTACCAGCGTATTTAATAGAAGCATCAAAGATACCATATTGAGCACTTAATGCAAGTTTCCATAATTCATTATCTGCATTAAAATCATCTGTATCTAATGAAGTATATCTAGCTTCAATCCCTAATTTAAGTGCATCAAGATCAAATTTAGCTTTTGCACCTAAAGTAAATGTATCAAAAAGCTCATCCATATCTAAGTACCAAGCATCTAAAGCAACTGGTCCAATATTTCCCATAATTGCAACTGTCCAAATATCAGTTGCACCTACATTAACTCCAGCAGCAGTTCCAAGATTTCCAAGAGTAGTAGTATCATCACCAGAAACATTTAAGTTAGTTTGGTTAAAGTATGCCGCAGCTAAAGTAACAGGTCCAACATTTGTTAATGCTAAGATACCAGTACCAGTTTGCTCATTTGAATCTGAATCAACAGCTACAGTCCAAGGAGTAGTTAACCCTTGTTTACCAACATTAATTGTAGTATTAGCTAATCCAGTATATGAAAAATAAACATTTGATAATTCTACATCAACACTTGCATCTCCAGAAGTACCAGTATCTAAACTAGCAAGACCTAAGTCATTTGTAGTTGGATTACCAATGATAAATCTAGTAACAGCAGTTACATCATCATTAACTTTAGCTTTAGCAGTTAAACCGATTTTGTAGTTGTTACTTGTTTTATTTGTAGTAGCACCATTGTAATCATCTTGATAATCATTATATCTGTAAACTACAGATCCAGATACGTCAACGTTTTTGATTGCTTCTTCTAGTGGTTTAGCTGAAGCAGCAGATGTGAAACCAGCAACTGCAACAGCAGCTACTAAACTCATTTTTGCGAATTTTTTCATTTGTTCTCCTAATTTTAACAAAATTTGTAAGCAGTTAACCGGACGCGCGAACTACCTAGAAAGGCTCTAGATACTTTTCCGGATTACCGTTGGTTAAATTTTACACAACTAAAAATAAAAGTTATCTTAAATTATTGTAAAATAAAAGAGATGCTAGGTGGTTTAAGTTTATTTTAATATCTAAAAATAAAATTAACTATTATTTATAGAGACTCTACAATTTGGTAAAATATTTGGCTTTGAGATCTTGATTTTCACCTTTTTTATACTATATTTTTCTTTTAAAAATTTATCTAAATAGATAATTGCTTCTTCTATTAGTTTAAATCTTTTTTCTTTCATAATAGCTTCAATATCAGCAGTTACAGATGAATAATCAATAAAATTTGAAGAGTTATTATAATTATATTTAAAGCTTATATCTAATATAACTTTTTGTTCTTTTTCTCTTTCAAAATCAAGGATTCCTATAATGCAATAAAAAGTTAGATTTTCTATAGATATTTTCATCTGTTTTTCTAAGTTACAAAAAAGTTACAAAATTAAATAACTCTTTTTTCTTCACCTTTTATAAGTCTAATAATATTTGGTAAATGTTTATAATATACAATAAATGCAATTATATACATAGGAGCATTGCTATTAACCCCAAGACCATTATTAATAAAAAGTGCAGAGATAATTACAGCAGTTAATCCTAACAATGAAGATAGAGATGAAATTTTTAATACTTTACCACATACAACCCATACAATAGCACCAATAATAGTTGGAATTGGAATTAAAACTAAAAATATCCCAAGTCCTGTTGCAACCCCTTTCCCACCTTCAAGGCTTAAGAAGATTGAGTAACAGTGACCAAGAACTGCTAAAACTCCAATTCCCCAAAGAGTTGATTGGCTAGCTCCTAGAGCAATTGCTATTAATAAAACAATTGTACCTTTAAGTGCATCTAAAACTACAGTTGCAATACTAAGTTTTTTTGCTAATTTAGGATTAGTCTGTTTTACAACTCTTAAAACATTTGTTGCCCCAATTGATTTGCTCCCTTGCTCTTTTATATTTACATTTGCAAATATTTTTGCTAATAAAAGTCCAAAAGGGATAGACCCTGCTAAGTATGCAAGAAGAAAAAATAGGATATTAAAATTGAAAAGAAAATCCATATATTACCTTTAGTAATTAATATTTAATTTTAGTAAAGTGGATTATAACTAAAAATTTGTTATATTCCCACTTAAACTACAAGTATGAAACTTTTAAAGGTTTAAATTGAATTTAAAAGAAGAGATTATTAGATTAAAAAATGAGCTAGATGTAACACTTGTGGCTCACTTCTATCAAAGAGATGAAGTCTTTGAATTAGCAGATATTACAGGGGACTCATTAGAATTAGCAAAAAAAGCAAAAGAGACAGACTCAAAATATGTGGTATTTTGCGGAGTTGGTTTTATGGGTGAGAGTGTTAAGGTTTTAAGTCCAGAAAAAACTGTACTTATGCCAAAAATTGCCTGTTGTGCAATGGCAAGAATGATTGATGAAGGCTATTATGAACAAAATTTAAAAGTGATAAATGAAGCTGGAATTCCAAATGAAAATATTCTTCCTATTACATATATAAACTCAAGTGCAGCTGTAAAAGCAAAAGTTGGACAAATGGGTGGAATGGTTTGTACCTCTTCAAATGCCTATAAAATAATAGAAAAAGGTCTAGAATCGGGCAAAAAGATATTTTTTGTTCCAGATAGATGTTTAGGACAAAATTTTGCAAAATCATTAAATCTTAAATCAGCAGTTGTTGGAGATGGAAGCAATTTAAAAGAGGCTGATATTATCTGTTATAATGGTTTTTGTTCAGTTCACCAGCTTTTTACAGTAGAAGATGTAGAGTTTTATAGGGAAAAATATCCAGATATCTTAATTGCTGTTCATCCAGAGTGTGATCCAAAAGTTTGTGATATAGCAGATTTTGTTGGTTCAACTTCACAACTTATAAAATATATAAAAGAGTTGCCTGTTGAACAAAAAGTTGCAGTTGGAACAGAGTTTAATATGGTAAATAGATTAAGACAAAAAAATACATATATATTAAGTTCAACAAAACCTGAGTGTCCAACTATGAATGAAACTACATTGGAAGATGTATATAGAACTTTAAAATCAATAGAAGATGATAATATAAGTGAAGAGACTTTAATAAAAGTTAATGATGATGTAATAAAATGGGCAAGGGTTGCACTAGAGAGGATGCTAGAGATATGATAAATATTAAAAAATTTGTTAAAAATGCCATTATAGAAGATAATGGTAGAGGCGATCTATTTTTTGATGTTGCTCCAAAGGGAAAATTTAAAGCAAAAGTGATTGCAAAAGATGAGGGTGTTTTAGCTGGGGAAACATATGCTAAAGCTTTGGCAAAAACTGAAAAGTTTGATTGCAAATTTTTAAAACATGATGGTGAAAAACTTAAAAAAGGTGACGTGATAGCTGTACTTGAAGGTAAAGCTTCAATTCTTTTATCGAGTGAAAGAACTTTTTTAAATATGCTCCAACATGCAAGTGGAATAGCAACAATGGCAAATAAGTTTGCTTCAAAAATTGAGGATTTAAATGTCTCTTTATTAGATACAAGAAAAACAAGACCTCAATTAAGAGATTTTGAAAAGTATGCAAGTAGAGTAGGTGGAGCAATAAATCATAGGCTTGGACTTGATGATTGTTTAATGTTAAAAGACACTCACTTAAGAACAATTACAGATTTAAAAGGCTTTATTAAAAATGCTAGAAGAAGAATCTCTTGGGTTACAAAAATTGAGATAGAGTGTGAAACTTTTACTCAAGTAAAAGAGGCAATGGAAGCTGGAGCTGATATAATAATGTGTGACAATATGACAACTGCACAGATAAAAGAGGTAGTTGAATATAGAAACAAAGTTCATCCTCATATTTTATTGGAAGCTTCTGGAAATATATCAATAGATACAGTAAGAGAATTTGCTCTAACAGGTGTAGATGCAATTAGTAGTGGAAGTATAATTCACCAAGCAACTTGGCTAGATTTTTCAATGAAGTTTGATTAATTTACGATTGGTTAATAAAACTAAGGCATACTGAAGGAATGAAAAAAGACTTTATCTTAAATAATAAAATAAATACTACAGATTACGCAAAAGCATTACAGCTTATTGAGAAGAGTAGATATATCTTGATTATTACCCATGTAAATCCAGATCCAGACTCTATCTCTTCGGCTTTAGCTTTGTCAAATTTATTTTATGAAAATAAGATTAAACATAAGGTTTTTAATATAAGTTCTGATTTACCAAAAAGTTTAGATTTTATAAATAGATATGACAAAATTACAGACCAACTGCCAAAATTTTATGATTTGGTTATCTCTTGCGATTGTGCCTCTAAAAAAAGATTTGGTTTTGAAGTTGATGAGACAATACCAATTATAAATTTTGACCACCATGATTCAAATGATTTTTTTGGCAATATAAATTTAGTTGATCCTATGAAGAGTTCAACTGCTGAGATAATCTATGACTTTTTTAAATTCAATGGATTGTATATAACAAAAAATAGTGCTACCTCTTTATATGTTGGAATATATGATGACTCTTTGGCATTCTCTTTAAATAGATGTGATGAGTTAACTTTTGATAAAGTAAATCATCTTGTTGAGTTTGGAGCTAGTCCTTCTGAAATTGCAGATAAGTTGAAAAGAAGAGACTCCCTAGCAAAATATAGAATTATTCCAAAAGTTTTAGAAAGTCTTGAACTTCACAATGAAGGTAAAATTGCAACTATATATGCAAAAGAGGAGTGGTTTAAAGAGACTGGTGCACATAATAGAGACTGTGATGAAGTTCTAAATATGATAATGAAGATGCATATAGTTAAAGTTGCTCTTTTTGTAAGAGTTGTAAATAGTTCTTGTAGAATAAGCTTGCGTTCAAAGCAGAAGATTAATGTTGCGAAAATAGCTTCTAAATATGGAGGTGGAGGACACCTTAACGCGTCAGGTTTTTCTATGGAAAGTACAGATATAAATAGTGTAAAAAACGAGATTTTAAAGGAAATACTTGAGACGACAAAATAGTAATATAAGCAAATTTTTATTTTTTATTTTTATTATAATAGTTATTATAATTGGAGGATTTGTATATTTTTCTCCACTTTTTGAAAAAACTGCACCTAAAATAACTATTAACAACAATGGTTATTGGAATGTAAAAGATGATATTAAAGTTTCACTTTTTGATGATAGTGGAATTAAATCTTTCAAAGTTTTTTATGAAGCAGGTGATAAAACTGAAGTTATTTTAGATAATAATAATTTACCAAAAGGAAAGAGTATAGGGTTTAATATTAAAGCACTTACTTTAACTCCTGATATAAAAGAGATAAAATTGGTAATTGAAGCTTATGATAATTCAATGTGGAATCTTTTTAAAGGTAATAGAGCTTATGAAGAGTATAACTTAAAGATTGACAAAAAAAGACCAATAGCTAGAGTTATAACAAATTCATATAATATAAGAAGAGGTGGAAGTGCAGCTGTTGTAGTTGAAGTAAGTGATGAGAATTTAGAAGATAAATATATTACTTTTAATAACGACACTAGATTTGAACTAATCCCTTATATGAAAGAGGGATTTTACACAGCAATAATAGCTTGGCCTATTGATATAGAGTTTGATTCTTTTGAAAGGGTTAATTTAGTAGCAGTTGATAAAGCAAATAATAAAACCATAACAAAAATACCTCTTTATATAAAAGATTTAGCTATTAAAAGAGATAAATTAACAATTTCAGACAATTTTGTAAACAGAGTCTCTATTCCTGTTCTTCAAAAAAGTGGTTATGATGTTCCAACAACAAATGTTGAAATTTTTGTAAAACAGAATGAAGAGTTAAGAGCAAACAATGTTAAAACAATTAAAAAGGTTTCTCTTGATAATATGTCTAAAGAGTTAGAAACAAGTTTTGATATTAAACCTTTTAAAAGATTGCAAAATTCAAAAAGATTTGCAGGTTTTGCAGAAAGAAGATCTTATTATTATGATGGGGAAAAGATTGATGAAGCTTGGCATTTAGGTATGGATTGGGCAAGTATAAAACATGCGCCAATTGAGATTTCAAATAAAGGGAAAGTGATTTTTAGTGATTATTTAGGAATATATGGAAATACTTTGATTGTAGATCATGGATTTGGAATTCAATCCCTTTATGCACATACAAGTAGATTTAATGTTAATAAAGATCAAGAGCTAAAAATTGGTCAAGAGATAGCAAATACTGGAAGCACAGGGGCAGTATTTGGAGATCACTTACATTTTGGTGTTTTGATTCAAGGAATAGAGGTAAATCCTTTAGAGTGGATGGATGCCAATTGGATTAAAACAAGGGTAACAAATATTTTAGAAGAAGCTAATCAAGAGATAAGAAGTAGCAAATGAGACAAAGAACAATAGAAAAAAGTGTCGAAATAGTTGGAATTGGACTTCATAAAGGAGTTCCTGTAAAGATGAGACTTGAACCACTAGACTCAGATATGGGAATAGTGTTTTATAGAGTTGATGCAGGAGTTACAATTCCTTTGAAAATTGAAAATGTTGTAGATACAAAAATGGCAACAGTAATTGGAAAAGATGGAGTTGTTGTCTCTACTATTGAACACCTATTATCTGCTGTTTATGCTTATGGTATTGATAATCTAAGAGTTGTTATTGATAATGATGAGGTTCCAGTTCTTGATGGAAGTTCTTCTGGATATTGTATGCTTATAGATGAGGCTGGAATAAAAGAGCTTGAAAAATCAAAAAGAGCAATAAAAATAAAAAAAGATGTTGAAGTAACAACGGAAGATGGTAAAAAAGTTGCATTAAAACCTTCAAACCACATTATCTATGATTTTTCTATTAATTTTGAGCACCCTGTTATTGGAGAACAACAGTTCCATTTTGACTACTCAATTGCTGAATATAAAGAGAATATAAGTAGAGCAAGAACTTTTGGGTTTTTGCATGAAGTTCAATATTTAAGAAGTATTGGTTTAGCACAAGGGGGAAGTATGGAAAATGCTATTGTACTAGATCATTCAAAAGTTTTAAACCCTGAAGGTTTAAGATATGAAGATGAATTTGTAAGACATAAAATTCTTGATGCCATAGGAGATATGGCACTGCTTGGATATACTCTTGTGGGAGAGTATAATGCCCATGCAGGAAGCCATCACTTAAATCATTTACTTACAAAAAAGCTATATGAAGATGAAGCAAATTATGAAATAATAAATTTAGAAGAGGCGCAAGAAGAGGCTGAAGTATTTGAGCTTGCTTACTCAAAGGCAGTTGTATAATATATGATTGAAGTTTTAGTAATAAGTATTTCTACACCACTTTTAGTTGGTATCTATAAAGATAAACAACTTATAAAAACTTATGAAAAAGAGGGAATGACTTCTGATATTCTCCCTTCACTTTTTAAAGAGATTCTAACAGATTTTAAAATAGTTAAAATTTATTATGTAAATACGCCTGGATCTTATATGGCAATAAAAGTTGCCTATATCTTTTTAAAATCAATCTCTATTGTTAAAAACATAAGCTTAGAGGCTTGTTGCGGGTTTGAATTTAATGAAAATTCACCTATTAAAGCAATAGGAAAAAAATATTTTATAAATAGTAAAGATGGTATTAAAGTTGACTTTTTAGAAAATAACTGTAAAATGTCAGCCTTTAAATTGCCAGAGAGTTTAAAAAATATTAAATCAAATATTGATACTCTGCCAATTTACAATTTACCTGCTGTTTAAAAGGAAAAAGTTTGAGAATATGTGTTCCTGCAACAAGTGCAAATTTGGGACCGGGGTTTGATACTCTAGGTTTGGCTATTTCACTTCACAATCAAGTGAGTATCAAACCATCAAAATTTCATAGTGTTTCTTTAAAAGGTGAGGGTGCTAATAACCCAGTGCTAAAAGATAACAATATGTTTATTGCAATTTTTAATGATTTTTATCAAAATTTGTCAAACAAAAAAAGACATTTTAGATTTGAATTTGCCAATGATATTCCACTTTCAAGAGGGCTTGGAAGTTCTTCTGCTGTTATTGTTTCAGCAATTGCAAGTGCTTATGCAATTGAGGGTATTGAAATTGATAAAGACAAATTACTCAATCTAGCTTTAGCTTATGAGAGTCATCCTGATAATATTACTCCAGCAGTTATGGGTGGATTTAATGTGGCAACTGTACAAGATAATGAAGTAAAATATATTAGAAAAAATATGCCAAAAACTTTAAAAGCAGTTGTTGTAATACCAAATAGACCTATATCAACTCAACTTGCAAGAAAAGCTTTACCTTTTAAATACTCTAAAGAGGATGCAGTTTTTAATATTTCTCACTCATCTTTATTGACTGCTGCTTTTATGAGTGAAGATTGGGATACACTAAAATTGGCTTCTCAAGATAAAATACATCAAAAATATAGAATGAAACAGATGCCAGAACTCTTTGATGTGCAAAAAACTGCACTTAAATGTGGTGCTTTGATGAGTACACTTTCAGGTTCAGGTTCAACACTATTTACAATTTGTCTTAATGAAGATGCTCAAAGAGTTGAAAAAGAGTTAAAAAATAAATTTCCACATTTTAAAGTGTTAACAAGAGACTTTGATAATGATGGTGTAACTGTTGAATATTAAAAAAACTATAAGATTAAGTAAAAATTAGGTATAATATTGACTATTTTAAAAAGCCCTATACGAACTTGTGTCATTTGTAGAGGAAAATTTCCTCAAAATGAGCTACTTCGTTTAAAATGTGAAGATAAGAAACTTGTACCATTTGATAACAATGGCAGAAGTTTTTATATCTGTAGTGATTGTCTTTCTATTTTTGAAAATTCACAAAACAATCAAAAAGATTTGAAAAGATTTGAAAAAACACTATGCAGATTGTGTAAAAACAAAGATGACTATTTAGGACAACTTAAGGAGATAATAACGCATGTCAGATAATGTAAGAGTTTATGAGATAGCAGAAGAGGCAGGAGCAAGTAGTAACGATGTTATTGCAAAAGCTAAGGATTTAGGAATTGATCTTAAATCTCCTCAAAGTGCAGTTTCATTCGAAGATGCTGAAGAGATAGCAAATTATATAATGACTGGTAAAAGTACTAGATTAAAGAAAAAACCAGTAAAAGCTAAAAAAGTTGTTGTAAAAAAAGAGACAACGCCAGAGAAGACTGAAGAGAAAAAAGTAGAGGCTTTACCTGAAACTAAAAAAGTAGAAACTAAAAAAGATAGTTTAGAAGTAGAAAGTGAAGAACCTAAAAAAGAAAAAGCTTTAAAGAGCGTAACTCCTAATAAGATTGTTCCAAAAAGAAGAGGTCTTAAAATCATTAAGAAGAAAAAAGATACTGATTTTGAACCTGAAATAAAAAAAGAGAATAACTCATCAACAACAGAAGAGGTTCAAGCAAAAAAACCAATGAAATCATTAAGTGAGATTTTAGGTGGAAATGATGAACCTGTGGAAGAAAAGCCTTCTTTAGCACAACAACAAAAAATTGCAGCAAAGAAAAAAGAGAAAAAGAAACAACCTGCAAGATCTCATGATCATGGAAAAGTAATTGAATTCTCTGGTTTAGAAGTTGCTGATGAAGAGTTCTCTCGTAGTGATGAATCTCTATTAGGGGAAGAGGTTGTTCTTCTTGATATGGGTTTAACAGATACTTCAAAAATTTTTGATGATCCAAAACCAAATGATAATAATAAAAATCAATCAAGAGCTTCAAAACCTGCAGCATTTGGAAATAGACCTCAAGGTTTAAAAAGAGGGAAAAGAAAGAAAAGAATTAAGCAAGTTAGAGAAGATGTTGAAATAACTGAAATTACTATTCCAGAAGATATTAGAGTTTATGAATTTGCAGAAGCTTGTGGAAAATCTCCTGCTGAAGTAATTACTGTACTTTTTGGTCTTGGAATGATGGTTACAAAAAATGACTTTTTAAAACAAGATGAATTGGAAATCCTTGGTGAAGAGTTTGGAATTGAAGTAACAGTAAAAGATGCTCTAGAAGATGTAAACTATGTTGAAGATTACCAAGAAGAAGTTGATATTTCTCACTTTGTAACTAGACCACCAGTTGTAACAATTATGGGACACGTTGACCATGGTAAAACATCACTTTTAGATAAAATTAGAAGCTCAAAAGTTGCTTCTGGTGAGGCTGGAGGGATTACTCAACATATTTCAGCTTACACAATTGAACAAAGTGGTCAAAAAATCACATTTGTAGATACTCCAGGTCACGCCGCTTTCTCAGCAATGAGAGCAAGAGGTGCGGATGTTACTGATATTGTTATTATTGTTGTTGCAGCAGATGATGGAGTTATGCCACAAACTGAAGAGGTAATCTCTCATGCAAAAGCTTCAGGATGTCCAATTATAGTTGCAGTTAACAAAATGGATAAAGAGACTGCAAATATGGATATGGTAAAAGCTCAAATGGCAGAAAGAGAGATGACTCCTGTTGATTGGGGTGGAGATGTTGAGTTTATTGGAGTTTCAGCACATACTGGAATGGGAATTGATGATTTACTAGAAAACATTCTCCTTCAAGCAGAAATTTTAGAGTTAAAAGCAGATCCAAAAGCAAAAGTAAAAGCTGCTGTTGTTGAGGCTTCCCTTGAAAAAGGTAGAGGTCCAGTTGCTACAGTTATTGTTCAAAATGGTATATTAAGATTGGGTGATAATATTGTTTGTGATACAACATACGGAAGAGTAAAAGCTATTACTAATGATTTAGGAAAACCAGTAAAAGAGTTGGGACTTTCAGAAACAGGTACAGTTCTTGGATTAAATGAAGTTCCTGCTGCAGGTGCAATCATGGTTGGTCAAGACTCTGATAAAGAAGCAAGAGATATTGCAACAAAAAGAGCTGAACACGCAAGAGCAAAAGAACTCTCAAAATCTACTAAAGTATCTTTAGAAGAGATGAGTGGTCTTATAGCAGAAGGAAAAATCAAACAACTTCCAGTTATTATCAAAACTGATGTTGCAGGTTCACTTGAAGCTATCAAAGGAAGCTTAGAAAAAATCCAAAACGATGAAGTAAAAGTAAAAGTAGTTCATGCTGGTGTTGGTGGAATTACTGAATCGGATTTAGTATTAGCAAGTGCTAGTGAGGGTTGTATTATCCTTGGATTTAATGTAAGACCTACAGGTTCAGTTAAAAATAAAGCAAAAGCTGATGGTGTTACAATTAATACTTACTCAATTATTTATGATTTAATAGATGATGTTAAAGATGCATTATCTGGTATGATGAGTGCAATAATTAGAGAAGAAAACACTGGTCAAGCAGAGGTTAGAGATACATTCGTTGTACCAAAAGTTGGAACTGTAGCAGGATGTTTAGTAACTGATGGTAAAGTTATCAGAGGTGGACTAGCAAGAATCATCAGAGATGGTGTTGTAACATATACAGGAAAAATTTCATCATTAAAAAGATTTAAAGATGATGTTAAAGAGGTTGCAAACGGTTATGAGTGTGGTATTATGTTTGATAAATTCAATGATATTAAAGTTGGAGATTTTATTGAAACATTTATCCAAATTGAAGAAAAAGTTCATATTGACTAAAGAGAGTTAGTTTGAAAAGTATTAATTTACAAAGAACAGAATCACTTTTAATGGAGTTGATACCTGAAGCATTATCAACTCTAAATGATGAGAGAATTTGTTCACTACCAATTACTAGCGTTAACTGCAAAAATGGAAAGTATGATGCAACTGTATATTTTGATGGTAGTGATTTTAATGAAAAAGAGATTCCCGGTGTAATTTCAGCTTTAACAAAAGCAAATGGAAGACTAAAAACTTATGTATTGAGTGCAACAGGTTGGTATAAATGTCCAACATTTAAGTTTGTAAATGACAACTCATTAGAGTCTTCAAAACATATTGAAGATCTTTTTAAACAAATAGAAAAGAAAAAGAGCAAAGAATGAATTTAGAAGAGTCAATACAAATCGCAGTTAAGGGTTGCGGTGCTGAAGTTTATGATATTGTTACTCTAAAAGAGAATGATAGCAATATTTATAGAGTTTATATAACTTCAAAAGATGGAGTATCTTTAGATAAATGTGCAGAAATCTCTAGATTAATATCTCCAATATTAGACATTGAAGAGCCTATGCAAGGAAAATACAACCTTGAAGTAAGCTCTCCAGGGATTGAAAGAAAATTAAAAAAACCTTTGCATTTTATTGCTTCAATTGGTGAAAAAGTAAAACTTAAAGATTTTGATAAAAATGTTCTCAAAGGGGAGTTAATCTCTGCTGATGAGAATGAGATAAAATTAAAAACTGAGCATGGTGAAGAGACAATTACATATGATCAAATCTCTAGTGCTTCAACATATTTTGAGTGGTAATATAGGCTTTTAAAATGAGTTTTGAAAGCTCTTTAACATTTTTTCTAGCAATATTAATATTTGGAATAACACCAGGTCCAGGTGTATTTGCTCTTCTTGCAAGAGGTATGACACTTGGTGCAAAACAATGTATTCCTTTAGCTCTCGGTATGACAATAAGTGATGTAATTTATCTAATATTTGCATGTTTAGGATTAGCTACAATTGCGCATAATTATGCTTTTTTATTTGAAGCAATTAGAATTTTAGGTGCGGTTTATCTATTTTATCTTGGATATAAAATGTTTACTGCACCAATAGAGTTAGAAAAGACACAGAAAAAAGAGAAACTAAAAAAAGATTTCCTTTTAACTTTTATTCAAGGATTCCTTATCTCGGCTTCTAATCCTAAAGTAATATTATTTTATATTGCATTTTTACCAACATTTTTGGATATAAAATCATTAAATACTAATGATATAATTTGGGTATCTTTCTTAACAATTGTTGCTTTAATGATAGGATTAATGTTTGTATCAATTTTGGCAAATAAAGCTAAACAACTATTAAAATCAAAAAAATCACTAAAAAGATTAAATTACACTGCTGGTTCAATTATGATTGCAGCTGGAAGTTTTCTTTTATTCAATAAGCAGGCATAATGAAAATTGATGATAATTTTTATATGAAGTTGGCTATTGATGAAGCTTGGAAATACCAACTCTTAACATATCCAAATCCAGCTGTTGGTTGTACTGTTGTTAAAAATGGTGAAATTTTAGCTATTGAAGCTCACCATGAAGCTGGAGAAGCACATGCTGAAGTTAATGCTTTAAAAGCTGCATATATTAAAAAAAATCCAAATAATTTATTAAAAATGAAAAATAGTAGTCACGAGATACATGATTATTTAATAAAAAATCATAATGGGTTTTTCCATGACTGTGAAGTATTTGTTACATTAGAACCTTGTAATCACATAGGGAAAACTCCTGCATGTGCTAATCTTTTAAAAGAGATAAAACCAAAAAGAGTAATTATTGCGCATAAAGATATAAATAAAGAAGCAAGCGGTGGCTGTGAGAGCTTAAATGAAGCAGGAATAGAGATAAGCTTAGGCTGTATGGAAAAAGTAGCTTATAATCTTTTATATCCTTTTATTAAATGGAGAAGTGGAACTTTTATCTTTTTTAAAATGGCTATGACTCTAAATGGTTCTATTGATGGAAATATATCTTCAAATCAAACCTTGGCTTTAACCCATACATTAAGAGATAAAATTGATTTGATGTTAATAGGTGGAAATACAGTTAGAAGTGATAAACCAACTTTAGATGCAAGATATATAGTTGGACGTGCCCCAAATGTAATGATATACTCTAAAAATAAGGTTTTTGATAATAGTATTCCTTTATTTAAAGTGCCAAATAGGGAAGTTATTATTAGTGATGATTTGTTTAAACTGTTAGATTATAAGTTTGTTATGGTTGAAGGAACTTATAGTTTAATGGAAATTCTAAAAGAGAGAATAGATTTTGTTGTTCTATTAGTTAGTCCAAAGATTAGAAAAGGACTAAATGCTTTAAATGATATAGACCAAGACTTTGAGATTATCCATGAGAATATGATAGGGAAAGAGAAAATTATCTATCTAAAACGTAAATAGTATTAAAAGCCATCTTTTTAGCAATCTCTTCGTCAAATAAGGAAATTCAATCAGTCATTTACTTAAGTAAACTCCCTCATAAATTTCTTTCTTTTCCTTCTAGTTACTTAAAAATATGACTTTTAAATCTAATAAGTTTATATCTATTTTTAAGATAATAATTTTACTAAGAAAAATACTTATTATTATATTGGATAGTTTTTCTCTTAATACATAACTACTTTTGAAAACTATAAATATTTATTGTTAGAAACAAGAGAGGGGTTTATTTGAGGAGGGAGCTTACAAGTGTAAGTGACTGAGGAAAATAAATCTTTATCGCCGTTTATAGCAATAAAGATTTATAGTTTTATTTTACTTTTTCGATATACTCACCAGTTCTAGTGTCACATCTAATAACATCACCTTCTAGAATATGAAAAGGTATTTGCACAACTGCACCAGACTCTAATGTAGCAGGTTTTTTACCACCTTGAGAATCACCTTTAAAGTTAGGTGGTGTATCAACAATTTTAAGTTCAACAATCATTGGTGGCTCAACAGTAATTGCATTACCATTAAAGAACATCATATCAACGCTCATTCCATCAATAATCCAATCAAATGCTTCACCTACTTGATCATATGTTAAACCAATTTGTTCATATGTAACATTGTCCATAAATTGTAGTAATTCACCATCATCATATAAAAACTGCATAGTTTTTTGCTGTAAATCAGGAGTAGTACATTTATCTCCAGCATGGAAAGTTTTTTCGATAACTTTACCATTTAAAAATGACTTAATTTTACATCTAACAAAAGCTGCACCCTTTCCAGGTTTTACGTGTTGATATTCAACGATTTTGTAAGGTACTCCATCAAGTTCGATTTTAAGACCTTTTTTTAATTCACTCATTGAAATATTAGCCATTTAATGTTCTCCTTAGATTTCTGCATATGAAACTGCAATTGCAGCTTCGATGTTACTAATTTCTTCTAAAATTTTATTATTAATTGATTCATCAACTAATATAATAGCAAGAGCATCATTATTTTTGCCACGTGCTAGTCTAAAGTCAGAGATATTTATATTTCTATCTCCTAATAGTTTTCCAACAGTTCCAATTACACCTGGTACATCGTTGTTTCTCATTAAGATCATTTTACCTTTAGGTTCAATGTCAAAATCAAATCCATCAAGTCCTACAACTCTTTGCACATTATCATCAAATACTGTTCCAGAGATTGTATTTACTCTTTTTTCTGTTGTTATTTTAACAGTTACTTTATTGCTGTAGCCACTTTTATGAGTAACTTCGCAAGTATCAAATGTGATACCTTTCTCTTGTGCTAAAAAGTTTGCATTTACATAGTTAACATCACTTCCAGCAGATACACTTAGTGCTCCAACTGTTGCAAATGTCACTAATGGCTCTAAATACTCTTTTATTTCACCTTGAGCGCAAACAGAGATAGATCTAATTGGAGATTTATCTAATTGTGCTGAAAGGAAAGCAATTTTTTGTGTTAATTCAATATATGGTTTTACAAAAGAAGGAATTTTTGTTTCATCTATTGGTAAGTTAAGTGCATTTGGATATGAGACTCCTCTTGCTGATTCAATTGCATTTTCTGCTGCTTGTATTGCTATTTTCTTTTGAGACTCTTTTGTATTAGCTCCTAAGTGAGCTGTTACAGTTAGATTTGGAAGGTCTAAAAGTTTGTTATCTGTTGCTGGTTCTTTTTTAAATACATCAATTCCAGCCATTGCGATTTTACCTGATTTAAGGTTGTTATATAGGGCATCTTCATTATATAAACCACCTCTTGCACAGTTAATAAGGATAACACCATCTTTCATTTTAGCAATCTCTTCTTCACCAATCATATCGATTGTTTCTTTATTTTTTGGTGTATGAATAGTGATAATGTCACATGCTAATATATCTTGGAAATTTGTTGTATATTTTATTCCTAAATCTGTAGCTTTTGTTGATGGAATATATGGGTCATACGTTACAACATCCATCTCAAAACTTTTTGCTCTAAGTCCAACTCTATGTCCAATATTACCAAAACCGATAATACCTAGTTTTTTCCCAAAAAGTTCATTTCCATACCAATCTTCTCTTTTCCAGATTCTATCATTTTTAAGTTGATTGTGTGCGTATGGAAATTTTCTCATACAAGATAACATATGTGCCATAGTTAATTCAACTGCAGCAATAGTATTTGCAGTAGGAACGTTCATAGCAATGATTCCTCTTTTGCTACAACCTTCCATATCAACATTATCATAACCAACACCAGCTCTGATAATTGCTTTTAAATTTTTTCCTGCTTCTAAAAATTTCTCATCTACGTCTGTTGAAGATCTTGTAATTGCAACATCTGCATCTTTGATTATATCAAGTAATTTAACTTTATCTATATCTGCTGCATATACATAATTTACATCTTCAGTATTTTTTAATATATTTAATCCATCTTCATGAATATGGTCACAAACAACAATGGTGTGTTTACTCATTTTTTTTGATTCCTTAAACTATTTAATTTGGTCTTTTAATAGATCACCTAAAGTCATTGAACTGTCATCATTAACTGCTTTTAGAACTTCTCTCTCTTGTTGTTGCTCTAATCTTTTAATAGATAATCTAACTCTATTTTTTTTAGTATCAATGTTGATTACTACTGCTTCTAACTCATCACCAATATTTACTTCATCAGCATTTAAAGGACCAAAATCTTCATTTCTAATTAGACCATCTAAATTGTCATCTAATTTAATAAAAATTCCAAAATCTTTTTTATCTTTAACAGGTCCTTTTACAATATCTCCCATTTTATGTTCATTTTGGAAGCTTTTTGCAGGAGAGTCAGCAATCTCTTTAACTGACAATGAAATATTTTCTTTTTCTTTATCAACTTTGATGATTTTTACTTCTACTTCGTCACCTTTTTTATAAAGTGATTTACATTTTGCATTAGATTCCCAAGCAGCCTCTTCATTGTGAAGTAATCCATCAACTTCTCCAAGTGTAACGAATGCTCCAAAATCAGTTAATGTAGCAATTTTACCTTTTAATACATCACCAACTTTATGCTCTTTTAGGAATTTTGTAAAAGGTTTCTCTTGTAAATTTTTAAGAGATACTCTTAATCTTTTTTTAGCAACATCAAGCTCAATTACTTCAACATTAATCTCTTCACCCAAAGTTAAAACATCTTTTGGATTTTTTAAATTTTTATTCCAAGAGATTTCAGAGATATGTAATAGTCCCTCAATATCATTTCCTAAATCAACAAATGCACCATAAGATTCAAAGTTAGATACAGTTACAGTGATTGTATCACCAACTTCTAATTCATCTTTAATCTCTTCCCAAGGGTTTGGAAGAGCAGCTTTAATTGATAGAGACAAGTGTTGTTTTGCTTTGTCATAAGATAAAACAATAACAGATACTTCATCACCTTCACTATAATAATTTGCAGGATTAACTGGACCTTTATAAGATATTTCATTGTAATTAACAAGTCCATCAATTCCACCTAAATCAATAAACATTCCATAAGAAGTGATTTTTTTAACGATACCAGTGATTGGTTCATTTTTTTCTAAAATTTCATTTACTTTTGAATCTTTTTGAAGTTTTGATTCTTCAATAAGTTTTTTTCTAGAAACTATAATTGAGTTTTGTGCAGTGTTTACTTTTAAAACTTTTGCTTTAACTTTTTTACCAATAGCACCTTGTGTTTTTAAGTAAGATTGAGCCATAGGCATGAAATATTCTAATCCTGTATCATCCTCTAAAATAAAACCACCTTTATTTTTTACAGATACAATTTTAGCTTCGATAGTTACATCTTCTACATCTTCACCATGCTCTTTTACAAAAGCATCAAATTTTTCTTTTTGAAGAACTTTTTTGTATGAGATAGATGGTCTTTCACCTTTATTCCCCATTAACATAACAGGAATAGTATCTCCAGCTTTAAATTGAACCTCTCCATTTATTGTTATTTCAGAGATATTCAGTTTACCTTCGATTTTTTGACCTACATCTACAAGTACACTATCATCAGTAATTTCAACAATTACACCATCAACTACAGAGTTATTCTCAGCATTCTCAAAAGACTCTTCTAACATTTGCGCGAAATCAAAGTCTTCACCTAATTCTATATCTTCGATACCCATTTTATTCCTTCGTATTAACCGTTTTTTATTAAATGGGTTTGATTATATCTAAAGTTTACTTAAAATAGTTAGATTTACACATTTTCAATTTTTGTAACAACTTGTTGGATAATCCAATCAGGAGTCGATGCACCCGCCGTTATACCGCAAAGAGTTTTATTTTTTAGCCAAGAAATATCTAACTCTTCAATATTTTCAATTAAAAAAGAGTCTTCACAATTCTCAAGACAGATTGAATGAAGTTGTTTCGTATTTGATGAGTTTTTACCTCCAATTACAATCATTACATCAACCTCTTTTGAGAGTTCTCTTGCTGCATCTTGATTCTCAAAAGTCGCATCACATATTGTATTAAATACTCTAACTTCTTTGTTTTTCAAAATTAGTGCATTAACTATCTCTAAGTAGATCTCTTTTTTTCTTGTAGTTTGTGCAACTGTTGCAATTTTGTCATATTTGAAATTTATTTTTTCAAGGTCATCTTTACATAAAACAACATGAACATCATCTGTATCTTTGCCATACGATTTTACACCTTGAACTTCTGGATGATTTTCATCTCCAAATATAAGAATTGAGTAGTTCTCTTCAGACATTTTTTTTACTATTTGTTGAGGAGTTGTAACGAAAGGGCAAGTCGCATTTATAACTTTTGCATCTTTTTGTCTTAACTCTTTTAAATCATTTTTTGGAATACCATGGGTTCTAATTATTACAGTATCTTTAGGTTTTACATCACTTAAGCTGTTGTATAAACCTACATTATAATCATTTTTTAATCTATCAATCTCATTTTGATTGTGAATAAGTGGTCCCATAGTTGAAGAATTATGATACCCTTCAGCTATTTTTATTGCTCTTTTTACACCAAAGCAGAAACCATAACTTGAAGCTAGTTTTACTCTCATCTTTATCCTTAAAGCATTCTCTTTTTGGAGAAGTTTATATTTTACTTTTTAAAAAATCGATTTTATTTAAAGAACTGAATTCTAAAATAAATAATATATATTACTTTTAATCTCTAAGTGAGTCTAGTATCTCTTTAAAATTTGGAAAAGAGGTTAAGATACAATCAACATCTTCTATATCCATATCGCAAACCAATCCTGCAATAGAAAAACTCATTGCAATTCTATGATCTCCATGTGAGTTAATGCATGCTTTATTTAAGCTTCCTCCAATAATTTCATAACCATCTTCAAATTCAGTATAAGAAACCCCACACTTTTCTAAGTTTGTTACTACTGATTTTATTCTATCAGATTCTTTAACTCTAAGTTCAGCGGCATTTTTAACTAAAGATTTCCCTTTTGCTAAACTCATAGCAATTGATAGTGCAGGAAGTTCATCAATAAGCCAAGAGATATTATCTTCAACAACAACACCATTTAACTCTTTGTGTTTTACTTCAATATCACCAATTGGTTCATAAATATTCTCTTTTTGAATATAGTTAATCTCTACACCCATTCTTTTTAAAATTTCATAGGCTCCAATTCTTGTTGGATTTAAAGTTACATTTTTTATTAAAACTCTACTATTTGGAGTAATTGCAGCGGCAAGAGCAAAAAAGAAAGCAGAGCTTGGATCTGTTGGAACTGTAATATTAAGTGGTTTTAGATGACCTTGTAGAGGATAAATATTTATAAAACCTTCATTATCTGTCTCTATTTTTGCTCCCATACCTTTTAACATTCTTTCTGTATGATCACGGGTGAGTTCATTCTCTTTATATTTTGATACACCTGTAGCTCTAAGAGCTGCAAGAATCATAGCTGATTTTACTTGTGCAGAATCAACTGGTGAATGATAAGTAAAGGGTTTTAACTCTTTAACCCCACGTATGAAAAGTGGAGCTTTGTTACCATTTTCTCTACCATCAATATTAGCTCCAATACTTCTTAATGGATCAGCAACTCTTTTCATAGGTCTATTTCTTAGATATTTATCTCCACTTAAAACAAAACTTCCATCAACAGAAGCCAAAAGACCACAAAAAAGTCTCATTGCAGTTCCAGAGTTCCCACAATCTAAAACATCACTTGGTTCTGTTAAATTACTAGTTGGAGTTATCTCAACATAAGAGCCATCTCTTTTTATTTTTGCTCCTAATTGTTCTACAATAGCTAAAGAGTTTAGAGTATCTTCAGCTGTTAAAAAGTTTCTAATAATAGAGGTTTCATTAGAAAAAATAGAAAACATTGCACATCTATGTGAAATTGATTTATCACTTGCAATTGAGTCAATTTCAATATCAAAAGCCTTAGACAATTTTTTTATGCTAAAGTTTTCCATTTTTACCTCTTAGTCTCTTAATGTAAGGTTTAATTTCTCTTTTAAAGAGTCTAATATTTTACCCATTGTTGAGCTAATATCTTCTTCTTCAAGAGTTTTTTGATTGTTTTGTAAAATAAATCTAATTGTTAAACTCTCATTATTTCCAAGTTTTTCATCACTATAGATATCTATTAAGTTAAATTGTTTAATGTTTTCATCTTCAATTGAACTTATTACATCTTTGATTTTCTTATAATCCATTGTTTTTGGAACAACTATACTTAAATCTTTTCTTGATGATTGAAATTTAGAGTAGCTTTGAACTTTTGTCAAATCATTTTTAATTGCATCAAATTCAATCTCAGCTATAAAAGTATCACTTAAGTCATAATCAGCTGCAACGCTTGGATGTAGCTTTGAGATAAATCCAATCTCTTTTCCATCTACTAAAACAGCACCATTTTGGTATGGATGAACTAAATCATTTGGAACTTTTTTTAATGGAGCTAAATCAAATTTACCTATTGTATTTAAAATCTTTTTTGCAAAATCAAAGAACTCAATATTTTGAGGTTTTCCTGCATTTGAAACTGATTCACTCTCTTTTTGTCCACTAAAAACAAAAGAGATAACACTTTTTTCAGCTCTATTATTATCAAAAATTTTTCCTATTTCAAAGAATGCAGCAGATCTAAAACCAAGTTTCATATTATTTGCACAGGCTTCAATTAAATTTAAAGAGATTGTTGTTCTAAATGTATCAAGCTCTTTTACAATAGGATTTAAGATATCAAGTGAAGTTTTTACTGTAGGTATAGAGTATTTTTTCAACTTCTCTTTATCTGAAAATACATAAGTAATTGTTTCATAAAATCCATTTTCAATAGCTTTAAATCTTAATCTATTTCTTTTTATCAAATTAAGAGAAGTTTGATTTATTCTATTTACTTCATCAATTGCAAGGGGTTTTGCTTTTATATTATCAATTCCAATAATTCTTACAATCTCTTCCGTTACATCTGCTATATTTTTTATATCATGTCTATATAGTGGAATTTGTAGAGATAAAACCTCTTTAGCAACATCTTTTACTGTAAATCCCAAAGAACTTAATATTTTTTCAATAGTCGCTTTTTCTATATTTTGACCAATAATAGAGTTGATTTTATCAATATTTACATCAAGTGTATGTTTTTCATTATAATCATTAAATGATTCATTTCCATTATATAGTTTAGCTCCTGCTCTTGAAGCCAAACAACAAAATGAATCAATTCCGAACTCTAAATAAGGTTCACTCCCCCTAGAAGATCTATAATAAATCTCTCCAGTTTTTCTTTTTGTTTCAAAAACTTTTTTTGATAAAAGTTCTGGGTCCATATAACTTGCTTCAATTATATATTCACCTCTTTTATCAATATTTATCTCCCCATGCTCAATACACATAGTGCTTAGTTTATCTTTCCCTGAAACTACATCAAAACCTTGTTTATCTTTTTTTATCTCTAAAACAGCAATATCAGATTTATTTGTTTTAAAATCATTTCTTGCATAGGCATTAAGAATTACACCCGTTGAATGGCTAACATAGGTAATAATATCTCTTATATCACACTCTTTGAATTTTTCTAAAATACCTATTCTTAGTTTGTATAATACAGGCATTTTAAAATCTTTCATATCAGTTGCTTTATAGATATATTTGCTATCTATATTATTAGAACTTTCTACTTCTAATATCTGTCCAATACCTAAATCATTTGGCTCAACTGTGAAATCTTGTTCAATAAGTCTTAAATTATAAAATGCAGCAAGTTCTCTAGCAACACCATGAATACTAAGACAGTCTCCTCTATTTGCAGTCAAGTCTATCTCAATGATATCATCATTCATTAAAGGGTAATCCTTTAACTCTTTTCCAAGAGTTAATTTACCAATTGATTCATCTAACTCTAAAATACCATCATTTAGTTTTGGAAGTCCAATCTCTGTTGAAGAGCAAATCATACCATTTGATTCTACTCCTCTTAACTTAGCTTTTTTGATTTTAAAATCATTTCCTAAATCACATCCAACAACAGCAACGGGTACAAATTGACCTGCATCTACATTTTTTGCACCACATACAATTTGAACAACTTCATTCCCCAAATCTACTTGACAAATGTTAAGTTTGTCTGCATCTGGATGTTTCTCTTTTTCTAAAACCTTACCAACAACAACTTTTGAAGGTATTCTATGTACATTTAAACTATCAACTTCAAGTCCAATTGAGTTTAATGTTTTACAAATCTCATCAGTTGAAATATCTGATATATTAACATACTCTTGTAACCAATTTCTAGTAACTATCATTTAAACTGTCCTAATAATCTTAAATCGCTTTCAAATAGAGATCTTAAATCTCCAATATTGTGTATTAACATTGCAAATCTTTCAACTCCCAAACCAAAAGCGTATCCTGATTTGTTTTTATATCCAACTGAATCAAATACGTTTTGATCAACAACACCACAACCTAATACTTCTAACCAACCTGTTTGAGAACATACTCTACAACCTTTTCCTTTACAGAAAACACATGAGATATCAACCTCTGCACTAGGTTCTGTAAATGGGAAGAATGATGGTCTAAATCTAACATCAACTTCACCAAACATATGGTGTAAGAATTCAACTAAAACGTGTTTTAGATTTGCAAATGAGATTTTATCTGCTTCATCAACAACCAAAGCTTCAATTTGGTGAAACATTGGTGTATGCGTTAAATCGAAATCTCTTCTAAATACAGTTCCTGGAGCTATCATTCTAATAGGTGTTTTTTGGCTTAACATAGTTCTAATTTGTACAGGAGATGTATGCGTTCTTAATAGAGTATAATCTTTGTTATAAAATGTATCTTGCATATCTCTTGCTGGATGATATTTTGGAAGGTTTAATGCTTCAAAGTTATGGAAATCATCTTCTACTAATGGTCCCTCTTCAACCGCAAAATTTAGATTTTGAAAATATTGTACAATTCTATCCATTGTAAATGAAACAGGGTGAACTGAACCAGTTGAAAGTTCATTGTTAAACTTTGTTACATCAATTTTTTCTTCTTTTAGTTTTGCTTCTAAAGCCACTTTCTCTAAAATGATTTTTTTTGCTTCTAAAGCCTCAGTAATTTCAGCTTTTTGTCTGTTTAAATTCTCTGCAAAAGCTTTTTTATCTGGACCTGGAATATCCTTCATTTTTGCAAATTCTAGTGTAAGAACACCTTTTTTCCCTAACGTTTCAACCCTTAAAGTCTCTAAACTTTCTAAAGAGTTCGCACTATTTATTTTTTCTAGCCATTGTGTCACTATTAAATTCTCCTCATTATTGAGTCTTCTAACTGTATTTAATTTTTGGGGATTATACTTTAAATTTTATTAGAGTTTGGTTATAATTTTTTTTAAACTAGAGAAAGGAAAGTTGATGTGTATCTTTTGTAAGATTGTAAAGGGTGAGATTCCAAATCAAACTGTTTTAGAGGATGAAAATTTTCTAGCATTTAATGACATAAACCCTGCAAGAAAAATCCATGTGCTTGTAATTCCAAAGCAACATTATGACTCTTTTGATGTTATACCACCAAAAGTAATGGCTTCAATGACTGAGTTTATACATAAAGTTGTATCAAAACTTGAGATAAAAGAGAGTGGATATAGAATGATTACAAATATTGGAAGTGATGGAGGGCAAGAAGTTCCTCATCTGCATTTTCATATTTTAGGTGGTGAACCTGTAGGTAGGTTAGTTAGATAAAGTTTGTAGATAAACTACAAACTTTTTATCTTAATCCTCTTGGAATTTCCCTAAACTCATAAGTTTTTCATACTTCATTTGAAGTCTTTGTTCTGGTGTTAATTTTTTTAACTCAGCTAGAGTATTTAAAAAATAATCACCTAAAGCTTTAATAGCTTCCTCTTTTTTTCTATGAGCACCAATTAAAGGTTCGTTAATTACATCATCAACTAGTTCTAAATCTTTTAGAGCTTCAGCAGTAATTTTAAGTGCATTTGCAGCTGTCTCAACTTTTGCAGGATCATTCCATAAAATAGCACTACATCCTTCAGGTGAAATAACAGCATAAACAGAGTATCTCATCATTGCCAATTTATCAGCAACTGAAATAGCTAATGCTCCTCCTGAACCACCCTCTCCAATTACAACAGAGATTGTTGGTGTAGTTAAATCAGAGAACTCATATAAGTTTTTTGCAATTGCTTCACTTTGATTTCTCTCTTCAGCTCCAAGTCCTGGGTATGCACCCGGGGTGTCAACTAACATCAAAATTGGAATACCAAATTTATCGGCCATTTTAGCAGCTCTTAATGCTTTTCTATAACCTTCTGGATTTGGCATACCAAAATTTCTTTTTAGTTTGTTTTTTGTTCCTCGACCCTTTTGCTCACCAATAAGCATAACTTTTTCTTTGCCAATATAGCCAAGAAAACAAACTATTGCATTGTCATCATTGTAATGTCTATCACCATGAATCTCATAATAGTTTGTCATTAGGCCTCTTACATAATCTAATGCATAAGGTCTGTCTGGATGACGTGCTAGTTGAAGTTTTTGATAATCATTTAAATTTTTAAATGTTTTCTCAACCTCTTTTTCTAGTTTTTTTTCTAATATATCAATTGCATAATCATCTGACTTGGTTTTAGCAATGATTATATCTTCTTCTATTTTTTTGATTTTATCTTCAAAATCTAAATATGTTGCCAAAATATAATTCCTTAAGAGTGTAAATCTACTCTACTTATCAAACTTTTTGAAAATTACAGATGCATTTGTTCCACCAAACCCAAAGTTATTACTCATAACAATGTTTAGTTCAGCTTTTCTAGCTACATCTGGAACATAGTCTAGTTGACACTCTTCATCTTGATTTTTAATATTTATTGTTGGAGGAATAATCCCCTCATTTAATGCCTTAATTGCAAAAATTGCCTCAATCGCTCCTGCTGCACCTAAACAGTGACCAACTTGTCCTTTTGTTGATGTAACAGGAGGACAATTTTCTACACCATTAAACAGTTCAACAATAGCCTTAGACTCATTTAGATCTCCAACTGGAGTTGAAGTTCCGTGAGTATTTATATAATCAATTTTTATTTTTCCACCAGCTGTTGCTTCAGCCATTGAAATTGCAGCTTTCATAGCTCTTAGTGGTCCATCCATAACAGGAGCAGTAATATGGTTAGCATCAGCACTCTCTCCAATACCAATCACTTCACAATAGATTTTTGCACCTCTTTCAAGAGCAGAGTCTAAATCTTCAAGTACAAGTGCTCCTGCACCTTCTCCCATTACAAAACCATCTCTATCTTTATCAAATGGTCTTGAAGCAGTTTTAGGATCGTCATTTCTAGTAGATAATGCTTTCATTGCAGCAAATCCACCAACACCTGCACCACAAATTGCACTTTCAGCACCCACAACTAATACTCTATCTGCTCCATTTAAAACAATTGTTTTAAATGCGTCAGCTAATGCATGAGTTGATGCTGCACAAGCTGTAACATGTGAAAGTGATGGACCTTTTAATCCATGCTCAATTGAGATAAATCCACCTAACATATTTACTAAAGATGAAGGGATGAAAAATGGCGAAATTTTTCTTGGACCTCTGTTTTCACAAACAACTGAGTTTCTTTCAATTGTTGATAATCCACCAATACCAGATGCTGAGATAATACCAAATCTAGAGGCAATAGATTCATCAACTCTTTTATTCTCTTCTGTTGCAAAACCAGAATCACACATAGCTTCTAAAGCGGCTTTAATACCAAGTTGTATAAATCTATCAGCTTTTTTAACCTCTTTTTTATCCATTACCGTTGTTGGATCAAAATCTTTAACTTCAGCTGCAATTTGAACAGGATAGTCACTTGCATCAAAAAGTGAAATGGTGTCAATACCACATTCCCCCGCAACGACTGCTTTAAACGAATCTTCTACACAGTGTCCTATAGAATTAATAGTACCTAAACCAGTTATTACAACTCTTTTCATTAAATAAGCTCCAATTAAAATATTTATATAATTCAATCTTTAAAAAAAACTCAACAATATAAATAATTTTTAGATAGAAAAAAAGCCAGTAAGAAGTACTGGCTTAAACGTATTTATAAAGCGTTTAAATTACGCGTTATCTTCGATGTATTTAATAGCATCAGCTACAGTTAAAATCTTTTCTGCATCTTCATCAGGGATTTCGATATCGAATTTTTCTTCTAACGCCATAACTAATTCAACAACGTCTAAAGAGTCAGCACCTAAGTCCTCGATGAATTTAGATTCTTCTTTAACTTCAGCCGGATCACAATCAAGTTGCTCAACTACTACTTCTTTCACATCATCTAATAATGCCATATTTTTTTCCTTTTATAAAATTATCGCCAAATTATACCACAAAAAAATTTAATAAATCTTTTTATACGTATAATCCACCATTTACTTTCAAAATTTCACCTGTAATATATGAAGAGTGATCACTTAAAAGAAACGCCACAGCTTCGGCAATCTCTTTTGGTTGACCAAATCTACTTAGAGGAATATTTTTTTCATATTCTGCTTTAACTTCATCTTTTAACTCATTTGTCATATCTGTTTGAATAAACCCTGGAGTTACTGCGTTGTATCTAAGATTTCTTGCAGCTGCCTCTTTTGCAAATGATTTTGTCATTGCATTTAAACCACCTTTAGAAGCTGAATAGTTAGTTTGTCCTGGATTTCCCATCTCTCCAACAATTGAAGAGATATTAACAATAGAACCAAATCTTTTTTTACCCATAACTTTTAAAGCAGCTTTACATCCAATAAACGCAGAAGTTAAGTTTGCATTAATTACATCTGTGAAATCTTCAACTGACATTCTTAGAGCTAATTTATCCCTTGTAATACCTGCATTGTTTACAAGATATGATAGCTCTCCATCTGCATCTACAATTGTTTTAATTGCATCATTGAACTCATCTTCATTTGTAACATCAGCTTTTATAATTGCAGCTTTTCCGCCATTTGATTCAATCTCTTCTTTAATTGCCTCAGCAGCCTCTGCTCCACTTCTGTAGTTAATCCATACTTTTAGACCAAAACCACCTAAAGTTTTTGCAATCTCAGCTCCAATTCCTCTGCTTGCACCTGTTACTAATACATTTGTTCCACTAAATTTCATTTAAATCCTTTTGTAAATTGTACAAATTAAAGGCTACATTATAGCCACAATTAGCTAAACACCTCTTTTATTGTCCCAAACCCTTATATGAAGGCGGTCACAATATTTAAAACCTTTTTTAATTGCCATATTAATTACAGCCTCACTATTTTGATTTATCTCTTCTGCTGTATCACCCATTGGCATTAAATAGACTTCAACTTCTGGAATCTCTTTTAAGATCTCTTCTATCTCTTTTGCTGCTTGTGCAATAAATTTTTTATCAACAACAAACTTAAGATAAGACTCTTTTGTACCATTTATAATTGTTGTTAAAGTGGCAATATTAACTCTTTTTTTAAGAGGTTCCAAAGAGTTTGAGAGTTTTACACTCATAGAGAATAGAATCTTCTTTTGATACTCTTGTTGTAAATCTATATTTAAAGAGGCATTTGTCTCAATGGTAACTTTATAAGCATTTGTTACATAATATTTTAAAAGTTCTTGAAACTCTTCATTAAACCAATATAAAAGAGGTTCTCCTCCAGTAATTACAATATCCACATTATAATCTGGTTTTAGTTCATTGACTTTTTCTATAATCTCTTTTGAACTTAATTGTTGCCATTGATCTTTGAAAGCTGGGTCAACGGCGTAATAAGTATCACAAGAACACTTTTTAACTCCACTTGGGGTTTCGTATTCAACATTAAACCCTTCGCATTTCATATTACATTTTCCAACTCTAATAAAGATAGAAGGAGTTCCTATTAGTTTTCCCTCTCCTTGTATTGTTGGTCCAAAAATCTCATTTATTTCAAGCATAAACGTGGCTTTTGCTTTTTGGTGTCTCTTCAAACTCTACACTAGAAACTTTTATTCCTAACTTACTCATTTTCTCTGCGGCAATTTTTAAAAACCAAGCTGAAAGATTTTCGCTTGTTGGAACAAAATCAACTAATACATAACCCTCATACATCTCTTTTATATGTTGTGGTTCATCTTTGATTTTAGTTAGATCTACTAACATATATCCTTGTGGAAACTTGAGCAACTCTTCTTTATTGTAGTGAGGTAATAGGGTTTGAAATAGTGGATCATTTATATCAATAATAAATTTATGATCTAAAACATCATCTAAAAAGTGTTTAAACCAATTTAAGTGTTTAAAATCTGTAACCATGCCATTGTTTAGTTTGTTTGACTCTAAATATATTATAACTTTACCTTGATGTCCATGAAGGTGTCTACACTTTAAGCATGAATCCATAGAAAATTCAGCATTAAGTTCCTGCGACCAAACTCTATGACCATAACAAAAATCAAAAGATTTAGATATTTTCCACGTCAAAACTAATCCTTATATGGAATTGGATCTATTGCATTTGCCTCTTTAAACCCATTTAATCTTAATCTACAAGAGTCACAAACTCCACAAGCTTCCTCCTCCTCTTTATAACAAGACCAAGTGTGTTCTAATGGTACATTTAACTCTAAAGCTCTTTTTACAATATCTCTTTTCATAAGTTTTACTAAAGGGGTTTCTATTTTTATTTTTGTTGACTCTTTTGTTCCTTGGTTAATTGCAGAGGTCATTTTTTCTATAAATGAATCAGTACAGTCTGGGTATCCAGAACTATCCTCTTCCACAACTCCAATAAAAATAGCTTCTGCCTCTTCTTTTTCTGCAATAGCTGTTGCAATAGATAGAAAAATTCCATTTCTAAATGGAACATAAGTAATTGGAACACCAGGTTTTACACCTTGTGTTGGAACTTCAATTGTTTTATCTGTAAGAGCACTTGCGCCTATTTGGGTAAAAAAAGGTATATCTATCTCATACTTCTCTTTTATATCTAAATCTTCACATATGTTTCTAAAAGCTTTTAGCTCTCTTTTTTCTGTTCTTTGTCCATAATTAAAGTGAACAGCAATAATGTCATAACCATCCTCTTTTTTTGCAATATAAGAAGATAGGCTTGAATCCATTCCTCCACTTAAAATACATACTGCTTTTTTTCTACTCATTTGTTAAAAAATCCTTATACTCTTTTTCGAAAAACTTCCATGAAATAGGAAGCACTTTTACTTCTGAATCTTTTTTTAGTAAAGATACGTTCTCATCTAAAACTATTAATGAATTACATTTAGAGAGAGTTGAAACCATGCCAGGATTACTTTTTTTCTCACAATAAAAGTATCTTCCATCAAAATTTCCTGGAATTATAGTGATTCTTCCCTTTTTATTTTTTAAATCTTCACCAAGTTTAGAAAAAATAAAGTTGTGATAAGTTAGATTTGAACCTAAAAGTTTTTGAATTATTAATTTTCCAAATAGTTCAAAAATAAGTGCACTTGCAAGAGGATTTCCTGGAAGATTTAAAATATAAGTATCTTTGATTTTCCCAAAAACTGTAGGTTTTCCAGGTTTGATTTTTATACCTTCAAAAATATTAATACAATCTACCTCTTTAAAAGCATCACGGGTAAAATCAGCATCTCCAACTGATACTCCTCCTGAAGTGATAATTAAATCTGCACCAAGTGAGTTTAAAATTAGCTCTTTAATTGCTTCAATAGAGTCTTTTGCTTGACCTATAAAATCAACATCACATCCTAACTCTTGACATCTACTAATAAAAGTTGGAGTATTTGAGTTATAAATTTGATAATCTTCTGCTTTTTCATAATGAAGTTTTAACTCTTCGCCACTTGCAAAAACAACTATTTTTGGTTTTTTATAAACCTTTATATGAGATAAACCTTGGCTTGAAAGTAGGGTAATCTTTGAAAAATTAATCTCCTCTTTCTCTTTTATTAATAGGTCATTACAATCTATATCTTCACCAATAAATCTAATATGTTGATTCATTTTTATGTTTTCTGGAACTTTTATTTTTCCATTTTCTAATTCAGTACAATCCTCTTTAGGGATTATTACATTACAGTTATCTGGAATCCTTGCTCCAGTCATAATCTTTATGCAGGTATTAGGTTTTAATAATTTATTATTGTTATCTCCTGCAAATATTGTATCAATTAGTTCCAACTCTTTATTTGCATCTTCAAAAAGTATTGCATATCCATCCATTGCAGAGTTATTAAATCTAGGTAAACAAATTTTTGCAAAAATATTTTCAGCACAGATTCTATTAATACAATCTTCTATAGGAATAATCTCATATTTTAAATTAGTAGTTAGATTTGAAATAGTATCTAAGGCCTCTTTGACAGTTACAGCCATATTTAATCCTTTTATGACAATTGAGGTATAATACCAAAATTTTTTAAAAGTGAGATTAACATGGAAATAATGGGCGATGCTGTAATAACACATGTATATACAATTTATCTATTTTTTGCAATTATACTTTTTAATCTTTTCTCTGTAACAACTATAGATAGTCATATTAAACTAGCAAAAAGATTGAAATTTATGACGCCAATTTATCATTTATGTAATGCCGTTGTTATCTATACAGGAGCAATTGTTGCAGCTTATTCAACTACTCTTTCAATTAAAGTAGCATTAATGATACCAACATCAATTTTTTTAATGGTTTTAGAGATTAAAAGATATAAAAAAATGCGTGTAATTAAATCTAATGAAGTGAACTTGCAACTTGAATTTAGAGAGTTTGCAAAAAAAATATACATAATAGAAATTTTTACACTTATTATAGTTTTTGCAATCAGTAAAGTATTCTAATGCAGTTTACGTTTCATTCTAATGCATCATCATCAAATTTAGAAATTGATGGAGATTTATATAAATATCTAATAAAAGCAAGAAGACATAAAGTTGGAGATATTATCCCTTTTAGAAACTTAAATGATAACTTTATATACTATTATGAACTAAGTTTTATAGATAGAAAAAAAGCAGATTTTAAACTAAAATCAAATGAAGAGAAAGTAGTTGAAAATAGTAAAAAACTTCATCTTGGTTGGTGTATGGTTGATCCAAAAACTGTAGAAAAAGTAATAGCATCTTTAAATGAGTTAGGTGTAGATAAAATCACATTCATCTATTGTGAATATTCGCAAAAGAATTTTAAAATCAATATAGAAAAACTAGAAAAAATTCTTATAAATTCATCATCTCAATGTGGAAGAAGTTCAATTATAAAATTAGAGATTTGCAATAGTTTAAAAGAGTTCCTAAAACAAAACCCAGACTCTTTTATGTTAGATTTCTCTTTAAATCATATAGACACAAAAATTGATGAGGTTAAAACTTTAGTAATTGGTTGTGAAGGCGGTTTCTCAAAAAATGAGAGAAAAGGTTTCTTAGATGAAAAAGTTGTTGGATTTAATTCAAATTTGATTTTAAGAAGTGAGACGGCTGTAGTCTCTGTTAGTTCAAAAATATTAGTTTAAAAGTAGAGAAAATTCTCTACTTTTATTCCCTACCAGCTTCTAACAATAGAGTGGCATCTTGCACATGCATTTAACATATCAGAATATGCATTTGCAGCATTAATATAAGCTTTTTCTTCAAGATTTAATTCTAAAACATTTACATCTAATTCAATTCTTTTTGCAGCATTTTCAGCAACATTTACCATATGTTTTTTATTCTCTGGTAAATATTGAGAAATTACTTTTACATCAGAGAATAGTTTATTCCCATCGTGAACTAGTTTTGCACCACTTGTAATTAAATCGATATTGTTATTCAAAAAACCTTTTTGAATCTGAGTCATACCTTCCTCCATTATAGCCATAGATTTTTGCATAACATCTTGTGCAGAAGCAACAGAAACAGTTAATACTGCAGCAGTTAGAACATTTATAAATTTCATATTTTTACCCCTAGATAGTCATTCTATTAGAGAAGTTCTTAATGAACTTCTCTCCATTTGCTTGCTTTCCATAACCACGCAAAAATTGCAAAGATTACTAAGTAGATTAGGAATTTTGGCCCTAATGCTTCTCTCTCAGCTTTCTTAGAATCACCAACCTCTTCCATATAAGCTACAACTTGTTTTTCTGCTTCATGAGTTAATCCAACTCTAGGCATTGCTGTACCTTCTAAGTGTTTTTGAGGGTCATTAACAAATTCATGTAAATATTCAGCACCTCTAGATCTAATATATTGAGATAAATCTGGTGGGATTTTACCCATATATGCTTTGATATTTTCAACTGGACTTTTTGCAGCCATAGTTCCATTCATCATATCTCCATATTTGATACCATGACATCTTTGACAAGCATTTTGGAATACTTCTTTGTTTGTCATCTCTTTTGGAGCAATAGATACTAAATATGCAACAATATCAGCAATCTCTTGAGGTTGCATCCATGAATAACCTGGCATTGGGTGAACTTTTCCATCCACAAATTTATGAGCAGTTTTAGATGCTTTTGCAGGATCTTTAACAAAAGCAGCTAAATAATCAGCATTATAAAGTTTTCCAGCAGTACTTAAATCTGGTGGAACAACTCCATATGCTGCTGCAGCGCTAGCATCATCCATAATTGGAGGAAAACCTTGTGACTCAATTGAGTGACAAGCAGTACAATTTGATTGTACTAATACTGCACCATTTTCTGCATTTCCTGTTAAAGCTTTAACATCTGCAACATCCCCTTGAACATCTGCAAATGAGTAATCAGGTGCTTCAACATGTGGATGCATTTGATGATGAGCAAAAGGTTCAACTCCCCAGTAAGTAACAAGTGTTAACACTACTACTACAGCTAATACTTTTAATTCTCTCATTACTCACCTCTCTTTTTAGCATCAATTTTAGTAACAATTGGAAGTAATACAAATAGAAGGATAAATGCAGTTGCTGCAAAGAAACCTACCCATGCATTATTACCTGTAGGAGGTAGTTTCCCCCAAATTGTTAATATAATTAAGTCAACCATTAAAATCCAGAACCAAATAAAGAAAGCTGGTCTTTTGTGTGCTGGTAAAATTTTTGTATCTCTGTCTAACCATGGTAATATTACAAAAATAATATTTGCAAATCCAAATGCTGCAAGACCAATATCAAATGCTTTTACTCCAGCAATATCGAAGAAGAAACCTCTTAATACTTCGTATGACCATAGGAAATACCATTCAGGATAGATGTGAGCTGGTGTAACCATGTTGTCTGCTGGATCAAAGTTAACTGGGTCCATTGCAAAGTTATAGTGGAAGAATACCAAATAGAAATAGAAAATTAAGAAGATACCTAAAACAGCTAAATCTTTTGAGATAAAAATAGGCCAGAAAGGAATTACTTTTGACTCTTTTTTATTTCCACTTAGATATTTTTCAGCTTCAGCATCAAAATCAAACTCTTCAGAAGTTTGGTTATTAACGTGTGGAATTCTTAATGTATAGAAGTGGAATGCAATTAAAGCCATAATTACAAGTGGTAATAAGAACACGTGTAACATGAAAAATCTTGTTAATGTAGCATCAGCAACGTTAAAGTCACCTCTAATCCATACAACAAGTGCATCTCCAATAACTGGAACACCACCAAATAGGTTTGTAATAACCATTGCAGCCCAGTATGACATTTGTCCCCAAGGTAACATATATCCTGAGAAACCTTCTGCTGAGAAAGTAACAAATAATAACATACCTGAAATCCAAATCATCTCTCTTCCTTGTTTATAAGAACCATAATAGATACCTGTAAACATGTGAATATAGATAATTAAGAAAACAACAGATGCTGCAACCCCGTGCATATGTCTAAATAACCAACCATAAGCAACCTCTTGCATAATTGTATAGTTAACAGAGTCAAATGCTAAGTTTACATCTGGTTTGTAGTACATAAGTAAGAAAATACCAGAAATAAGTAGAATACCAAAAGTTGTTGCTAAAAGAACACCCATTGCCCATAAGAAGTTAATATCTTTTGGAATCCAGTATTCAGTCATCATCACTTTGTTAAAAGTAGTTGTGTTTAATCTTTGATCTAACCACTCACCAACTGAGTTAGCTTTTGTAATTTTTGCCATCAACTACTCCTTACGCATTTTTCATCGCAGCAGCGATTTTTTTGTATTCAGGACCCTCTTCACCAAGTACGATTTGTGTCCCTTTTACACTGAATGGAGGTAAATCAAGTGGTCTTGGAGGAGGTCCAAAAACTTGCTCCGCACTAGGGTTAAATTCCCCACCGTGACATGCACATTTCCACTTTGTTTTTTTCCATGCAGGAATACAACCTAAGTGTGTACAAAGTCCAATAGCAACAGTGAATCTGTCTTCACCAATTACTAAATCTCTTTTGTTGTTTTCCATTTCGGCAGTTTTCTTAAGAACAAAAATTGGTTTACCTCTCCACGTAAAAGTTTCTGGTTCCCCCGCTTTTATTCCACTAAGCTCTATAGTTGTAAATCCACCAGCTAATACACTTGGCAGTGGATCCCATGCTTGCTTCATCCCCACAAGCGAAGCTGCACCACCGACAGCCGCCACAGCTGCAAATGTATAACCTAGAAAATCTCGTCTATTTGTTTCGTTAGACATTTAGCTTCCTTATTTTAAATTTAAATCTGTCTATTATATTAATAATTTTCTTAAAAAGTTATGACATATGTCAAAAAGTGCGCTTTTATGAGCAAATATGTGGATAATCTACACAGTAGAATTATAAGCTAGGCTTATCAAAGAGTGATTACTCTCTGATAAATCTTACTATCTCTTCTTCAATTTTCTCTTTTTCTATTACTGATTTATGTTTAATTTCAGAAGAAAATAGCTCTTTTATTGAACTAGGAAGTTTAGTATTGTACTCTTTTGATATGGTTTCAAGAGCCTCTTTGTCTGGGAATGGTGTAGAATTTTCATGTAGTGCTTGAAGAACAGTTGGTGAAAATTTTGTCCACTCAGCTGTAGAATAAATAACCACTTTTAGATCTTTTTCTTTTAATTCCTGATAAGCTTTTATACAAGTTGCTGTATGTGGATCCATCAAATAGTTTGAATTTAAAAATTCTTTTATGATTTTTGCTCCAAATTTATCATCAGAATTTATTGCAGAAAAATATTTTTGAAGCTCTTTTGTCTCTTTTTCATTCATTTTAAATATCTTATCTCTATTTAAATCTTCCATTAATTCTTTTGTTCTTTCTGCTTTACATATAGAGTATATTACTCTTTCTATATTAGAAGATTTTAAAATATCCATTGCAGGTGATTTTGTAAGAATAAGTTTTTTATCTCTTATATCATAGATACCTGTGTTAATCCATTCAGTTAATATTTTATTCTCATTTGAAGCAACAAGTAGTTTTTCAACTGGTACTCCCATTTGAAGAGCATAGAATCCTCCAAGAACATTTCCAAAGTTTCCACTAGGAACTACTAAATATATTTTTTCACCATATTTAATCTCTTCTTGTTTAAGAAGTTGGATATATGACCAAAAGTGGTAAATGATTTGGAAAATAATTCTTCCAAAGTTAACAGAGTTTGCAGCACTAAGTTTAATATTATCTTTTTCTAACTCTTTTTTAAAAGAGTCAGATGCAAGAAGATTTTTCAATGCAGTTTGTGCATCATCAAAATTCCCTTTTATCCCTATTACTTTTAGATTTTTTCCATCTTCACAAACCATTTGAAGTCTTTGAACATCTGAAGTTCCCCCATCTGGATAGAGACAAGCTACTTGGATATTCTCTTTATTTTTAAAAGTATTAAGCGCAGCTGGTCCTGTATCTCCTGATGTTGCAGCAAGAATTAGATATTTCTCTTCTCTTTTTTTTGCAATTGAGCTTAAAATAGAACCAAATGGTTGTAAAGCCATATCTTTAAAAGCCCTTGTAGGACCATGGTACTGTTCATGTACAAAAAGATCATCTTTAACTTTTACAACTGGACATGGATTATTTGGGTTGTCAAATTTATCATAAAGATCAAGAGCTTTTCTTATCTCTTCTTCTTCAATATCAATCTCAAAAGCTTTTAAAATATCATATGCAAGTTCTTTGTAACTTGAATTAATATGATTTAAAATAAAATTCTTTTCTAGTTTTGGTAACTCTTTTGGCACATATAATCCACCAAAAGATGCACTTGGACTTAAGATAGCTTCACTAAAGGTAACTTCTTTAGATTTTACTCCGTCATTTCCTCTTGTTTCAATAAAGTTCATTATTTTCCTTATTCTTATTTTAATTTCTTTTAACGCTAAAATAAATTTAGCTAAAGAAACAAACTCTAAAGAGAGTAACGAGTTACTCTACTCACTTAATAGTTTTTCCATATCTATTCCATTGTTTGGATTGTCTTTCCTAAGAAATTGTGTTCCAACACCATCACTTGTAAATAGCTCTAATAAAATTGAGTGTTCAACTCTTCCATCAATAATATGGGCTTTATTTACTCCATTGTAAATCGCATCAATGCATGAATCAACTTTTGGGATCATACCTCCTGCAATAGTTCCATCATCTTTATATCTTTGTACATCATCTTTATCTAATGAATTTAGAAGTTTCCCCTCTTTATCCAATACTCCAACGGTATCTGTTAAAAAAAGCACTTTTTGAGCATTTATTGCTTGAGCTATTTTTGATGCAGCAACATCAGCGTTAATGTTATATCCAGGATGATTTGGTGATGCACTATCTGCAATTGGAGCTATTACAGGGATAAATCCCTCTTTAATTAGATTATTAATCATATTTCCATTTACTTCTGTTATAACTCCAGTGTAACCAAATTTACCATTATCTTTTGGTTGAGCTTTTATAATAGCTGAGTCTTTCCCTGAAATACCGATAGCTTTTGCTCCATGGAAATTTAAAAGAGAAGTTATATTTTTATTGATTTCACCTGATAATACCATCTCAACTACTCTCATAGTATCTTCAGAGGTAACCCTATGTCCATCAATAAATTCAGAGTGGATTTCAAGTTTATTTAATAATTCAGAGATTCTTGCTCCTCCCCCATGAACAATAACTGGTTTAATACCAACTAATGAGAGAAGGACAATATCTTCAGCAAATTTATCTTTTAGTTCTGGGCTTGTTTGTGCTGAGCCACCATATTTAATAACAATAGTTTTCCCATAAAATTTTTTGATATGAGGAATAGCATCTAATAGCGTTTGTACTTTGTGTTGTTTTTTCTCCATAGTAAATCCTACTACTATATTTTAAGATGGCGATTATAGCCAATTTTTACTTAGATTTGTGTTGTAGGTTTTTTAACTCTGGTACAAATTTAACTACACAATTTCTTCCACTATTTTTTGCTTTATAGAGGGCTAAGTCAGCATATTTAATTGCTTCTTTTAAATCTTTACTATCATTTGGATAGATAGATGTTCCAATACTTAGAGTTTTTCTAATTGTAGTTGTTCCACCTGTTTGAATATCTCTTCTTGAAAATGCAAGTTTGATTTTTTCAGCCACACTAAGTACAAATTTGTCATCACAATTATATAAAAGGATTAAAAACTCTTCTCCCCCATATCTAATTGCTACATCAGATTTTCTAGTATTTTCAGTTAATATTTCTGTTACAACTTTAATAGCGTTATCCCCAATATCATGTCCATAGGTATCATTTATAATTTTAAAGAAATCAATATCAATCATTAAAATACCATAAGTAATACCAGATCTATTCACTTGAGCAGAGATTTTTTTGATATTATCTTCTAAAAATTTTCTATTATAAAGATTAGTTAGAACATCAGTTTGGGCGTTCTTTTCTAAAATCTTCATTAGCTTTTTACTGATAATTACAGTTTTAGCAACATCTACATAATCTTTTATATAGTCATACTCTTTTTGAAATCTCTCTACTTCTATCTCATCTTTTGCATAAATAGAGATTATTAAGTCAAACTCATTTGAGATAGAGTAAGGAATACAAAAATAGTTTTTACCCTCATGTGCTCCGCAAGATGGGCAAACATTTTTAAATTGAGTAGAGTCAATCATTGAATTTGTTCTATCTGCCCTACATCCATCTTTGAAAATATTACAAAAAATCTCTTTCTCTTTATAAACAAGTGCTATTTCACCATTTTGGGTATTTGCCTCAAAAAAGTTGAAGTTTTCTACTCCAATTTTCTCTTTTATTACCTGAGCTAGTCTTGAATAAACCTCTTCTAATGTTTCATCATATTCAATTGTTTTTCTAAATTTATATACATCAGATAGTCTTTCAACTGTATTTTTTACATTTATTAGGTGATCTTTTTCTTTATTTTTCTGATTTGCAGATAAGAAAATAGAGATTTTTGAATCTATTGAATCAAGTGTGCTCTCTAGTTTTTCAAGTAAACCATTTATCCATAATGATACATCTTCAGCCTCTTTATTATTTATACCAACAATTCGATAAGAGTAATCTCCTTTTTGAGCTTTATTCATAACTTTTTTAATTGAATCAAAAAGACTTAAAAAAGGTGAGATAATAAAGTTTAGGATAAATATAATTGCTATTGTTAAAATTAGAGCAATCACAATAGTATTTGTAATTGTTTTAATACCAATCTCTTTTGAACCATCAATAGACATTTGAATAGTAATAGCTCCCAATGTATCCCCTTCGGAAGCATTTGTATGGCAGTTAATACAGTTGATTTTCCCTTTTGATGTAGCTTTATATGGAATTGTAATTCTATAAAAACTTTGTGAAAAAATATTTTCATCTATAACTTTTTTGATCTCTCCTGTTTTTAATACCTCTTCATCAACATTATCTTTTATAACTTCAGTACTTAAACCTTTACCATATAGTTCAACAACTTTTTGACTTCTGCTTAGCCAAATATTATCAATATTTGGAATATTTTTTAGTTGACTTAAAAAGAGTTCTCTCTCTTGTATAACTCCTGTAACCATTTGAGAGGTTAATGAGTGTTCAACTGTTTTAGCAATAGCATGAGCTTTGTCATCAATTGATTTTATACCATATTCTCTAAAGTTATAGATCATATCAGCAGTTATCAATAGGAACATAAAGACAATAATAGAGATTACTAATAAAATTATTTTATTTTTGGTTTTCATATAGTTCCGTTTATTATAATAGGATTTATTATAACAACAAATTATTAAATTAAAGTTTTTATTAAGTTTTTTAATAGCAGATAATTAATAAATATTGAGTATTATTTCAATATGAAACAATTTTTAGCATTGAAAGCAAGTGCAGGGAGTGGAAAGACTTTTGCACTTACTGTAAGATACATAACTCTGTTACTTTTAAGAGCCAAACCAAAAGAGATATTAACTCTTACTTTTACCAATAAAGCTGCAAATGAGATGAGTGAGAGGATATATCATACTCTTTTGCATTTAGGTGAAGATGAAGCATATCTAAATGAGATTGCAAAAGAATCTGGAATCTCAATTGAGACAATTCTTTTAAAAAAAGATGCTCTTATAAAAGATTATACAAATGCAACTCTATCAATTTTTACTATTGATAAATTTGTTAATATGATATTAAGAGAGTTTTGTGGATATGCTGGAGTTAGTGATGACTTTGAAATAAAAGAGGATGATATAGAGTCTTTAAGTGCAAAATTTTTAGAGTCACTAGACCTACAGAGTTTTGATAAACTTATTGATTTCCAAATTTATGAGAAGAAAAAGTATAGCTCTTTATTTGATATTTTCCAAAACTTGATAGAAAAAAATGAAGATATAGAGACTGTAGATGTTGATGCAACTTTAATTACTCTTCAAAAAAAAGCTGTATTAGATAAAGCCTATAAGATAAAAGAGTTTATATTAAACTCTCCTGTTGCTTCAAATAGTGCAAAAAATGCAGTTGATTTTGACTCCTTTGAAAACCTATTAAAAAGAGGAAATACTTGGCTTGGCAAAGAGTTTGCAAGTGAATTTTCATACTTTAAAAAGTGTAGCAATGAGTTACTAGAAGAGTTTTTTCAAGAGACAAAAAAAGAGCTTGCAATATATTATAAAATAAGAGCTGCTTATAGTTTAGGAAAATTATTTGAACTCTATAGACTTTTCAAAGAGTATAAAAAGAGTTTTAATATCTCAAAAAACTATCTGCATTTTAGTGATATCTCAAATCTTGTTTACGAACTACTTTCTAAAAAGATTGATAAAGAGTTTTTATATTTTAGATTGGATTCAAAATTTTCTCATATTTTAATAGATGAGTTCCAAGATACCTCTTTGCTACAATATAGAATTTTACAACCTTTGATAGAAGAGCTACTCTCTTCAAATGAGTTTAATAGTTTTTTTTATGTTGGAGATACAAAACAATCAATCTATAGATTTAGAGGTGGGAAGAGGGAGCTTTTTGATTATGTTTCTAAAACAAATCCTCAAATTGAAGTTGAAGTTTTAAATACAAACTATAGATCATCTAAAAATATTGTTGAGTTTGTAAATAACTCTTTTATAAATTTACCTTCATATGAATATTATGAGCAACACTCAATTCATCAAGATGGGTATGTTGAGGTTTTAGAAGATAATGCACTTTTAGAAGAGGAAAAGTATGTAAATATTGCAAAAAAGATTTCACAACTAATGCAAAGTGGAGTTAACAGTAATGATATTGCAATTTTAACCTATACAAATGATGATGTTTTAAATATTTATTCGTACCTAAAAAAGATGTTCCCAACACTAAAAATATCAACAGAGATGACTTCAAGATTAGTAAATCAAGAGAATATAAAAGCTTTGATAAATATGGTTAAATATCTCTACTTTAAAGAGGAAATATATAAAGAGAATGTAAATGCAATTTTGGGAAAAGAGCCTGGAAGTGAACTAAAAATTGATGTTGATATTAAACAAAAAAGTGTTCAAGAGACCCTTTACAATATTGCAAAAGTTCTTGATATTGTAGACGAAAATATAATAAGAGTTATAGAGCTTGCCTCTTCATATAAAAATATTGTTGATTTTGTATATGAAATCGATAAGTTAGAGACGCCAATAGAAAACCAAGAACAATATGGTTTACAGATATTAACCATATTTAAATCAAAAGGTTTAGAGTTTCATACTGTTTTATTAGTTGATAGAATAAAACAGAAAAATAGTGATAAAAGTTCGCTTCTATTTGAGTATGAAGGTGTTGAACTAAAAAATATCTATTATAAAATCTCTTCTTTGGAAAACTATAATGAAGAGTATAAAAAAGCTTTGGAAAAAGAGAAAAGTTTAAATTATGAAGATGAACTAAATATTCTTTATGTTGCTTTAACAAGAGCCAAAAAGAATATGGTTGTTTTCAAAAAAACAAAGAGTTCTGTTTTTGATTTATTGGATTTAAAAGTTCAAACTTTAGGAGAAATTGTAAAAAGTAGTAATCTTACAATAAACCATGAGAAGAGTGAGAAGGTTATTTATAAACCTTTAAACCTCGGTTTACAAGATAAACCAATGCAAATTGAAGATGATGAAAAAGAGTACTCTTTGTACTCTAGATATTTTGGAATAGCAACTCACTATTGTTTGGAAATGATGAATGAGTTTAATGAAGACTCTTTAAATAAAGCACTTAATTTAACAAAGAGTAGATTCTCTTCATATTTAGGAGATAGTGATTTTTTAAATATTAGAAATCGCGTTTTAGCGCTTTTAGAAAATGAAAAATTTTTATCTCTTGTTAGTGATGGTGAATATGACAAAGAACAAGCTCTAATATATAAGGGTGAACTAAAAATTATAGATCTTTTAGTAAAAAAAGATGAGAGATATTATATCTTTGACTATAAAACTACAAAAGAGGAGTCGAAAGAGCATGAAATACAAGTAAGTCATTATAAAAATGCTCTAAAAGATATAATAAATAGTTCTAATATCTCTACATATATAATATATTTAAAAGAGAAAGAGAGCTTTTTAAAAGAGGTTAATTAACAAAATATCTAATAGAGGCAAAACCATAAGCACCACTTTTTGATATCTCTTTTATTTGAGCTTCACTTACAACTCCGCCAAGGGCAATAATGTCTAAATCTTCATAGAGTCGAACTACCTCTTTTAATCTACTAACACCTTTTGGTTCACCCTTGTTTGGTGTAATAAAAATTGGAGAGTAGGTTACAGCATTTACATGAAGTTTTTGTGCATTATCAAGCTCTTTATAATCGTGACAAGAGATTATTGTATACAAATCTAAGTTTTTTGCCTCTTTTATTTTATCAAATTGATTTGAAGTTAAATGTACACCATCTGCTTCTAATTTAGAGGCTAAAACAATATTTTCATTTAATAAAATTTTATCTACATTGAAATCTTTACAAGTTTCAACAAAAATTTTTGCTAGTTCATTGCAGTTTGCAGATTCTTTATCTCTAAAGCAAGCCATGTCGACTCTTTTATTTGTAAGAACTTCTTGAAGATTTTTTTTAAAAAGCTCTTCATTGCTTGTGTAGTATGTGGGATCAGTTATTAAATAACTAATCAGGTTATCGTCCATTTTTATAAAATCCTTATATTTTTTAAGATTTTATAATATGTTTTATTAAAAATAGGGCATAAAAAAAGGGAAAAGGTTATTACCTCTTCCCTTTTTGTAACCAAAGTCAATTTTAGTGATGTTCTTCTTCCATCATGATTGATCCTGCAATATATACATATGTAAGGATACTAAAAATAAATGCTTGAAGTACACCAAATGCTGTTAACATAAAGAAACCAGCCATTGGTAACAACCAAGGTACTAACATTAAAAGTACCAAAGTAAACATATCATCCCCTTTGATTGAACCAAAAAGTCTGAATGATAATGAAATAATTCTTGATAAATGAGAGATTATTTCAATAGGAAACATTAATGGAGCAAGCACTGGCATAGGTCCCATAAAGTGTTTAAAGTAGTTTACAAAACCATTTTTCTTAATACCAAGATAGTTGTAGTAAACAAATACAATTAAAGCTAAACTTAGAGTAAAGTTAATATTAGCAGTTGGTGATTCAAAACCTGGAATAATACCTAACATATTACTAAAGAAAATAACTAATGCTAAAGAACCAATAAGTGGTAAATATCTTCTTGCATTCTCTTCTCCCATTGTATCAGCACCCATACTGATAACTCCACCAATAAACGCCTCTAAAAAGTTTTGCGAACCAGTTGGAACCAGTTGCATTTTTCTTGTTGCAGCTCTAGCTAATAATAAAACAGCTACAACTACTATAGCAAAGTGCGATAAGATAAGCCATTCTTGACCATGCCCACCAATAGCACCTAAGAATGTAAACACTCTTCCTTCCATTTTCTTCCTTTTATGATTTCTTTTTTTGACTAAAATATCAGATATTATATATTTTATTTTCTAAAATTTTTATAAATGTCACTTATAAAATTTATATTTGTTTATATCTGTAACCATTTTGTTTCAATTTTTCTCTTATATCTTTTTGGTGTTCTTCACCTTTTGTTTCAAGTGCAATAGTAACGTGAGCTTCGCCAAATTCGAGCTTTACTGAATCTCTATCATAATCTATTTGCACAATATTTGCTGAACACTCTTTAAATATTTCAGTTAAATGCATAAGTGCTCCTGGTTTATCCATAAGTGTAACAATTAGGTTCATTTTTCTATATGATTTAACTAAGCCTTTCTCAATAATTTGTGAAAGCATAGTAACATCGATATTTCCTCCACTAATTATTGCACAAATTTTTGAGTCTTCAATCTCTATTTTTTCATGCATAATTGCAGCGGTTGCAGCAGCTCCTGCTCCTTCAACCACAAGTTTATGTTTTTCTAATAAAAAAAGAATTGCATTTGCAATTTCATTGTCAGATACTTCAACAATATGGTCAACATAATCTAAAATAATGTCTAAAAGTTTGGGATTTACATCTCTTACAGCTATCCCATCTGCAATAGTTCTAACTGCTTTTGAATCAATAGGCATTTGTGCTTTATATGACTCTTTCATTCCTCTTGCACCACTTGCAACAACTCCAATAACTTTAATATCAGGGTTTATAGCTTTTGCTGCAATTGCAATACCAGAGATTAATCCTCCCCCACCAATTGGTACTATAAGTTGTTTTAAATCAGGAATTTTTTCCAAAATCTCAACGGCAATTGTTCCTTGTCCTGCTATCACTTCATCATCTGCAAAAGGGTGAATAAACTCTTTATTGTGTTCTTCACAAAATTTTAATGAAGCCTCATAGGCTTCATCAAAATTTTCCCCTGTTAAAACAACATTAGCACCATATGATTTTACACCACTTACTTTTGTTAAAGGAGTTGCTTCAGGCATAAAAATAGTTGCTTCACAGTTAAAATATTGGGCACTAAAAGCAACACCTTGGGCATGATTTCCTGCACTTGCAGCAACTACACCATTATCTCTTCTTCTTTTGTCAAGTTTGGCAATTCTATTAAAAGCACCTCTTAATTTAAAGCTTCCTGTTAGTTGTAAATTCTCTTTTTTTAAGTAGATTTCACTATTAAAAGTTTTGCTTAAAAATGGAGCTTTAGTAAGTGGAGTTTTTTGAACCACATTTTCTAAATTTCTTTTTGCTTCTTCTATATCACTAAATGTAATCATTTTTTTACTTTTCATATTTATTTCCTGAAATGTTATCTAAAAAGAGTTTTTACTTTTATAAATAAAAACTCTTTTTAGATAAGGGGCATTGCCCCTTACTCTCTTTCCTCTCTTATTTGTTTTACTGCTTTTACCATATTAATCAAACTTGGTTTTACCTCTTCGTATTTTCTTGTTTTAAGTCCACAATCTGGATTAATCCATAGTTGTTCTTTTGGTAATACTTCTAAAAGAAGATTTATTTGTTTAACAATCTCTTCTACACTTGGAACTCTTGGACTATGAATATCATAAACACCAGGTCCAACTTCTTGTTTATATCCAACCTCTTTAAATATTTTAAGAAGCTCATTTCCACTTCTTGCTGTTTCTATTGAGATAACATCTGCATCCATTGCTTCAATTGTTTTAATAATATCATTAAATTCGCTGTAGCACATGTGAGTATGGATTTGAGTCTCTTGTTTTGCAGAACTAACAGAGATTTTGAAATCTCTAACTGCCCAATCTTCATACTCTTTGATTTTGTTTGTTCTTAGAGGATAACCCTCTTTAAACGCTGCTTCATCCACTTGAATGATTTTTATACCCGCTTTTTGTAGGTCGTCAATCTCATCACTAAGTGCAACGGCGATTTGTTTAGATACTTCACTTCTTGGAAGATCATCTCTTACAAAAGACCAATTAAGAATAGTAACAGGTCCTGTTAACATACCTTTCATAATTTTTGAAGTTTTACTTTGTGCATATGTAATCCAATCAACAGTCATTGGTTTTGGTCTACTAATATCTCCAAATATAAAAGGGGGTTTTACACATCTGCTTCCATACGATTGAACCCAACCATTTTGAGAAAATCCATAACCTTTTAGTTGCTCTCCAAAGTATTCAACCATATCATTTCTTTCCGGCTCTCCATGAACTAAAACTTCAAGACCACACTCTTCTTGAAATGCGATGCAATCATCAATATAATCTTTCATAGCTTTTTCATAAAGTTCTTGTGAAATTTCACCTTTTTTGAAATCTCTTCTTGATTTTCTAACTTCTGGTGTTTGAGGAAAAGAACCAATTGTGGTTGTAGCTAAATCTTTATAAGCTAAAATCTCTCTTTGAAGTTTTATTCTCTCTTCATATTTACCATTTCTTGAAAACTTATCAAAGCTATTTACTCTCTTTTGAACATCTTTGTCGTGAATAACTGTAGAATTTTTTCTATTATGGTTTGCATTTATGTTTTCTTCATAAATTTTTATCTCATTTGAATCTAAAGATTCTAAGCCTGAGAAGAATATCTTTGAAATAATAGTTATCTCTTGAAGTTTTTCATAGGCAAAACTCAACCACTCTTTTATAGATGAATCTAATTTTTGTTCATATTTTAGTGTTAAAGGTGAATGAAGAAGTGAACAAGATGAAGAGATAAGTAGATTATCTTTTTTTATATGTTTTGTTATATTTGCCAAAATCTCTAAAGTATTTTGAATATTGTTTTTCCAAATATTTCTTCCATCAACAACACCTGCTATAAGTTTTTTACCACTGTTTGCAATCTCTTCTAAAGCTTGTGTATTCTCTTCTCCATATAAAAAATCAAGTCCTATTCCCCAAATAGGAGTTTTTGTTAAAACTTTTGTAGCTTCATTTGAGTGCTCAAAATATGTTGTAACAATAATTTTTAAATTGTCACTTATAGTTCCTAATCTATCATATACAGGTTTTATTAGACTTAATACTTTTGGTTCATTGTCTTTTACAAAGATTGGTTCATCAATTTGAACTATTACACTATCATCTAAAGTTGAAAGCTCATTTAAGAGTTTTTCATATATAGGAAGAACTTTACTTAGAAGTTCAAAAGTGTCACCTCTGTCAACTCTTTTTGAAAGACCTAAGAATGTTATTGGTCCAATTAGGTTTATTTTTGTTTTTATTCCTAACTCTTTTGCTTCTTTATACTCTTCTAATATTTTAGAAGAATTTAGCGAGTATTTATCATCAAGTGAAAGTTCAGGAACTATATAATGGTAGTTTGTATTAAACCATTTTGTCATCTCCATTGCTACAGAGTTTTGATTTCCTCTAGCCATTGCAAAATACAGCTCTTCATCTTTTAGATGTTTAAATCTTTTAGGAATAGCATTTAACATAAATGCGGTATCTAACATATTGTCATAAAGTGAAAAATCATTTGAACTGATATATGTTATACCTGCATCTTTTTGATAATTCCAGTGTCTTTTTTTTAGTTCACTTGCAACTTTTTTTACTTCATCGAATGAGCAATCTTTTGCCCAAAAACTCTCTAATACTTTTTTTAACTCTCTTTTCTCTCCAATTCTTGGAAATCCTATTACATAACTATTTTTTGACATTAATATATCCTTTGAATTTTTTCTTTTTTGTATGATTAAATATTTGATATATTAAGTGGTGGATGTACTCCTGTTCGTCTAAATGCGAAATAGGTAGTATAATATGGACATCTAGGAATAAACTTAAATAAAGAGACAGCTAGTTTAGTTTTTTTTCTAAAAGCACAGTCACAGTGATAAGGTTTATTAAGCTTTGTTAAAACAGATATAGAGTTTAGTAATTTGGGGGGATCATCCTCCTTCAATTCATCTATATCTTTAGATGTGCTATATCGTAAAGTCTTTTTCGCAATAGTAATTTGGTTTTCAATTTTTATTTGTACACTATGGGCTAATATACTTGCAAATGAAAAATATTTTTTTCCAAAACCTTTTGGTGACTTCACAGCTTTTCCTTTCATAAAATTTAAGTCTGCAATTATATCATGGAAAACTAAACTTAATTTAAATTTAGATAATATTCAAAAAAATAAATAAGGTTTATTTTGAAATTTACATTTGTATCTCTATTCCCAAATTTAATTGAACCTTACTTTTATGATTCAATATTAAAAAGAGCTATAGAGGCAGGATTTTTAACTTATGAATTTTATAACCCAAGGGATTATACAAAGAATAAACATTTAAAAGTTGATTCTCCTATGATAGGAGGAGGTGCGGGGATGCTTATGAATTGTCAACCCCTTTTTGATTGTTTAGATGAGATAAAAAAGAAAAATCCTGAAGCTTATATCATATTTCCATTAGCAGCAGCAAAACCTTTTAGGCAAAATGATGCAAAAAGATTGGCAAAAAAAGAAAATCTTGTTTTTGTTAGTGGAAGATATGAGGGAATTGATGAGAGAGTAATAGAAAAATATGCAAATGAAATCTTTTCTATAGGAGAATTTATCCTAACAGGAGGAGAATTACCCTCTTTGGTTATGGCAGATGCAATTTCTAGAAATGTAGAAGGTGTGCTTGGTAATGTAGATTCTTTGACTATGGAGAGTTATGAAAACAATCTTTTAGAGGCACCATCTTTTTCAAAACCTGAAAATTTTGAAAATTTAAGTGTAATTAAAGAATTCTTAAAGGGAAATCATAGTAAAATTGCCGACCTAAAAAACAATCTGGCTATTTGCAAAACAAAATATTTTAGACCGGGATTGATTACAAGAAAAAAAACAAAATAAAAGCGTGATACCCCGCAACTTGCAAATGCGGGCACTTTCACTAAAGGGAAATACAATGAAAAATAGATATATTGCGAGCTTTGAAGCAGCGCAACTTGCAGAAAAAGAGATTCCACAGTTTAGAGCTGGTGATACAGTAAGACTTGGTGTTGAAATTAAAGAGGGTGAAAAAAAGAGAGTTCAGTCTTACGAAGGTATCGTTATTGCTAGAGGTGGTAACGGAGTAGATGCTACATTTACAGTAAGAAAAATTGGAGCTAACTCTGTTGGTGTTGAGAGAATCTTCCCACTATACTCAGAATCAATTAAAACTTTTGAAGTTGTAAGAAGAGGAAAAGTAAGAAGAGCTAAACTTCACTACCTAAGAGGTCTTACAGGAAAAGCTGCTAGAATTAAAGAGCTTAAAAAGTAATCTAACTAAGGCCTTAGCCTTAGTTTTACTTTCATGTCAAAAACTTTAATTTATACTGCATTACTTCCAGAAGCACAACCACTTATCAACTTTTTAAAACTAAAAGAGGACAACTCTGTTCGAAATCTATCATTAAATTTCAAACTTTTTAAAGATGAAGATGAAAAATATCTATTAATAGTATCTGGTATTGGTAGAGATAATTGTTTTAAATCTTTAGATTTTGTTTACAATAACTATGAGATAAAAAAAGCTATAAATATAGGAATTGCTGGTTGTTGTGATTCTTCAATTAAGATTGGAACACTATTTTGTACAAATAAACTGCTTCCAAATATAAACTTTGCTTCAATTACTACTGTTGATGAACCTTTACAAAGTGATGAAAATTTAGAAACACTTTTGGTTGATATGGAAGCAAAATATTTTTTAGAGATTTCAAAAAAATATTGTAAAAATATCTATTGTTTTAAAGTTGTATCAGATTATTTAGATATACAAATTCCTAAAAAATCTTTTGTAATTGAACTTATAGAAAAATGCAAAAAGCAGTGGAAAGACTACCTATGAGTTATGAAAAGAAGTTTGAAGAGTCTGTAGATAAAACAAACTTTCAAAAACTCTCTTTAGAAAATCAAGAGTTTATAAAAAAGCAAGCTTTTTTTTATGAGTTCTCTTTTCAAGAGCTAAAACAACTAATAGATTTTGCCATAGATTTTAAGATGTGGCATGAGGGTGATATAAGCTCTTTTTTCAAAAATGAATATTCAAATAGAAAAAATGCTTTCAATGATATTAGAAAAAAATGGGAAGAGTTAAAACAAAAACCAAACTCATATAAAAATTTTACAAAAGATTTATACAAAGATGATATTAGAAAGTTTTCATTCACTAAATTTGAAGGAGAAAAAACAGCTCTTGGTTCTTGCCCTGTTGCAAGTGCTAATACAAGATGTTGTAATTTATTAACTTTGGATGCAGTTCAATCTTGTGGTTTTGATTGCTCTTATTGTTCTATACAGAGTTTTTACAATCAAGACAAAATTGGTTTTGATATTAATTTTAAAAAAAATTTGGAAAATCTAAAACTTGATCCCAATGAGATCTATCATATAGGAACAGGACAAAGTTCAGATTCACTTATGTGGGGGAACAAAGAGGGGATACTTGATGCTCTTTTTGCTTTTGCAAAAAATAATCCAAATGTTATTTTGGAGTTTAAAACCAAATCAAACAATATAAAATATTTTTTAGAAAATGAAGTTCCTAAAAATATAATTTGTACTTGGTCTTTAAATACTCCAACTATAATTGAAAATGAAGAGCATTTAGCTGCCTCTCTAACTCAGAGAATAGAATCTGCAAAAAAAGTTAGTGAAAAGGGTGTTTTAGTTGGGTTTCATTTTCATCCTATTGTTCACTATGAAAACTATTTAAATGAGTATGAAGAGGTTTATAAAACTCTTATAAACACCTTTGATTCTAAAAAAGTAGCATTAGTTTCATTTGGAACATTAACTTTTATAAAACCAGTTATAAATAAAATTAGAAGTAGAAATTTTAAATCAAAGATTTTACAAATGCCTTTTTCTGATGCAAATGGTAAACAATCATATCCTTTAGAGATAAAAAGAGAGATGTTTAGACATGCTTATGAGAGCTTTAAGCCTTGGCACAAAGATGTATATTTTTATCTTTGTATGGAAGATGAATCTTTATGGAAAGATGTTTTTGGTTATGAATATATCTCAAACAATCAAATGGAAGAGTTTATGAAGATGGCATACTTGAATAAGATAAAGCAAAACTCTTAAGAAAGAGTTTATATGAAAATTTTTAAGAAATGTGGTTTTGTTTTATAAAACCATATTTATTAAAGTGGACGCTTCTTTAATAGTTAATCCAGCTTTTGAACAAGCATCTTCCAATTTTTCATTTTTTTTTAGTAGTTTTAAAAAAACTATATATTTATATTCCATTGTTAAAATGTGCATTTTTATCCTTTTATTATATTTATAAATAGAACCTTTGAATACTGAATTAGAGTATTTTAAGGTAGCTATCTTTTCATATTTAAACCCAAAGTTCATCATCTCTTTTTTAAATTTTGAAGGATTACCTTTTTTTGGGTCAACAATTATTACTTCATATTTATTATTTGCAGATTGACTAATAAAATGAGAAAGTAATTTTTCATGATTTTGCTAGTAAAGTAAATGAGTTCCACTTATTAAATCAAACTTACAAGTTTCTTCAAAATTGAGTTATTTAAAAGAAAAGATTCTACTTCAGAGTGATAATCAGTTGCTGAAATATTTTGTTGTAAATGATTTAAAAGTAAACTACTTAGACTGATACTACAACCAACTTCAAGAATTCTTCTTGAGGTTGTGTCAGATTAATAAATAAAGTTTGCTAAAATGTGATTTGAAGGACACAAGACTCCAAACAGAGCCCAAGATGCAGAATTTATTCCTAATTCTTGAGCTTCACTATTTTTATTATAAAATTGTTGGGTCTTTAAGTGTTTTTAAATGTATATCTACATTATCAAATACTATTGTTTGATATTTATATCTTATTTTGGACAAACAAACTTATAGAGCTTCTACACTTGTTGCTTGTTCACCTTTTTGGTTTACACCAATGTTAAAAGTTACTTTTTGACCATCAGTTAATGAAGATTTTCCATAACCTTTGTTATTAATTTCAGTATAGTGTACGAATATATCTTTGCTATTATCTTCTAATTGGATAAATCCAAAACCTTTATCATTATTGAACCATTTTACAGTTCCATTGTATCTATTTGACATAGAAATCCTTTTTATGTATTTCTTCATTTAAGAAGTTTTAGTAAAGTTAAATCAGGGTTTTAAATTTTCGAGAGACAGATGTTGAGTGTGAATCAATAAAAAGCAAACAATAAATAAGTACTAATTTTTTCTTTAAGTGCGAAACTATATCTGAAAAAAATAAAAATAGCAAGTTTTTTTTACTGAAATATGAAATTTAATAAATTTTATACAGTTTTATTTATTAGATTGATATTAAAAAGATACACTTTAATAGAGCCTATTTTAATCTTTTTTGATTTAACACTTAATTAACATTTTCTGCAGCTCAATCCTTAGGAGCTGCATATTATGAATACAAAACTTACAATTGAACAATCTTTAGAAAAAGCTATTTTGTTTCAAAAATCTGGAATGATAAATAAAGCGAAAGTGATTTATGAAGATATATTAAATGAAAATGAAACTAATTTCAAAGCTTGCTTTGAGTTGGGAAACTGTTATGAAAAGATTAAAGATTATAATAAGGCACTTTTTTATTTTAAAAAAGCTTCAAAAGTAAATAGTAAATGTTATGTTTGTCACCTTAATATGTCGAAAATTTATGAGAAACTTAGTAAATTTGAATTTTCACTTTTTCATTTAGATAGAGTAGTTATTATTTGTCCAGATTTTTATGATGTACTTTTTTTAATTGCACAGTGTTATAGAAAAATGAAAAATGAAAGTAAAATGATTGAGTATTTGAATAAAACATTATCAAAGTTGCCAAAACACCCTGGTGCTAATCATTTGTTAGCATCAATAAATAAAGAGATAATAAGTGAATTTTCTTCAGAATATGCTGAAGATTTATTTGATAGATATGCAGGACATTTTGAAGAGCATTTAGTTTCATCATTAAAATACCAAGTGCCATTTATTATAAAAGAAAAATTAAAACTTTTAAATCTTTCAAATGAGTCAAAAGTTTTAGATTTAGGATGTGGTACTGGGTTATTAGGAAAAACTATTATTAAACAATTTTCAAATATAGTAGGTGTTGATATATCCACTAACATGATTGAAGAAACAAGAAAAAAAGATATCTATTCAAAACTTTATATCAAGGATATAAGTGACTTTCTTTCCCAAAATACTGAAAAATTTGATTTAATTATTGCTGCAGATGTTTTTATATATATAGGTAATATTGAAACTATTTTTAATTATGTAGAAAAATGTATAAGTTCTGACGGTTATTTTATATTTACTGTTGAATTATCATTAGAGACTAATATCAAAGATTTTCAACTAGCAAAAAGTGGTAGGTTTTCGCATGATATTAGCTACATAGTAGCTTTATGCAAAAATATTGGTTTTGAGATAGTAGAGAAAGAAGAAATTATTTTAAGAGAAGAAAATAAAATTGGTCAAAAAGGCGTTATTTTTATATTAAAAAAACTAGTTAAATTTGATACAAATTATGATACATAAGTTGTTGAGATATTAAATAACAAAAAATAATTCTCTTTAAGTTACACTGTTGTCGAATCTCTAACAACTCCCATAATTAAGCAAATTATGAAGATAATATTAAATCTGGAAACTTATGGTATAATTAAAGATTTCATATAAATAAGACGAGAGATGCTATGCAGATATCAGAAACACACTATTTAAAAGAAGAATTAGACAAATTAATAAAATCTGATATATTTATTTTTGAATTTATAGAGTCTAGCTCATTGGATGGAATTTGGTATTGGGATTTAGAAAATCCTGAAAACCAATGGATGAGTGAAAGATTCTGGAAAATATTGGGCTTTGATCCAAAAGATAAAGAACATAAATCTATTGAGTGGCAAAAACTAGTCCATGAAGAAGATCTAAAATTAGCTCTTGACAACTTTCATAAACACTTAGAAGATTCCTCTTATCCCTATGATCAAATATTAAGATATAAACATGCAAATGGTTCAGTAGTTTGGATTAGATGTAGAGGTTTGGCTATTAGAGATGAAAATGGTAAACCAATTAGAATGATTGGTGCTCACAATGATATGACTATGGTTATGGATAGTCTGAAAAAATTAGAGAGTTATAACGGCTTAGATAAATTAAATCAAGATTTAACCAAAAAATATAAACAAGAACAGACTCAAAGAATAGAAGTACAAAAAATAAATAGGACTATTGAGAGACATATAAATTTGATTGATAAATTTATTATTAGTGCAACTTTAGATTTAGATGGAGTAATTGCTAGTGTGTCAAATGCTTTTTGCAAAGTATCAGGATATACTAAAGAAGAGCTTTTGGGCAAATCATATTCAAAATTTTTGTATCCAGATATACAAGATGAATTTATAAAAAAAATAAAAAATTTAGAAGATAATGAAATCTTAGAGGAGGAGTGCAAAAGTCTAAAAAAAGATGGAACTACATATTGGATTTTTAGCACTATCTCAGCTCTTAAAAATGATGATAATGAGAGAGTTGGATATTCTATTTTTAGTATTGATATAACTGACAAAAATATAATCAAACAAAACAACTTGGAGCTTAAAACAGTAAAAGAGACTCTAGATAACGCTGCAAAAATTGCAAAACTTGGTACTTGGGAATGGGATATAAAAAAAGACATAATTAAGTTTTCAAAAATTGCAAATGATATTTTTGGAATTCAAACAGGTCAATTTGTAGATTTTGAGACACTTAAAAAGTTAGTTGTAAAAGATGATAAAAGACGATATAGAAGAATTTTTAACAGAGCTGTAAAAAAGAAACTCTCTTTTAACTTTGAGTATAGAATCTATAAAAGTGATGAGATTAGAAAAATATGGGTTATTGGAAATCCAATAGTAGAAAATAATCAAGTTGTTAGAATAACTGGGATTGTGCAAGATGTAACTGAACTAAAACAAGTTGAAGAGGAGCTAGAAGAGGCTCAAAAGATTGCAAGGGTAGGGCACTATAATTATAATGCAAATAAAGATATCTTTACAAATTCATATATTATTGATGAAATTTTTGGTTTTGATAACAACAAAGAGAAGAGCTTAAGAGTTTGGCAACTTCTTATTCATCAAGAGGATAGAAAAAGAGTTACAAAATATTTTAAAGATGTAGTTGCTTTAAAAGATAAGTTTGATATTGAATATCGAGTAGTAAACAGAAAAACACAAGCAATAAAATGGGTTCATATGTTAGGTGAACTCTCTTTTGATAGAAATGGGAAAATCTCAAGTTATTTTGGAACAATTCAAGATATTACAAAAAGAAAAGAGTTGGAGAGTGACTTGCAACAAGCTCACAATGTATTTGAACATACCCATGATGGAATTTTAGTAACCGATGAAGATGGAAATATCTTAAATGTAAACAAATCCTATGAGAAGATTACAGGTTATAAACTAGAAGAGGTAATTGGATTAAATCCTTCTATTTTAAAATCTGGTGTTCATGATGATGAGTTTTACAAAGAGCTTTGGGAAGAGGTTAAAACAAATGGTTATTGGAGTGGAGAGATTCACAACAAAAGAAAAGATGGGAAAATCTACCAAGAGTTGTTAACAATAAATGCAATATATAATGAAAATGGGCATATCTGCAACTATATAGGACTTTTTAGTGATATTACAAAACAGAGAAAACAAGATAAGCTAATTCTTCAACAATCAAGAACAGCAGCAATTGGAGAGATGTTAGAGAATATTGCCCACCAATGGAGACAACCTTTATCAATAATCTCAACTTCATCAAGTGGTTTAAAATTACTTTTAGAGATGGATGTTAACAATGAGATACCAAAAGAGAAAGTTTTAAATGTTTTAGATGATATTAATAAATATACACAATATCTCTCTGATACAATAGAGGATTTTAGAAGTTTCTTTAAAGGGGATATGACACAAATAAAAGTATTTAATGTAAGAGATACTTTAGAAAAACTTTTAAATCTAACAAAAGACTCTTTTTCTCATAGTTTTATTACCTTTATACAAGATAGTAATAAAGAGGATTTATTTGTAGAAAACAATGAAAATATATTAACCCAGGCCTTGATTAATATCTATAATAACGCCAAAGATGCTTTAGTAGAGAATGTTGATGAAAATAGAAAAAGACTCTTTTTCCTTTCAAGTCATAGAAGGGGAGATCTCCTTCATTTGCATTTTAGAGATAATGCAGGGGGGATAAAAAGGGAAGTATTAAATCAAATTTTTGACCCATATTTTACAACTAAACATGAATCAATAGGAACAGGATTAGGACTTTATATGACCTATCAAATTATTACTAAACAGTTAAAAGGTAGTATTGAAGTTCATAATGTAACTTATGAGTATAAAGGGGAGATACACAAAGGGGCAGAGTTTACTATAAAATTGCCCCTTAGTAAATAATTTAGCTATTTAAATATTTTGATAAAGAGGAACTCCAATCTTCATTAAGAAGAGTTTGTTTATATTCAAAAGCTTTTTGTTCTAACTCTTCATCACTTATTTTTAAAGCTTTATATACATAAAAGGGCATAGTATAACTCATCCTTGTAAATTTAGCCATTGTCTCAAAAGGTTTTAATAACTCGTTCATACTTACTTGAATATATGCACCTGCTTGATATGCAAATTCAGGTGATCCCATTGTTGTTACAATTTTAAATTCTTTTGTTTTGAGTTTTCCCCCTTCACTCCCATACGCAAAACCATACTCTAAAACTTTGTCTTGCCACTCTTTTAAAAGACTTGGTGAACTAAACCAATAAAATGGGAATTGGAATACTATTCTATCGTGTTCTAAAAGTAGTGTTTGTTCCCTTTTTATATCAATTTTGTCAAATGATTTATATTCCGAATATAGATTATTTATAGTTATATTTTTTTCATTTTTTATTGTATTAATAAGGGTTTTATTTAGTCTAGATTCTTCAAAATTTGGGTGTGCTAAAATTATTAGTGTTTTTTTCATATTGTAATATCCTTTTTTCAAATACTATTCAATACTTACTTAAAATATCTTTACAATACTTTAGGTAAGTATTGAATTTATTCAAGATACAATTAATTCAATTTTGGTAGAATCAGGAATTAGAAAAATAAAGGATAATATTGTTAACTAATATTGTAGATCTTATTGTTCATACTGTTGGAAGTTTAGGATATTTAGGAATCTTTATAATGATGTTTTTAGAGAGTTCTTTTTTCCCTTTTCCTTCTGAAATTGTTATGATTCCAGCTGGATACTTAGCCTATAAAGGTGAGATGAATTTAGTTTTTGCAATTCTTTCTGGAATAGCTGGAAGTCTCTGCGGAGCAATTTTTAACTACTATTTGGCAATGAAATTTGGAAGAAAGTTTTTAAGTAGATATGGGAAATATGTTTTAATAAAAGAGCAAACTTTAGAAAAAATGGAAGATTTTTTTGCAAAACATGGGCATATTTCAACTTTCAGTGGAAGATTAATCCCTGCTGTTAGACAATATATTTCACTTCCTGCTGGACTTGCAAAGATGAATTTGTGGAAATTTTCACTTTATACAAGTTTGGGTGCTGGAATTTGGGTACTAATTTTGGCTCTTTTAGGCTACTTTATTGGTTCAAATAAAGAGCTAATTGATGAGTATTTAAAAGTAATTATAGTTACAGTTTTAATTTTATTAGCCATTATGATTCTTTTTTATATTAGAATAAAAATGAAAAAAGGGCTTATTAAAAAGTGGAGAAAAAGTTGAAAAAAAGAGCAATTGTCACTGGCTACTCTTCAGGAATAGGAAAAGCTATTTGTGAAAGTTTAGAAAAAAGTGATTTTGAAATCATTAGATTAAAAAGTAGACTTGAAGATATAAAAGCTTTAGAAGCAGAGCTAAAAGAGATATTAAAAGATAAAGATATCTCTGTTTTAATAAACTGTGCTGGAGTTGGAGTTTTTAAACCCCATGAAGAGATCTCTTTATCAAAAATAAAAGAGTTAATTGATGTTAATTTAACTGCACCAATTATTCTTGCAAATTTATGCCTTAGAAGCCTTAAAAAAACAAAAGGGCATATAATAAATATTGCTTCAATAGAGGCAACAAGACACTCTAAATTTTCAGCACTATATACTGCTACAAAGAGTGGACTTAGAGATTTCTCTTTGGCACTATTTGAAGAGTTAAGAAGAAGTGATGTAAAGGTTACAAATATAAATCCAGATTTGACAAAAACAAACTTCTTTGATACTCTAAATTTTCAACCAAGTGAAAACAAAGAGGCTCATATCTTACCTGAAGATATAGCAAAAACAGTTTTAGATATTTTGGCTTTTGATGGTGTTATTACTGATATTACCATTCGTCCTCAAAGATTAGAGATTTTAAAGAAATAGTTATGAAACAATTTATTTTAAATAACTGGAATAGGGTATTACTTTCTATTTTTACAGTTTTAGCCTTAGCTTTGGCTCTTTGCTTTACTATTGATGATGATGCAAAAAAGTTAGTTGATAACTCTTTTAAACAAGCTGTTATTGTATTTGGAAGTGCAAAGGCTTTAAATGGAGTAATCTCACTTGCTCAAGGAACTGAGCTTGATTTGCCTTTTGTAGTTGTTGCAATAGGGCAAGTTTTAGATCCTATAAATGATTTAGTTGAACAATTTTCTTTGGTAATGCTTGCAAGTATGATATCTCTTGGTATCCAAAAGATTTTATTGGGTTTTGTAACAAATGATATTTATAATATAACTCTTTTAGTTTTTATTGTAACTTTTAATATATGGCTTTTTAAACGTTTTAAAAAAGATGAAAAAATAAGAGAGATATTTTTCAAAGCAACTTTTGTTTTACTCTTTTTAAGATTTGCAATACCCATGATAAGTTATGTAAATGATATCTCTTACAACTACTTTGTAAAACCACAATACAATATAGAAAAGTTAAATGAGAATATTATTCAAGTAAAAGATAGTGTAAGTAGCGTAACCCAAGAAACAATTAAACAGAAAGAACAAAGTTCTTTTATAAATAAAGTTATGGAAAAATTTGATAGCTCCTATTATGAAAAAAAGATAGAAGAGTATACAGATGCAGCTAATAATTCAAGTGAGTATATTGTTGATTTGATTATTGTTTTTGTATTTCAAACTATACTTCTACCTATTGTTTTCCTTTTTGTTTTATATTTTTTTATAAAAGCACTTTTTAATATAAGAAAGTCCTAAATAATAGGACGATTATATCTTATATAATAAAGTGATGGTAGTGCAAGTCCAAAACCAATTCCACCTAAAACTATAATTGTTCTTAGTGAGTTATCAACAAAAGTTGTAATAAGTTCAGGTGTTACTCCGTGGGCATTCATTGTTATTAAATTTATAATTGCAGAAAAGGCATAAGTTCCAGGAAGCATAGGAATTATTGATGCAATAGTATAAACAGGTCTTGGAACAATATATTTTCTTGACCAATATAGAGCAACTATACCAACAATAGTTGAAGCTAAAAAGGTTGAAAGCTCCAAAGATAGGTTAAGATCCATTAAAAACTTTCTAGAACAGTAAGCAATAGCTCCACCATAAGCACATTTCAAAAGAGTCTCTTTTGGAACATTAAATACCATTCCAAAACCAACAGCAGGAATACCTGAAAAGATAGCCGCTAATAGATAATCAATAATTATTGCACTCATCTTACCAACCTTCCATATTTAATAGAGTAAAAGCTAAAACTATTCCAACAGCAGTTGCAGAAGTAAGAAGTACAGCTTGCATCCAACGTCCCCAACCCATTGCTAAGTAACCTTTTACTGCATCTAAAACAGAGTTTACAAAAGGAAAACCAGGGGCTAGAAGAAGAACACTTGAAGAAAGCGCTATATCAGGAGTTGAACTTAGATGAAAAATTTGTGACATTGCGGCAAAAAAAGTTGCCACAAAAGCAGTAACTCCAAAAGTGATTATTAAAACAAATTTTTTTCTTGCTAAAACTTGTCTTGTAAACATAGCAGCAGAAGAAGCAACAAAAGTAATAAGTATACCCATTAAATCAGAACCATGAAGATATGCAAATGAAGCACAAGAGACACCAACCATAAAAACTATCAACCAACTGTTATAGTAGTTTGGTTCAATCTCTTTCATAGTTTTAATCATAAAATCAATATCAAGATTCTCTTTTTCTGCTTTATAACACATCTTCTGTACATCACAAACTATAGACATATTTATTGGTTTATGATGAGCTCTTCTTGTTGTTGTTGAAGATTGTGTTTTTTTATTGCTAAGTGTTGTTAGTACAATTGCAGAAGGAATTAATGAAACTTCAACTGAATCAACGCCTAATACGTGCCCTAATCTTTGGGCAACAGTCTCTATTAGTCTACTTTCAGCTCCATACTCAAGCATTAGTACGGCGGCTTTTATTACAGTTTTTGTAATTTTTGTTTGTTCTTCGTATGTCAAATTCTTCTCAACTTTAATGGGGATTTTTTAAAATTCTATTATATTCTTAATAACTGTATGATTAATTATTCACTAATTGGTATTGAGATGGCAAACAATGCCCCTGTATAATCCTTCTCTTCATGTTCAAATTTATTGTTTGAAACTTTAATTATTCCATTTAGATGTTTTGTAATAATCTCATTTGACATATAAAGTCCAATACCTGTACCTTGATATTTATGTTTAGTTGTAAAATATGGTTCAAAAACTCTGTTTATGATTTTTTTAGGGATACCTCCAGCATTATCTTTTATTTTAATGTGTAGATAATCATTTTTTCTAAAAACGGTCACAAAAATATATTTATCTTCTATGTTATTTTGTGTAAGAGCATCAATGGCATTATTGAAGATATTTAGTAAAATTTGAATAAGTTCACTCTCTATAGTTTTAATCTCAACCTTTTCAACTTCTTGGATTATACAGATGCTCTCTTTTTTGATCCTTGAACTTACCAAAGAGAGTGCTTTTTCAATTGTTGAAGAGATATTAAAGAAGGTTTTTTCTTTTTTAGGATTAAAAAAGTTTCTAAAATCATCTATAGTTCTAGAGAGATATTGAGTATGTTCATTTATTGATTTTACACTTTGATAAAGAGTTTCTCTAGGGATTTCGTCATTTAGTTCTATTTGTAACTGTAATCCTGTTGATGCTGTTGAAATAACTGAAAGAGGTTGTCTCCATTGATGGGCAATATTTTCAAGCATTTCACCTAATGCTGCCATTTTTGATTGTTGAGCTAGCATTGAGTCTTTTTCTCTTTTTTGAAGTTCCAGCTCTTTTACTTTTGTTAAATCTATTATTGTTCCTAAGATTATTTGTGCTTTACCGTTGGAGTCATATTTTGAAACTTTTGTACTAAGTTGTAGATATTTTTTTGTATTGTCCCTTAGAATAATTTTAAATTCAATAACTTTTCTTTTGTCATTGTGCATAATTTTAAAGAGATGTTTTTTAACTTTTTGTTTATCATCATCGTGAATAAAAGAGATAAATTTTGTAATAGAGGGTCTTATCTCATTTGGATAGAAACCAAAAATTTTAAAGTGTTCATCACTCCAAATTAGCTCTTTTTTCTTAAAGTTATAACTAAAGCTTCCAAGCCTTGCTATTTTTTGAGCTTCATCAAGTAAATAGTTAGTTTTTATTAACTCTTTTGTCTTCTCTTGAACTCTTTTTTCCAATTCTTGATTTAAGAGTTTTAACTCTTTGGTTCTCTCATCAACCAAATCTTTAAGTATTTTATTTCTTTTTATATTAGCTTGATTTATATAGATTAATACAATAAAAATCACAAATACAATAATCAGTATAATAATTAATGTTTTATAATTAAACTTCTCTTTAAACTGAATATTGGTCCATTCCCCAACAATATCTGAAATACTCTCTTTGTCTATTGAATCTATTGTTTTTTCTAAAGCAGATTTTAAAAGGGGATAATCTTTTCTAACCATTATTGAGATTTTATATGTCAGACCAGTGTTACCACTTATTTTCAATTCATTTAGACCAAGATTATTTATATTGTATAGAAGATTGGGTTTAATTCCAATATAGGCATATGCTTCTTTATGAATAACTTTTTGTAAACCATCTTTAGTATTTTTAACCAAAATTAGATTTTTATCAACATCAGGGTATTTCTCTTTTAAAAGTTTATGGGCAGTTGAGTTTTCTAATAGGCAAATTTTTTTATTTAAAATTGTCTCAATATTTTCTATAAAGTTCTCATCTTTTAACGTTACTATAGAGATAGGAAACTCAATATATGGTTTTGTAAATAGGGCATACTCTTTTCTATCTTCAGTTTCACCAGCACTAAAAATAATATCATTTTTTTTTGTTTTTATAGAATTTAATTGTTTTGTAAAAGTGTTATCAACATGATAAGTACAATCTAAAGATAGTTTTTTAACAAAAATATTCCAGATTTCATAAGAGATTCCTGTTGGTTTATTATATTTAGAAATAAAAGTAAAAGGTTCCCAAGCTTTTGATATTGAGACATTAAACTTATGATTTTTTAGAAACTCTTTCTCTTCCTTTGTTAATTCAAAACTTTTTTTATATATTTGAAATTCATTATTTATAATCCATTTATTTTCAATATCATAAAGTTCCTCTTGAGTTATTTTTTCAAAACCTTTATTAAATACTTCAATAAGATTTTCCTCTTTTGATATTGCATAAATAGGAGTTGGAATTTGCAATAGATCTAAAGATTTTATTTTGTGAAAAAAACCATTTCGTAAAGAATAAAACTCAATTGCAGTTTTGTCATCAAAAATCAAATCCAATTTTTTTGCCAAAAAATCTTTAAATAGAGTTGTATAGTTTTTATATACCAAAATTTCAGAATTTGGGAAGTTCTTTTTTGTAGTTTCTTCTAAACCTTTACCTATAATACCAATTAAATAGGGTGCATTTAGATTAAAATCTTTACTGAAATCTTTATTGATAAAAAGTGAAATAGTGGTTTTGTAAATACTTTTTGAGGCTTTCATCCAAGGTTTATAAGGATTTGTTCCTAAAAAAAAATCAACTTTACCTTCATTTACTAACTCAATAGCATCTCCCCAATATTTTCCATTTATAAATTCAAGTGAATAATTATTTTTTTCTGCCCAAAGTTTCCAATAGTCTACTAACAAACCTTCTGGTTTGCCATTTTCCAAATATGAAAAGGGAGCATAATCAGGGGCATAAGATACTTTAAATGATGTTTGTGCAGAATATAAAAAGCTAGTTAGCAAAAGCAAAATTGAAAGAAACCTAAATACTCGGTTCATTTTAATCCTAATTATGTATTAAGGGGTTATTATAACAAAGATAAGTTACAAAAATGTAAAACAAAGTATAAAAAATAACATATTGATAAAATTATTTTTGTATATTTGACAAATTTTATTTGGAAAGGAGTATATAAAATTATCTCTATAATCTTTTTTTTAATATAATTAGAACCATAAAAGAAAAAAGGTAAATATTGAAAGAGTTAACTCAATATTATAATAAAAATGGAGTTCTATTTAAAGCTTTTAAAGAGGTTTCTCCAAAAGAATTAAATTCAAGAAAAAAAATAAAAATTTTTGTTGCAACATCAATAAAAGGGGAATATTATGCCCTTTTTGTATATGATTCAAAGAGTAGATTTATTAGAAAAAATGCAGAAGAGCTATTTATATTAGAAGAAAAGTTATCAAGTTATATGCAACATAATTTTAAGAAAAAAGAGTTATTAATTCAAACTGCTTTATGTTCAAAAGCAAAAAAATTTTTAGAAGACAATAAATGGAGAGTAAGAGTTGATTTTATGTGATATTGGAAATACCAATTTTCATTTTTTTATAGATGACAAAGAGCAAATGTATAGTTTAGATTCCACTCTTCCAAGTTTAGATGGGAAAGTTTACTATATCTCTGTAAATGAAAAAGCAACTACAAAGTTAAAACTCTTTTATAAAGAAACTATTGATTTAGAGCCTTATATAAACTTTGACACCTCTTATTCTGGAATGGGACTTGATAGAAAAATGGCCTGTTTAGGAGTAGAAAATGCCATTATTGTAGATGCAGGAAGTGCAATTACTGTTGACATTATAAAAAAAGGAAAACACAAAGGGGGATTTATACTTCCAGGATTAAGTTCTCTTAAAAAAGTCTATCCCCAAATATCTCAGAAATTGTCCTTTGCTTTTAATACAAAGGTAAATTTAGATAAAATCCCACTTTGTACACAAGATGCTATATCTTATGGAATAATCCAATCAATAATTGAACCTATAAAAAAAATAAGTAAAAAACAAGAAGTTATTTTCACAGGTGGTGATGGAGAGTTTTTAAGTACGTTTATAAAAAACAGTAACTATAAAAGAGATTTGATTTTTAATAATATGAGAGGGATAATTGATGCTAACAATTGCATTACCTAAAGGTAGAATTGCAGAAGAGACACTTGATAAGTTTGAAAAAGCTTTTGGTGAAAAATTTATTTTTGAAGATAGAAAGCTTATTTTAGAGAAAGCTGGATTTAAATTTTTGAATGTAAGAAACCAAGATGTACCAACTTATGTAATGCATGGAGCAGCAGATTTAGGTGTTGTTGGACTTGACGTACTTGAAGAGAAAGAGTATGACTTAATAAAACTTCTTGATTTAAAACTTGGACGTTGTAAAGTTGCTTTTGGCTTACTAAAAGGTCAAGAGTTAGATTTTACAAAGAGTCAAATAACAGTTGCAACAAAACATGAAAAAATTGCAAAAAGATATTTTGAAAACAAAGCAATGGCAGTTAAAATCATAAAACTTTATGGTTCAATTGAGTTAGCACCTTTAGTTAATTTAGCTGATTGTATAGTTGATATTGTTGAAACTGGAACAACTATGAAACAAAATGGTTTAGAAGTGGGACCAACTATTATGGAAAGTTCAGCTCATTTAATAGTAAATAAAAACTCATATTACGCAAAAAAAGATTTAATATTTAATCTAAAAGATAGAATAGAAGCGGTACTTTAATGGGATTAAATCTTTATTCAAAAATTGAGCCATATTTAGATTTCCAAGAAGAAGTTTATGCTCTTCATCGCGAATTTATGGCTTTGGTTATGACTAAAGAGCTTAATAATATTTTAGATATTGGTTGTGGTCAGGGCTATTTTTTAGAGAATCTAACTCTAAATGGTATAAACTCTTTTGGGATCGATTTAAGTAAAGATCAAATTGAAGCTTGCAAAAAAAGAGGGATTGAAAATGTTCAATCTATTGCTTTAGAGGATCTATCTGAAAAGTTTGATTGTGCCACAGCAATTTTTGATGTAATAAACTATATTCCAAAACAACAGTTAGAGAAATTTTTTAAAGATACATATAAAGTTTTAAATGACAATGGATATTTTATCTTTGATGTAAACTCACTATTTGGTTTTGATGAGGTTGCCCAAGGGTGCATAACAATAGATTTAGAAGATAAATTCATAGCACTTGATGCAATTTTTGAAGATGATAAACTTATTACTAATATTACTCTGTTTTCCCAATCAAAAGATGACTTATATAAAAAAGAGTCTGATTTTATTACTCAATATTATCACTCAAAAGAGGCATTAAAAAAACTACTTAAAAGAGCGAACTTTTCTATTGAAGAGGTAAGAGAGTTCAATCTTCATGGGTTTGAACAAACTGATAAACTTATTTTTATTTGTAAAAAAAACTAAAGATAATAATTATAGTTGTTCCACTTCAACCCTGTTTTTTCCCGATTTTTTAGCTTTATAAAGTGCTTCATCAGCTCTTCTAAATAGTTCAGTTTTATTATCAGTCTTATTAAAATGGGCAACTCCAAAAGAACAAGTTATTTTATGTTCATTTTCAAATTGGTGTTTTTCAATTTTTGTTTTTAGTTTTTCTGCCACAGCTACTGCTTGTTTTAGCGTTGTGTTAGGTAAAATAATTACAAATTCTTCCCCACCCCATCTTGCAACAACATCACTGTTTCTAGAGCTAGAAGTCAAAATTTTTGACATCTCTTTTAAAATATTATCTCCAAAAAGATGCCCAAAGGTATCATTTAGAAGTTTAAAATTATCAATATCTATCATAAGTAAAGAAAAAGATATTTTTTGATCTTTTTTATAGTTGCTAATATAAAGGTCAAGGAGCTCCTCAAATTTATTTCGATTATATATTTTTGTTAAATAATCTAAAGAAACTTTCTCTTTTAGTTCATTTGTTGCTTTTAAAAGTTGCTCATTTGTTTTTGAGATTTTTGCACCCTCTTCTTTTATTATCTCAACCCATTTACTATATACAACCCTTAATAACTCTTTTTGGGTAATGATCCCCATCACTTGGTTTTTTTTATTTACAACAACAACCCTTTTATAATGTTTCATTTTTATAAAATTGATTGCCTCAGCGATTGTTGTATCATCACTTAAGGTTTCAACAGGGGAGTTCATATAGTTGCTAACAGGTTTTTCTAAATCATAATCATTATGAATAATATGTATAAAGTCTTTAGTTGTAAAGATTCCAATAGGATTTTGTTTCTCATCAACAATTACAACAGAGTCACTATTATAATCTTTCATTAGATTAATCACTTTAAAAGTGCTATTCTCTTTTTTGGTTGTTACTGCTTTATATTGGTGAATCAATGAAAAAATCGTTTGTTTTTCCATTAAAAATTGTGGGTCGATATTATTTACAATATCTGTATATGATACAATTCCAACAAGTTTATTTTTATCTGTAATTACCATATATTCATCACTGAAATCTATATAGTTTAATACTGTAAGTAGATTTAGATTTTTGTCTAACTCTTTTGCTTGAGGTATTGATAAATCTTTTAAAGGGGTACTTTTATCAATATTAAAAATCTTAAAATTTAATAACATAACTGTAGTTAAAATATGAAAGGTATTCTCTTCTTGATTTATAATTACAATTGTTCTAAGATTTGATAAAGCCATTCTTTCAATAGCTTCATTAAGGGTTTTATCCATATCTACAGTTATTACATCTGTTACAGCAATTTCATAAACTGATGGTATTGTTTTCATTATAATCCTACAAGGTCTCTTATAATTTCCATTTTTGCACTTGCAATTTTTCTAGCTTTACTTGCTCCAAAAGCCAAAATCTCTTTTACCTCTTTAGGATTATTTAAAAGCTTTTCTCTTTTTATTGCATATGGTTCAAAATGTTCGTTTATTTTATCTAAAAGGGTTAGTTTAAAGTGTCCATAACCTTCTCCAGGAGTTGCATATCTTTGTTGTAACTCTTTTAGCTCATCTTCACTCATAAATAGTTCACAAAGTTTATATATATTACAAGTTGTATAATCTTTTGCTTCATTTAAATCTTTTGAATCAGTTACAATTGACATTACTTGTTTCTTAATTGTTTTTTTAGGTCCAAACATATCAATTGTATTTCCATAAGATTTTGACATTTTAGCGCCATCTGTTCCTGGAACTGTTGCAACAATTTCATCTACTTTTGCAGTTGGAAGTACTAAAACATCACCATATACATTGTTAAAACTTGTTGCAATATCTCTTGTCATCTCCACATGTTGGATTTGATCTTTTCCAACAGGAACAACATTTGAGTCATAAAGTAAAATATCTGCTGCCATAAGTACAGGGTAAGAGAACAGACCATGATTTGCCTGAATCCCTTTTGCAGTTTTATCTTTATAAGAGTGAGCTCTTTCAAGTAGCCCCATTGAAGTATGATTTGATAAGAGCCAATATAATTCAAGAACCTCTTTGACATCACTTTGAACCCAAAAAGTAGATTTCTCTGGATCCATACCAAGAGCCAAAAAGTTTACTGCTGCTTCAAAGATATTTCTTTCTAAAAACTCTTTATCTTTTACAGAAGTTAAGGCATGGTATGATGCAATAAAAGCAAAAAGCTCACCATCATCTTGTGATTCAACCATTTTTTTAATCATTCCAAAATAGTTACCAATGTGAATTATACCACTTGGTTGAATTCCTGATAATATTCTCAAAATATGTCCCTTAATTAATTTTTGGGAATTATATCAAAAATAATAATAAGAGCTTGTTAAACAGCCTCTTGGCATAATTTGATAATTTTAGTATTTATATGGTCTAAATGAAGCTGCAAGTTATAGTATTCCCCCATAAATGAAAGTGGAACTTTAGTCTCTTTGCTTATCTCTTCTCTTAGTTTTTCAAGTCTTTGTAGATAATTTTGTAGTTCATCTTTTTTTAGTTTGTCAACTTCATTGTCTATCTCTCTAATCTCTTCATACCATCTATATATTTTTGAACGCATAGTCCAATTATATAGAGGAAAAACTCCTTTAAAAAGAGGAAATAGCAGAGTCAGAAGAGGAATAATCAAAAGTTTTAATCTATCAATATTTGAAGCAATCCAATAGGGAAATATTTTCTCAAGCCAAGTATCTCCATACTCAAAATATCTTTGTGCCTCTTCATCCAAATCAATTTTCATATTGTATGAATTTGGAAATTGCATTGCCTTTGCAAAAAGGCTTTTTTTACTATGAATTTGCATTGCTTTTTTTAAAAAGAGTCTTTTTAACTCATCAGAAAACTCGGCTCTTGTTACTAAATTTGCAGTTGTTGAAAGAAGGCTTATATCTTCATCTGGAAGATTTTTATATAAATCAAGAGTCCCTTCATATAAAGGTAAAGCCTCTAAAAAAGTATATTTCCTACTATATGCTTTTGCTCTTTTAAAACTAAATAGGTTTATTTTAGGATCTGCTAATAGCTCTTTTATAAGTTCTGATTCGTGTGATGAGACAATAAAAAGTACATCAATTTTTCCATCATGTAAAGCGTTTTTTGCATCTTTATTATCTATATCAACTATTGTAGAATTTTTTTCATCTATACTATTGTCAGCTAATATTTTACTTGCTAAATCCCTTGTTCCACTGCCAATATTTCCAATTGAAATTTTTTTTGAAATAAACTGAATAATATAATCAACTTGATACCCTTCATTTCTATAAAAGACCCAAAGGGGTTCATAATATATTGAAGCTAAAGATTTTATATCTTTATTCTCTTCATTGATTGTTGTACCATTTTGAATAAAAGCAATATCAGCTTTTTTCTCTTCTAGAAGTTTGATATTTTCAATTGAACCAGCAGTTGTTAAGATATTTACTTTTACATTCTCTTTTTCAAGGAGTTTTTTATACTCTAGTGCAGTTTTATAATATGTGCCATTTTTTGAGCCTGTGGCAATTGTAATCTCTTTTTTTGGACTTGGTTGAATAAATTGTGAAGTAATATAAAATAGTATAAATACAGTAAGAACTATTGGAAAACTAATTGCAAAAAATCTTTTCATTTAAATCTCTCAAACTTAAGATATAAAAATTATATCAAATAGTCATAAAAGAGAGATTTAATGAATAATAAAAAATACTATTTCATATCTTTTGCTTGAACCCAGATAACACTATCTTGAGTTAACTTTTTACCTTTGTACTCTTTTTTAGCACCAACTTCTTTGGCACAAAATCCCCACCAACCAGCTTTTGGTATAGAGAAAGTAAATTCACCATCTTTATTTGCTTTTATCTCAAGTGAAAGAAAACTTCCTTGTGGCGCTTCAATTCTTGATGGGCCCATTTTATTGTTTTTTGTATCAACATCTCTATTTAGGTACTCAACATAAATTTTTGCATAAGGTACTGGTTTCCCTTTTTGTTTTACTATCCCTGTAAAATTACTATTTGTCCAAATAGCATAGGGTTTTGTTAAAGGAACTATCTCTGCATCTAACTTAAGTTCTGTATCCCAATCACTTGGTGGTCCAGCTACATTTAGCACCATTTTTGTATATTGTTGAATATACTCATCTGAAATTTTGTCATAATATGGTTTTGGAACTAAAACAAAAAGATGATCACCCATTCTAGAAGCTTTATACTTTGAACTATAAGCTTTTCCTTTGTCATTATTCCCTTGAAAAGTTATAGGTTCAAGAGTTTTAATTAAATCTGTTTTTTTACCCTTATTTACAACATAAAACTCTTCAACACCTTCCATATCCATAGTATATTCATCTGTAAAAGGGTGAGTAAATACCTCTTTTAACTCAATTTTTTTACCATTTTTTAGTGCACTCTCTTGGGTATAGATTAGTTGAAAATGTGCAAATAAATAGCTATTGAAAAAATAAAAAAATAAAAAAAATAGAATTCCTTTTTTCATTTGTCTCCTTTGTATTAGATTTGTAAGCTTTTTTTGATATTTAAAGCTCTTGTTTTTTCATGGGGATTATTTATAGCTTTTTGTAAATATTTTACAGTTTCATTTTTCTCATTTAACTCATAATAACTAAGAGCTAAAAGAGTATTTCTTTGCCCATCCTCTTTTGTTCCTTGTTTTATAGAGACTTTTTCCAAAGTCTCAATGGTTTTTTTATAGTTTTGTTCATTAAAGTGAATATTTGCCAATAGAAGTTGATATTTGCTATTTCTTGCATAATCTGATTTTGCTAAAATCTCTTTAACTTTATCTTTCTGTTTTGCATAATCATAACAAGAGATAAGCAGATCAAAATTCTTTTTACTATTTTCAACATAACCTTTATTCATAGCCTCTTCTAAAGTCTGTGCAGCTTTAAAATAGAGCTCATTTTGAATTAAAATATTTACAAAATATAGGGTGTTTTTATTAGGAGCAACACCACCTTTTTTATATGCTAATTCAAAAGTTGACAGAGCTTTTTTTAGCTCATTTGTTTCTTGGTATAAAGCAATTAGTTGAAGCCAATAGGTCTCATTTTTATGCCAATTATTTACCATAAACTTAAGAGTATTAATTGCATTTTTATACTCTTTTAACTCAACATAAGATGAATAAAGAATCTGATAAGAGCTCTCTTTAGGCTCTTTATTACTTGAAATTGCACTGTTTATATATAGAATACTTTTTTTAAAATCTTTATCGTAGTAAGTTGCATAAGCAAGATTTTCATATACATCAGTTTTATTGATAAATTCACTTTCAAGCAGTGAAGTTAAAATCTTTATAGAGGTTTTATAGTTGTTTTCACTTAGATAAATTTTTGCCAATGAAAGCTTCATATTATCTATACTTTTTGGCTCTAAAACATCTAATTCAATAATTGTCTTATAATATTTTATAGCCCCTTTATAGTTATTGGCATTTATCTCAATATTTGCCAAAGTTTGAAAAACAAAAGATTTTTCATAACCATTTAATTCTGTTTTTAAAAGTTCAAGAAGATTTTTTTTTGCCTCTTTATCTTTGCCTGTTTCCATAAGTTTTTGAGACTCTATTAGCGTTTCGTAACTTTTTTTAGACATACTATTTGAGCTTTTTGCCAACACTAAACTAAAACAAAGTAGTAAAAGAATTCCTATTTTTTTCATTTTGCCAACCTAAAATTGAATGTAATTGTTGCATCTTTTGCACTGTCACTTGGTTTGAATCGCCATTTTTTAATGGCATTTATAGAAGAGTCTTCAAAAAAACCTTCCGGTTCAGATTTTAAAACTACAACCTCTGAAACTTGTCCCTCTTTAGAAATATGAAATTGAAGTTGAACAAATCCCTCTTTTTGTCTAATTTTTGCTTTTCTTGGATAAACAGGGTTTATTCTGCTTAGAGTTTGAAGTGAATTTGCATCAAAAAGCCCACTATTTACTGCAATTTGTGCCCCATTTAGTGAAGAGATTGCTGAAAGATCAATATTTCTTGCAAGAGTTAAAGGTTTGATTTTTACATCTTTATTGATTTTTTCCATATCAGTTTTAACTATATCAAGTTTTTTAGGCTCAATTTTTTTTACAGGCTCTTTTGGTTTAACTCTTTTCTCTTTTTCAACATTGATATCTTTTTGTTCTCTTAAATAGTTTAGAACTATTGGCTTTTCATTTTTTGTTTGTAAATTGTTGTTTGCACTAATCATCTGCTGCATTCCAAAAAAGATAGATACACTAATAAAAATTGCTAATATAAAAGAGTAAAAAAGACGCATTTTAATTCTTTAGAGTTGATACAGAAATATTTGTAATCCCTGCAAGTCTAATTTGATCCATAACTTTTACAAGAAGACCTGTTTTTGCCTCTTTATCTGCTTGTATTACAATACTATTTTGAGTATTTGTTGCTTTTAGTCTCTCAATATTTGCCCTAACAGCTCTTAAATCAACTACCCTTTTATCAATCCATATTTCATTGCTGTTTTTTATTGCAATTAGAATATTTGCTTCTGTTTTTTGTTCTGTTGTAGATGCACTTGGTCTATTTACATCTATTCCAGCCTCTTTAACAAAAGATGTTGTTACAATAAAAAAGATAAGCATAATAAAAACAACATCCAACATTGGAGTTAGGTTTATCTCTGTCTCTTCTTTATTTATTTTTTGTGAAAACTTTCTCATTACATAACCTTTGAAATATCAATATGTAGTTTTTCTATTTGGTATTTAATTGCAAGTTCAAGTCTTTTTTCAAACAAAATTCCACTTAAAGCTATTACCATCCCAGCCATTGTAGGAATAGTTGCCATTGAGACTCCATTTGCCATAGATTTAACATCACTTGTACCTTGTACAGCCATTACATCAAATACCTCAATCATCCCTGTAACTGTTCCTAATAGTCCAATTAAAGGGCAAACTATAATAAGAGTTTTTATAAAACTCAAACCATAGTTTAGTTTTTGTTTAGACTCTTCAACCAAATACTCTTTTATTGGATCTTTGAATCTACTCTCAAAATTTTCAATTTTTATATTTGCTAAAAGAGTATCTTTATATTTTTTGTATCCATGATATAAATAAATATATCTATCAAGAAGCAAAGTCCAAAGAAATATTGCAACTATAAATACCACATAAAGTACAACTCCCCCTTTATCAAAGAAAGAGCTAAAATCATCAAATATAAGCCCTAACATCTACTTTATACTCTTTGCTAACATTCCCATACTTTGTTCTTCTAATATAGAAACAATTGCTTCAGATTTTGAAGAGATATATGTATATGTAAATAATAAAGGAATTGCAGCAACAAGTCCTAAAACTGTTGTAATAAGTGCAGTTGAGATTCCTCCAGCCATTAGTTTTGGATCACCTGTACCAAATAATGTGATTGCTTGAAATGTAGCAATCATCCCTGTTACAGTTCCCAAAAGTCCTAAAAGAGGAGTTACAGCAGATAAAAGTTTTACAAAACTTTGTCCTTTTTGTACTTTTGTTGTTTCTTGTAGAATTGACTCAGCTAATTTAAGTTCTAAATCACTTATTTCATAATCTTTGTATTTTTTAAATACAGAGATAACTTTACCTAAAGGGTTGTTCTCTTTTGGATTTGCCAAATCTTTCATTTGAGCTTTGATTTTTGTTAGATAAAGATTTAAAACAACACTTTTATAGATTGCAAAAACAAGTCCTATAAGTCCAAGAGCAATGATTATATAACCTACAACTCCACCTTGATTTACCCTTTGCATTAAAGTTGGTTGATTATTTAAAAGTTCAAATAGAGTTCCTCTTGTTGGATCTATTACAAAAAGATTTTCATCACTTCCAAATAAAGAACCACTCTCTTCTGGTTGTGTTGCAAGTTCAACTAAAGCTTTCATATCATTTGAATAGTTGAAATATTTTCCATCAGATTTTGCTGCAAAAAGACCAACTCTTGTAACCTCTTGAATAACTCTTTCTCCATCATTTAAAATAACATTTGCGCTATATTTTTCAACATTTCCACTTTTAATAATCTCATCAAGCATCCCGTGCCATAAACTTTTAAGCTCTTCTATATTTGGTAGTCTTTTTGAGTTTGAAAACTTTTCAAAAAGGGCTTCTTTGCTTTCCCCTTGTGAAGCAGTTAGAGAGTGTTGATAGTTTGTTAAAAAATCTGCAGAAGTTTGTCTTACACTTCCAAACATTTCACCTAAGTCTCCAGTCTTTTCTAACAAAATAGCCTCTTGTGAAGCTAAAAGTTCTTCATTTTTGTCTAATGTTTTTTTTAGTTCAATGCTTCTTTTATTTTCATTTGCTAAAACAGTTTTAGCCTCATTTAGAAGTTTTTGTTGCTCTTTTTCATTTTGAATAAACTCTTGAAGTCTTTGTTTCTCTTGTTGTAGTTCAACTGACGCATCATTTTTAATATCATTTAGTAGGTTATTTAACTGTAAAGCAAAAATTGAGCCAGTAAATAGGGTAAATAGTATAAATGTTCTTAACATTAGAACTCCTCTTTTTTATTAAATGGAAGTTGTAAAAAGGCAACATTTTCATGTTTTTTTGCAATTTTTATACCTTTTCTAATATTTGTTTGTACATTTGAATCATTGATCTCATCCCATTTTTTAGACTCATTATCCCATGCAAAATAGTCTTTTGAATCCAATGATTGTTTATATAAAGCAACTCTACCTATTCTTAAGTAGTTAAAAGTTTTACCATCTGAAATCTCTTGATAGGCTTCTATATTTTTTGCATAGTCATACTCTATTTTAAAAGCTTCTAGGATTATTCTGAATTTTTCAGCTGTTTTGATATCAGCTCTATCTAAAGTCTCTTCAAGAGTTTTTATTCTTTCCTCTCTCTCTTGCATTAAAAAAGGGATATCCAATTCAACAAGTTTTTTAAGACTTTTTATCATATCACTCATCAAAGGGTAAATATTTTTTTGAGTTTGCTCAATATCTTTTATTTGTTGAGCAATATCTGCTAATTCCTCTTTTTGAGAACTTATTATATTTGAGAGTTGGGTATTGTATTTTTTTGTACTTTTGAGTTGTTCGTTAACATAACGATATTCACCAACTAACTGTGTGTGTTTTTCATCATGAACATCAATCTGTTTTTGATAATCAACCAATTTATTATTCGTATTTTCAATTACTTCCATAGATTTTTCAATTTGATTTGAAAAAACTAAACTATTTACAAAAAGTAAAAGAAGAGTTATTTTAACTAACTGCATATAAAACATCCTTCAAGTTTATATTTTGAGAATTATAATCAATATTATGTAAAACTAAACTTATTTTTATTTAAAACATGACAAGAATCACAAAATAGCTATATATTTTGTATACATTTAAACTCTTGTCATGCTCTTTTTTATAACTATTTTTTTAGCTCTTGTAGCAACTTATTTGTGTTTTTTATACTTATAAATATTGTTGCAAAAAGTAAAAGAAAAGCAACTATAATAGAGTATGTCACTGCATTGCTAGATGAGATTTGCATATTAGTTCTACTAGGTTGCTCTTTTTTGTTTTTCCCCTCTTTTGGCATCTCTTCTTTTACAAAACCGCCTTGGGGTTCAATACCTGGTTTACTTACCGCATGCCCTGGTCCACCATCTAAGAGAACTGTATATGCAATATTTGGAATTGGAATTGTCAATTCTGAACTTTCAGGAAGCCTTTTTTCATACAGAATCTCTTGTGACTCAATGGCAAGAATTCTAACCATTGCCCCAGCAGCACTCTCTCCTGTGTTAAACATACCTGATGCTGTAATTGTTCCATCTTCATTGTCCATTAAATTTAAAACTAAAGAGTGAGAATACAGATAAATTGGAAAGAGGGCAACTATTGCCACTTTTATTAGTCTATTCATTTTATAACCTTTTTTTCTTTTTTAGGCCAAAATATTTTGGCATTTTCTCTGTTTTTTGGTAATACTTTTGCCACATAAATAAGTATTAATCCAAAAATTACAAGTGTAAAATCAACCCCAAATATATTTGTCATACTATTTTCTACTAAAGCAATAGGAGTTGTTTTTAAATATATATAGTGAAATAGTGATGACAATATAAAAAAAACACCACTTATAAAAAGAAACTCTTTTGCTGCTTTATATGAATTTATTCGGTAAAAAGACCAAAATAGTGTAAATAACCATACATTATAAAAGATCCCTTTTTGCCATAAAACTCTATCTTCTAAATCAAAAGGCAAACTCCATTGAAGGAGGAAAAGTGTTGCAGTTGCAGGAATAACTCCAATCATACAAGCCAGTGAGAGTTTTCCCATCCAGTGATAAAAAGGGATTTTTGAGTCAAATTTTTTTGCTTTTTTTTCAAGCCAAAGCATAACTCCAAAACCTATTGCAATGCAACATAGAACCATCATTAAAGCAACTATTACTCTTGAAAAAATATCAATTCCAAAGAGAAAGTGTAAGAAAAATATAGTTTCTGCAACAAAAACAGGCCAACTATTATCTAAAACTTTTTTGTTCTCAATTAGCTCTTCATTAACTGCACTTAGAGTAACAGATGGTAGATTGAAAACACCTCCATTTAAAAATGGTTTATAGGGGTTATAACCTATTATTTCAACTCTAGCTGTTTTATCATTCCAATTTATAAGTTTAACTTGCTTAAATGTTAAATTTGGATTTATCTTTTGAGCTTTTGTTATAAGTTGAGATAGTGGTAACATCTTTGTTTTTTCATTCTCTTTTTTTATTGGTGCTTTTTGAGAAAAAAGAACTTTGCCTACAACGCCATCAATGGCATTAGCTTCCCCTTTGGTTAATATTTTTGACATCACAGAAGAGCTTACTAATCCCACATTCATAACTGCTCCACTAAGAACTATTAGAAAAAAAGGAACAAAGAGCCAAGTAAAAACTTTTACATGTATTTTTGAAAAAATAGCTTGTTGATTTTTCCCTTGATTGTTGAAATTAAATAGATAAATTAGAACTAAACCTGTTATTATAAGAACCATTGTTCCAACAGCAACAAAACCAAAAGAGAGTCTTCCAATAAAATTAAGTGGAGCTCCATAATGCAACTCATTTAAAAAATTTGCTAAATCTGATGTTTTTTTACTCTCATCTTCTACTTTTTCTCCAGTAAGTGGATTAAAAGCAATTGGTTGAACAAATCTATGTGAAATTGTTACCATTGGGTCATTCATTCTACCAGGTAGATTTACTAAAGCATTGTCTTGTGGAAAGTTTGGATCTTTGAAAACTTCATCAATCATAGAGTTGTAATCTACAGTTGTGATATTTACTGTTTGTAAATGTCTAGAGGGTTTTTCCCAATTTTTTATATAAGGAAGCATTATTGCAAATACTCCAAAAAAGAGTGAAAGATACATTATCAAAGAAAAGGTTACGCCTGCTGCTATATGGACTCTAAATAGTCTTTGTTTAAATAGTTGAGATTTTTTCATCTGTTCTGCCCTAATATAAAATATAGAGCAAAATTGCAAAGATGAAAGAGGGAACTAAAAATCTTAACAAAGCTTCAAGTTTTGTAAAAGACAAACTTATCCAAGTAGCAGCTATTGCCCAAGCAAAAGTGTTAAACATAATTGAGATTATTGCACTCTTTGCAATCTCTACGGGGATTATAAATGCCAATAGTGTCATACCTAAATATGACACTATTAATCCTCCAAAAATTGCGCTAAGAATTCTAAACAATCCAATCTTTCTACCATTTTTTTCAGGTGTGCAGAGATATTTGTAAAGGGTACTCATTTTAAAAAAATCCATTAGAATGAGTAACTAACTGTTAACATTGCACTTCTTGGCTCACCAATTTGAACTCTACTTGTAGAAGCTGTTTCTGCATACAATTCATCTGTTATATTTTTAAGGCTTAGATTAACTTTCCAATTGTCTTTTTTGTATCCAAGCATTGCATTATAAATAATTGTAGAGTCTAATTTTATAGTGTTACTTGTATTTGCATATCTAGTTCCTAAAAATCTTGCTCCTGCTCCCACATACATATTTTTTAATCCAATTTGTCCTAAATCATATGTAGTAAAAAAGTTTGCACTATGTTTTGGCACACCAGTTAGTTCATTGTTTGAATTATCTACATCTTTTGTTTTTGTATATCCATAAGATCCAATCAAAGACCATCCAGGTAAAATTTCACCAGCTAAATCAACTTCAAATCCTTCACTTTTTTGTTTACCACTTGCAACATAATATAAAGCATTGGCTGGATCAGTTTGAGCAACATTCTCTTTTTCAATTTTGAATAGTGCTGATGTAAGAGTAAAATTGTCATTGAAAAGTTTTTGTTTTAACCCAACTTCAAACCCCTTTCCCTCTTCTGGATCCAAAAGTTCACCATCACTACTTATATAAGTAGAAGATTGAGGATTAAATGATTTTGAAAAATTAGCATAAATAGAAGTTTGTGATGTAATCTTGTATACTAAGCCAAATTGAGGAGTATAAGCAGAACTATTATACTCTTGGAAAGTAGCTCTAACTCTATTTAGGTTTTCAGATTTTACTTTGTCATATCTAATACCTGCACTAAAGATTAAATCATCTGTAATATTCAAATGATCTTGAATAAAACCACCAAAAGATTTTGTAATAGTATTTGTATTTACATATTCAAAAGCAGCAGGATGGTCTGAAAGTGAAGTAAGTGGTATATATACAGGATTACTTGCATTTAGATAGTATGGAATTGAAGTATCAAAATAACCATTTGTCTCAGTGTCAGATCTTTTTGCATCTACTCCTAAACTAATTCTATTTCTCATATTAGCAATTTTAAACTCTTTATTGATTGTAAACTGCGCTGCATGTTCATCAGAATCAAAGTGTTGTGTTGCAAAATATCTTAAAATTTGATTTGTAGTCTCGTTATAGCTACTTACATTATAAATAGAGTCATTATCCCTTGATAAGTCAATATATCTATATCTAAAATTTGAATCCCAAGTATCAAAAGTACTAGTTATATCAAACCCAATAATTTGTTGAGTTTTGTCAAATTCGGCATCTGGACTTGAGGTAACTAAATTTTTATCTCCAACAATTTTCCCTTTACTATTTACAAAAGTACCGTAATCAGCAGGAGTAGTTTCATCTAAATACTCCGTCATAAATGTCACAGTGTGATGGTCATTTATATCATAAGCAACAGAAGGTGCAATAAAGACTCTTTTTGTATCTGTATTAAAATCTTTTGTATCCTCTTCATAAAGATATGATGATACTAATCTATATCTTAATGAGCCATCACTATTTATTGCTCCACCAACGTCAATTTTTGGGCTAAATGATGGGTTTGATTTTACTTCAAGTTGTATCTCTCCATGATTCTCTTTTTGAGGTTTTTTCTTTACTAAATTTATTAATCCCCCAGGATTAGCTTCCCCATATTGTAAAGAATCAGGTCCTTTTAGAACTTCAACTCTTTCGAAATTGAAAATCTCTGTATTTGTAATTGCATTATTTAAGTTAAATCCATCTCTTAAAACAGGAACTCCAGAAAAACCTCTTATAATATAGACATTGTTTCTTCCATTGTTATCTCCACTAAAAGATGTATTTGATGACATTGTTACAATGTCTGTTAAAGTTTGAGGTTGATAATCAAATAAGAAATCTTCATTAAATACTTGAATTGATTTTGCACTATCTTCTAAACCAATATTTGTTCTGTTTATTTCAACTTTGCCTACAGGTTTATAATCACTTGTTGTTTTTTCAACAATTGTGACATCATTTAGTTTTTCAGTCTCTTTGCTTTTTACTTCATCAGCTAAAAGTGAAGTTGTAAGCAATGCAGAAAGTGTAATAGATATACTACTTTTGAAATTACTAACTTTCATAAATTTTTGCTCCTATGTGAATAATTGGAGCGAATATTATCATATATTGATACTTATTATCAATATTGTAATATCAAAATAGGGAAATTTTTATCTAAAATAGGGAAAAATTTAGTTTTCTAACTCTTTTTTATAGTTACTTGGAGTTGTATTAAAATATGAAGTGAAAAGTTTACTAAAGTTACCAATATGTTTATAACCCACTTTTAAAGCTGTCTCTTTAACGCTATAGTTCTCTTTTAAAAATTTTTTTGCCATCTCCATTCTATGTTTTTGAAGCATTTCATAGATTGTCATTCCATAATAGCTTTTAAAATCTTTTTTTAAATAGCACTCATTTATTGCAGATTTATATGCAATCTCTTTTATAGATAAAGAACTGTTATATTCTGTTAATATAATCTGTTTTGCTCTCTCTAAAGAGTCAATTTTTCTAGTATCTAATATTGAACTTGTATTGATAATCTTTTGTAGTTTATTTATTGTATAGTGTATTAAATTTGTTGTTTTTGATTCAAAGTAGAGTTTGTTTAGTAAATTTTCATCTACTATTTTTTCTTTAAAACTACTTAACATCTCCAATTGGTCAGGATCAATTTCACTTCCATCTAAAATAGAGTAGTTTTTCTCTTTTGCCTCTTCCATCTTCTCTTTTAGAATTTCAAAATTATTTGTAAGTCTTAAAAAAAGTTCCTCTTTTATTCCTATAGTTAAAGTATTGTAATTAAAATCTTTTTTTAGTAACATTTGAACTATAAATTCATCAGAAGAGAAACCAACAAAGAATCTATTTTTCTTTAATTCGTACTTTTTGCCATCTTTAAATCTATAGATAATATCTTCTCCCAAATTAAAAATAATTACTGCACCAGGAACATCTGATTCTAAAGATATTATGTAGTTTTTGTTAAGAGTATAGTTGTTTGCAGAAGTAGCAATACCATTACCAAGATTGTGCCAAATCAAAAAGCCTTTTCCATATTCACTTTTAATTTGTTCTGTTATAGTCTCCCTTGAAAAAGGGTTTATTACTTTTTCTACTAAATTAATTAATTTGTAGTATGGGATATTTAGTTCTTCATTCATGGAGTGATTTTACAATCATTAATATAAAAATACAAAAAATGGTGAAATTAGTATTTAATATTTAAAAAGTCTAGCAGCTGTTTTTTTAATGAAGAGTTGGTATTGTTGTATCTTATAAAAGATTCTGAAATATGCACAACATAGTTCTCTTTGTTTATTCCTCTAAATTTTTTTAGTCGATTGGTTATAAAGTTATCTACATCATGGGAAGATTTTAAAAAACCTGATACATAATACTCTTTAGTGTTTGTATTATAAAGAACTCTTGCACAGTTTGCTCTTTTATGTTTAAGTAAAGAATCTTTAAGAGAACTATTTATAAAAATATCAAGTTTATTAGTATTTTCATTACTTAAAAAGTAAGTATTGTCATTGTCTTGCACATAAAAAATCACATTGCTATTATAAATAAAGTATTTAATAGTAAGAGTACTTTTATTTGAAATAGTAGATAAAAATATATTATCTAACATCTTTTGTTGATCAATAAGATAAGTTCTTAATATTTTGTAGTAACTATTTATTGTTTGTCTACTTATATTGATTTTTTTTGCAGTTTGACTTGCTGTAAAATCTTCCACAAAGCAGCTGCAAATCATCTCTAATTTATCTTTTTCAAGTTTTGCATTTCTAATGGGACTGTTTATAAATTCTAATTTTGACATTTTATATTTTAATTGAAAAAGATGTGAAAAAGATGTGTAGACTACAAAAATTTTCATTTTATTTTTTAGTTGTCATGATTGTGTAAAAGCTAAAGATGATATAAGAAAAATTCAGAAATAATTCCATAATTATAGATTTTGATAATTGGTATCAATAAAAAGGAGACTTATGAAATTTAAAAATAAAAAGATATTCGCACTATCTGTTTTTACTGCTTTGGCATTACAGTCAGGATTGTATGCACAAAGTGAAAATGAGAGCACAGAAAAAAAATCATTGGGGAATGTTGAGGTTTTAGCAACAGATTCACAAGAGGAGTCATATACAGTTAATTCAATGAGCACGGCAACAAAATTGGATTTGTCATTAAGAAATACGCCCCAATCTGTAAGTGTATTAACAGCACAAAAACTTGAGGATATGGGAGTTACTTCATATCAGCAAATGCTAAGATATGTGACAGGAGTTACAATTGATCAGTGGGATGAAAGAATGCATTCAACTGCAAGAGGTTTTACAATTGATTACTACAAAATTGATGGTATGCCAACTTATAGTGAATATAATGAACGAGACATTGATTTAGCAATTTTCGAAAGAGTTGAAATAGTTAGAGGAGCAAATGGGCTAACAACTGGTTCAGGAAACCCTTCAATGAGTATTAATTTAGTTAGAAAAAGAGCAAATAGTAAAGAGTTTACAGGGGATGTTTCTTTAAGTGCTGGTTCTTGGAACTCTTATGGTTTAACTGCAGACATTGGCTCAAAATTAAATGAGAGCGGAAGTGTAAGAGGAAGATTGGTTGTAAAACATGAAAGTAGTGATTCTTACATGGATAAATATGAAAAAGAGAACAATGTTATATATGGTGTAATTGATGCAGATTTAACAGATACAACATACTTATCAATTGGAGGTTCATATCAAAAGTTAGATAGAAGTGGAATTAGATGGGGAGGTTTACCAGCTTTTTATTCTGATGGAACTAGAACAGATTTTGATAGATCACAAACAGTATCAGAAGATTGGACATATTGGAATAGTGAAATTAAATCTGTTTTTGCAGATTTAAAACAAAACTTATATAAAGATATAACTTTTAATGCTTCTTATTCTCACGATATTATTGGTAGTGATACAGCACTTTTATATTTTAATGGAGCAATTAATAAAGCTGATGGCAGTGGTATACAATATATGGATTGGCTCGCTGAAACTGAAAATGTACAAGACAACTATGATGTAAATATAGATGTTCCTTTTGAACTAGGTGGATTAACTCAACAATTGATTTTAGGTGCTTCATATAATCTAAACAAAACTACTCAGTATGATGGAATTTATCCAGATGGATATTATACAGCTTTAACAAATTATTTTAACTATAATATTGCTTATCCTACTTCGACTGCATCTGATATTCTTTATATTACGGCCCCTGAACAAATAGAACAAAAAGGGGTCTATTTAGCAGGAAAATTCTCTTTGACAAATGATTTAAAATTGATTGCTGGAGCAAGATTATCATCGTGGGAATATACAAGTTCAAATCCCTCTACAGAGAGTAGAAAATTTGACAATGAAGTAACTCCTTATGTGGGATTAGTATATGAATTAGATGATAATCATTCAGTATATGCAAGTTATACAAGTATTTTTCAACCTCAAAGTTCAAAAGATAGTAGTGGAAATTACTTAAATCCAATTGAAGGAAAATCTTATGAAACAGGGATTAAAGGTGAATATTTTGATGGAAAATTAAATACTTCATTATCAATATTTAGAATAGAACAAGATAAAGTAGCAAAAGATAATCCAAGTGGAGTTTTTGTTCCAGGGACTACAACAATTGCAAGTATTGAAGCTGATGGAGTAACAAGTAAAGGTTTTGAATTTGATGTTTCAGGAAAAGTAACTGATAATTTTACTTTAGATTTTGGAATTGCAAATTTTGAAGCAAAAGAAGCAGATGGAACAAAATATAATACAAAAGCTTCAAGAACAACTGCAAACTTATTTGGAAAATATACCTTTAACAAATTTGCAATTGGAGCAGGAGTTAATTATAAAAGTAAATACTATACTGATACTACATTAGGACGAATTACACAAGATGCATTTGCTTTAGTTAATGCAATGGCTTCATATAAAATTGATAAAAGTACATCTTTACAACTAAATGTTGATAATCTTTTTGATAAAAAATATTATGATGGAATTGGAGCTAATGGTATGGTATATGGTACACCAAGAAGTGCTATGCTAACACTTAAATATACTTTCTAAAATAAACAGACAGGGATTTTCTCTGTCTGTTTATTCACTAATGATAATCACTATTAAAATTAAAGAATTTTTTATGTATAATTCCTTATGTCAAAAAATGAGTATAAAAATTTAAAAATATTATATGTTGAAGATGAAGAGTTAATTAGAAAAAATGCAGTCTCTTATTTAAATCGTTTATTCAATACTGTATTAGAGGCAAGTAATGCAATTGAGGCAATGCAGATAATAAATAAAGAGAGACCTCATGTTGTAATTACTGATATTAAAATGCCTAAATTAAATGGCTTGGATATGGTAAGAAAAATAAGACAGAGCGATAAAAATACGCAGTTTATTGTTCTTTCAGCTTTTACAGATACAAAATATCTTCTTGATGCTATTGATTTAGGACTTGTAAAATACCTTCCTAAACCTATACGCCATGAGGTAATTTATCCCCTATTAATGAGTTGTGCAAAGTTGGTTTTTGATAATAAGGATAATAAAAAATATTTTAATGAAAAGTGCTATTTTGATATGGCATCGGAGTTATTAATAGATAATGAAAAATGCATAAAACTAGCAAAAAATGAACAAGCTTTTTTAAGATTGCTTTGTAAAAAATCACCGCGAGCTGTTAGTTATGAGGAGTTACAAAATTTTGTATGGGGTGAAGAGTATATGAGTGAAAATGCAATAAGATTATTAGTTAGAGACTTAAGAAAAAAACTTCCAGAAGATACTATTAAAAATATTTCTAAGATAGGGTATAAAATAGATTAACTTTATGAAAGCACTCTTTTTTGTCCTTTTTTTTATCTCTAGTTTATACTCATCAAATCTTTATAAAAAACTTGTTAGTGCTTTATATATTTCAGAAGATTTTAAAACTTATAAATTGTTAACAAAGTATAACTATAAAGAGTATGATAATGTTAAATTAAAAGAGTTCTCTATAAAAATGGTGCTAAAAAAAGATGAGCTAAAAAATGAAACGTATTATATGAGCATTATCTCTGATTTTGATTCTCTAATTTATACAAATGTTGAGTATAAAAGAGTAAATAATATTGCGATAATAAAACTTGATAAGAATACACCAAATACAATTTTTTTTAATTACAACTATGAAAAACCAAAAAGAGGTGAGTTTAGATTTACACCATTAAATCAGTTTGAATATAGATATCTTCTCCCTTATGAAGGGATATTATATGGCGTAGCGTATGGAATAATCTTTTGTGCTTTTCTTTATTATCTTGTAATCTTTTTTTCAACAAAAAGAAAATGTTTTTTATATTACTCTTTAATGCAGTTTTGTGTTCTTTGTTCTTTGATAGGTTTTACATATTTAAGCTTTAGACCTTATGTAACAAATACTGAACAAGCAGTGATAGATCTTTTTGAAACATCTGCTTTTCTATTAACACTACTTTTTGCAAAAGAGGTTTTAGAGACAAAAAAGTTAATGCCCAAAATGGACAAGTTGCTAAACTTTTTTATATATCTAAATGTTGTTGATCTTTTTGCTATAACAATATTTAAATATTCAATCTTATATGAATATATGTCATTTTCAGTTGGTTTTATTATTCCAAGTATTGCAGGAGTAATTGCAGTATACAAAGGGAATAAACAAGCTATTTTTTACACCTTTGGTTGGCTTATTATGTCATTTTTCCTTTTTATATTACAAAATTATATGTTCCCTTTTAGTAGTATATATGGTATCCATATTGCTACGCCTTTAGAGTCTTTGATTTTTAGTTTTGCCCTTGGTCTTATGTTAAGAGATTTAGTAGATGAACAAAATGAAAAAGAGAAACTTCTTATTCATAAAAGTAAATTAATCTCAATGGGTGAAATGATAAATAATATAGCCCATCAATGGAGACAACCACTAACACATCTTGGCTATATAAATATGAATTTACAACTGGCTTTAGAAGATGAAAAAATAGATAGAAAGTTTGTAAAAGATAAAATTTGTGAGTCTAATGAACAAATTGATTTTATGTCTAATACAATTAATAGTTTTAGAGATTTTTATAAACCTGAAAAAGAGAAAGAGCTTTTTTATATCTCTCAAGCTGTACAAAACTCAATTGATATTATGAAACCACTTTTAGATATTTATGATATAAAACTAGAATTTATAGTTATTAAAGATAAAAAAGTAAGGTCGTATAAAAATGAGTATTCACAAGTAATTTTGAATTTAATTACTAATGCAAAAGATGAACTAATATTAAAATCAATTACAAATCCAAAAATTGTAATTAGAGTTGATCTTGTAGAGAATAAAAGTATAACTACAGTTTGTGATAATGCCGGAGGGATTAATAGCAAAATAATAGATAAAATATTTGAACCATATTTTTCTACAAAAGATGCAGGAAGTGGAATAGGGCTTTATATGTCAAGAACAATCATAAGTTCTCATTTCAAGGGAGAACTTACGGTTGAGAATAAAAAATTGGGTGCTTGTTTTAGTGTAAAAATCTAATCAATATAGTAATTAGTTTTTGTCAACACTATATTTACCTGCTCCAATAAACATAAGAACAACAGCACCAAGTAGAAATAAAAGAGGAGTTTCAACAACTACTCCACCTGTTTTTGAATTTAGTTCAAATATAGATGAACTATGAGCTAAATAGATTGCAAAAAACATTGTAATAGCATAAATAAAACTACTTATTCTTGTGTAAAGACCTAAAATAAGTAATATCGGTACAATAATTTCTCCCACATATACTCCATAAGCAACAAATTCAGGGAAACCTGAGTTAGCTACTAATCTTCTTATCCCCTCTATACCATTTTGAAATTTGAATAAACCATGAAATAACATTAAAAAGCCTAACATAAATCTAAGTAGTAACTTTCCAATATCTTCACTTAAAAAACTGGCCAAAAATTTCTCTATTGCTTTCATTAATACTCCTTCATAAATGGAGATTTTACAATAGTAAAGGTTAAAACAATTTTTATATGTTTATTTTATATTCAGCTTTTCATAATATTTATATTAGTTAAGGTTTAGTCTCTTTATAGTTAGAACTCCATTTTCATTAAAAAGGCTATATTTAATGGTTCACCAAAAGATGTTGAACTTCTCCAATACTCTTTATTGGTTAGATTTGTAACATTAACAATATAAGTTGTTGGATATTTATCCAATTTAGTTTTATATCTTAATCCTCCATCATAAACTGTATAAGATGGAATAACATCTGTATTTGCTCCATCTCTATATGATTTTCCTGTCCAATAAGCTCCACCAGTTATTGTTAACCCTTGAATAAATGGAATATTATATTCTGCATATAGTTTTGCCATTTTAGAAGCTGTATCTGTTGGCTTTTTACCTTCGTTTGCATTGGCTTTATCTATTTCTAAATCCATAATTGTTCCACCAGCAACAACTGTTAAATTTTCTGTTACTTTTCCAGTTAAAGTTAATTCTAATCCTTGATGAATTACTAAACCATCTTGTGTTAATTTTAATCCTGTTCCCTCTGATTCTTCATAAGAGTTTGCTTTTTCTATTCTAAAGAGTGCTGAACTTAAAAGTAAATTTTCTGAAAGAGAATATTTTGCTCCAACTTCATATTGTTTACTTACATAAGGATTAAATATCTCTCCAGCATTTGAATATAAATCTCCAACAATTGTACCACTTTCTAAAGATTCCATATAAGTTGCATAAGTTGTTAGATCTTCAAATGGTTTATAGATTAAAGATATACTGGGAGTAATATCATCTGCATCATATCCACCTGTTTTTTCACCATCAATATTGTAATTCTTTTCTTCCACTTTTGCATAATTAAAACCAACTAATGCACTCCAATTTTCATTAAATCTTATATCATCACCTATCATAATATTTGTTTTTTCATTGCGACTTGATAGATAAGTTTTATTATTTTCATTTCCTACATAAGTTGGTCTTGAAATATTGTTTAATTGCTCTAATGTATAATTTCCTAAATTAACCCATTCCCAAGCACCATCAATGCTATTACTTTTAGTTTTATTACCTGAAACTCCCATAGTTAAAGTATGCTCAACTTTTAATGTATTAAAATCAATATCTGCATAAACATAAGCACCTTGAGTTGTTGATGTTTGTGGCCAAGCTCTATAATAATTGAAGCTATATGTTCCATCAGAATTATCATAAACATAAGGCATAGACATATCATTTTCATGGTCAAGATGAATATATGCAGTTCTAAGTTTTATATTGTCATTGATTTGCCATAATGATTTAAATCCCAATCTATCTTGTGAACTATCAGAAAAAGTCCAATCTGGTGCATAACCTTGTTTAGGATTTAAAATAGTTGCAGATTGACTACTTACAAAATAGCTAGTTAATTTATCTGTATTATTTTTTTTATGAGATGCATCAAATGTAAAAATTAAATCATCAGTAATTCTCCAATCCAATGCACCAGCTACTAATTCTCTATCTATTTTTTGATTTTCAATTGATGTTTCACCATTTTGTTTTAAAGCATTTAATCTGTAAGAAAATTTTCCTTTTTCATCAATTTTTCCACCTAAATCAGCATGTATATAAGCTGCTTCATTTCCAGTAGTTCCAATAGTAAGATTTGTATGTCGCTCTAAAGTTGGTTTTTTTGTTACATAATTTACTGCTCCTCCAACATAACCCACACCATATAAAAACCCTGTTAAACCATTTAATACTTCTAATCTTTCAAGTTCTTCAGTTGTAACACCCTCTACCCAAGAAAAAGGAATACCATCTAATATATGATTTCCTGATACATCAAATCCTCTTATATTCATATTTGGAGTATTCCAACTATGTGAAGAAGTAGAAGTTGTTTTTACTTGAACAACAGGATTCATTTTAAAAACTTGGTCAATACCACTTGCAGTGTTTTCTATCATATCTTGTGAAACAACACTCATTTGATAAGGGGTGTCTTGTAAACTTCTATTTCCCCATAGACCTATACCTGAAATATCTTTTGATAGATATCCGTCTTCAGCTAAACCATCAGCACTCGCTAGAACATTTATTTCACCTAAAGAATTTGTATTTTCAGATTTTTTCTCTTTGATAATAATAGTGTCATTTTTTATTTCTGCTTCAAGTCCACACTCTTTTAAGATAATTGAAAGTGCATTTTTAGAACCTTTTATATTTTCCATTTTTTGTATTTTTTTATCTTTTAGTAGATTACTATCTACAATATATGGTAATCCAATATCTTCACTTATTCTTTCTATTGCCTCTTTAAGAGGCATAGATTCTAGATTGTAAATCTTTTCAGCATATACATTTGAGTATAAAAGCAGTGTTAAAGCTGGCACAATTAAAGATTTTTTCAAAAGATTCATTTTTCTTTCCTTATTTTTTTAACTAATGATTTTGAGAATTATTCTCTATAATGTAAGACGGAGATATTTAAAAAAGAGGACATCAAAAATATATAAATTTTAAAATTTTATAGTTATTGTTTTTTATTGATACTAATAGTGTTTTCTTTTTTTTCAATGGCAATTGGATAAAGAGTTGTTAAAGAATCAAAGAATTTTTCTATTTGTGAATTTTTAAACTGTCCTGTAATTAGTTGTTTTTCTTGGAATTCATAATTAATCTTGATTTTGTCATTTGTATATCTTGAGAATATTTTTATTGCATCTTTAACTAAAGTATTATCAAATATGAGATAGTTACTTTTCCAAGTGGCAATATCTTCAATTGGTATTGTTGACAAATTTAGAATTTTGCCATATTCATCAAGAATAATTTTTTCTCCTTTACTAAGTAGTGCAAGAGTTTGGAGTGTGTCATTCTCCATAATTTTAGAAATTTTTACAACTCCTTCTTTTACACTTATTGTTGTAATTTTATCAAGATTCTTAACTTCAAATGCAGTTCCTACTACCCTTATATTTGTCTTTTCTGATATTATATTAAAAGGTCTTGATTTATCTTTAGCAACATCAAACATCACTTGACCATAATAAAGTTTGACTACTCTTTGTTTATTATAGAGTTTTACATCTAGTTTAGTTTTAGCATCAATTTCTAATTTTGTTCCATCTAAAAGAGTTATTTGGTTTGTTAAAATATTTGTTTTAAGATTACTCTCATATATTGGAGAATAGTAGTTTACTCCTTGAAATATAGAAAAGAATATTAGAACAAGTAACGTTGCAGCAAAAGAGTATTTTTTTGTATATTCAAAAAATTTTGTTTTTTTTGCTCCTTTTTGAGCTTCATCTATTAGATTATCTAAATATTTTTCATCTAAAGAGTTACAAAGGGATTCGATTTTTATTAAATAATTGTAAGCTTGTTTATGAGTATTATCCTCATCTAGCCATTTTCTAAATTTTTGTTTTTCTTCTAAAGTGATATTTTCTTTATTACAGGCAAACCAATATGAAGCTTGTTCTTCCACTATTTTATTATTCATTTAAATCCCAACCTTGGAAAGTGATATATTCTTTTATTTTTAGTGTTGCACGGCTTATATGTTTTTGTGTTGCATTTACACTTATTCCCATACTTTTAGAGATTTGTTGTGTATCTAATCCTTTTACAAAATGCAAAACAAAGGCTTGCTTACTTCTTGAAGGAAGAGTTTCTATAGCTTCTTTTATCATATTTTGTTTAACAAGTTCAAGAATTTGCTCTTCAGGAAATTCTTCATTTGGAGTTACATACTTTTCTTCTTCAAAAACAATTTTTTTAATATTTTTTTCTTTTCTTGCTGTATCTATAACTAAGTTTTTTGCAATTTTATACAAAAAAGCTCTTTTATTATTTATTGAAGTTTTTGAATTAGTTTCAAGAGCTTTTAAATATGTTTCTTGAACAATATCTGTTACATACTCTTTATTTCCAATTATTTTATGGACAAATCTTTCAATCTCCTTATAGTAGTGCAACATAAAAATTTTAATCTTTTTGTTTTATTTGTGCCAATATCTTATTTGTGTTCAATCTACTAAAATATATGGTAAAACCAATTAATATGAAAGCTAATATAAATAGTATTACTGTAGAGTTATTCCATTCATTTGTTGTACTTCTTGGTTGAGATAGAGTACTACTATTTACTAAAGCTTTATTAAGAGCCTCTTTTTTGAAACCCTCTTGTGGAGGAATTCCTTTTTCAACAACTTGGTGACTTGGTCCACCATCAAGAACTATCTGATAAGGTTCTTTGGGTATTTCAACTGTTAGTTCACTTGACTCTGGGAGTCTTTGTTTAAAAAGGATAGTTCCATTAACTAATGATTCTAGTCTAAGCATTGCTCCAGGAGCTAATTGTCCTGTTGTAAATTCACCTGCAATGGTGATTGTATTATCTTCATTATCCATTACATTCATTAATAATGAGTGTCCAAAAAGAGATGAACAAAAGAGTATTGTAAGTAACATATATTTTTTCATAAGAATTCCTTTTAAAGTCTTTTTTTCCAAAAAATTTCTATTTGTTCTCTATTTTTAGGAAGTATTTTTGAGATTATAAATAGAATAATTCCAAATAGAAAAAGTCCAATATCAACACTTAAAATTTCATACATCTCTTCTTTATATAAAGATTCAGGAGAGAAACCGCTTCCATAAAAATGTGCAAGGGGTGCTAATATAAAGAAAATTGCTCCAAGAAGCAGAAACTCTTTTGCTGCTTTATATGATTCCAATCTATAAAAAGACCACATTAAAGTTGAAAGCCAAAAAATAAAAAACAAACCCTTTTGCCATATAAATCTATCTTGTAAATCAAATGGTAAAATCCATTGAAGTAAAAAGAGAAGTCCAGTTGAAGGAATTACACCTACCATAACACTTAAAGAGAGTTTTCCCATCCAGTTATATATAGGGATTTTTTTTGGAAACTTTCTACTTTTTTTCTCCAAATACAATAAAACACCAAATCCCAAAGCAAAAGTCGAAGCAAGCATTAAAAGTGAGATTAAAAGTCTAGTTGCAGTATCTACACCAAAAAGAAGATGTAAAAAATAGATACTATCATAAACCAAAGAGGACCAGTGTTTGTCCAATACTCTTTTATCTTCAATAAGTGAACCATCTTTCGCACTAAGGGTTATACTTGGTCTATTTGAGATACCATTTAAAAAAGGCATATATGGATTATACCCTTCTATTTTTACCCTTGCACTACTATCTTTCCAATTTATTAAAGTAAGTTTTTGAAAATCAACATTTGGGTTTATTTTTTGAGCTTTTTTAATAAGTTCACTTATTGGCAACATTGTAGAGCTTTCATTAGTTCTTTCTATATGAGCTATTTGAGGATATAAAACAGGTCCTACATATCTCCATATCTCTGAGGATTCACCTTTTGATGTAATATATGTCATTGGTTTTGAACCAATAAAACCTATATTCATCATAGCTCCCGTTAGGGTAATTATTATAAAAGGAGGGAAAAGCCAAGTAAAAATTTTCCTATGCCACTTTGAAAATTTGCTTTGATTATTTTTTCCATTATCTTTATATTTTATTGTGATAACTTGAACTAAACCACCAATTACTAAAAACATAACTGCAACTGCCATAAAACCAAAAACTGTATATCCAAAACTCTTTAATGGACCACCATAATGCATTGTATTTAAAAAACTTGCAAGTTGAGATTGATCACCTTCATTCTCTAACTTTTGTGAATTATTTGGATTAAAAATTATTGGCTCAACAAATTGATGTGATATTTTTAGCACAGGATCATGTTGGTATCCAGGCAAGGTAATTATTATATTGTTTTTTGGAAAATCAGGGTCAGAGATTACAGGATCAATCATTGAAGAGTAGTCAATCTTTGTAATATCAGCTGCTTTAAAATGTCTTGAAGGTTTTTCCCAAACTTGAATAAAAGGCAACAAAATTGCAAAAATTCCAAAAAAGAGAGCCATATACATTAGCAGTGAAAAACTTATTCCAGTTGTTGCATGAACCCTTTGGAGTTTTTGTTTAAAAATTTTATTTTTCTCTTGTTTTGATAAGTTATGAGTCATTATTTACCTTAAATAGAATATAAAAATTAAAATGATAAATATTGTTGTAGGTATAATTACTCTTTTTAGAGCAATTAGTTTTGAAGCTGACACTGAAATCCAAAGTGCTGCAATTGACCAAGCTAAAGTATTAAATAATAGTGGCATAGTAATAGACTCTCCCAAACTTCCTGGAATAATATATACCAAAAAAGTCATTGCAGTGTAAGCAACCAGAAGACCACCAAGTATTGCACAAAAAGTTATAAAAAGTCCTATTTTCTTGCTGTTTAACAGCGGTTTGTTTAGCTCTTTATATAGTAAATTTATTTTATCAATCAATTTTATACCTAATTCAATTTTGATAATTGTAATCATTTGTAAGTAAAAAAAGTCTTAATTTATTACCTTTCATGACAACTAAGATTTATAAAGAGTTTTGCTTTAACTTATTATGTAAAAAATTAGATATAATTTGCAAAAAATTTGGAAAGAGTATTATGATTGATATAAAATTGCTTCAAAATGATTTTGATACAGTAGCTGCATCTTTAATAAAAAAAGGAGTAGATGCAGAGATTTTAAATAATTTGAAAAGTCTTTCAGAGAATACAAAAACAAAAAGACAAGAGATGGAAGATGTTACAGCATCTCAAAACAGATTGTCAAAAGAGTTTGGAAGATATAAAAAAGAGGGCTTAGATATTGCTTCTCTTCAAAATGAGATAAATGGTTTAAAATTAAAAAAACAAGAACTTGAAGAAGAGGTAAAAGTTTTGGAAGATAACCTTTCTTCTATAATTCTTGGTATTCCAAATATTCCTGATGACACTGTTCCTATTGGGCTTGATGAGAGTGAAAATGTAGTACTTAGACAAATAGGAGAAAAACCAAAATTTGATTTTGAACCAAAAGAGCATTGGGATTTAAATAATGGCTGGCTTGATTTTGAAAGAGGTGTTAAATTAGCAAAATCAAGATTTTCTGCAATTAAAGGGCAGGGTGCTAGATTAGAGAGAGCACTTATTAACTATATGTTAGATTTTAATAGAAGTAGAGGTTTTGAAGAGTGGTATGTTCCTTTTATGGCAAATACTAATACTCTTCAAGGAACAGGGCAACTTCCAAAATTTGAAGAGGATCTTTTTAAAATTGAAGGAGAGGATCTATATCTTATTCCAACAGCAGAGGTTAGCCTTACAAATTTATATAATGATGAGATTCTTCCAATAGAAGAGTTACCTTTATTGATGACTTCATATACTCCTTGTTTTAGAAAAGAAGCAGGAAGTGCAGGAAGAGATACAAGAGGACTTATTAGACAACATCAATTTGACAAAGTAGAAATGGTGGCAATTACAAAACAAGAAGAGTCTGATGAGATTTTTGAAAAGATGGTTTCATGTGCAAGTGATCTGTTAACATCTTTAGGATTAGCTCACCAAAAAGTGATGCTTTGCAGTGGAGATTTAGGTTTTAGTGCAGCTAAAACTATTGACCTTGAAGTTTGGCTTCCAGGACAAGGGAAATATAGAGAGATTTCATCTATTTCTAATACAAGAGATTTTCAAGCAAGACGAGCAAAAATCAGATATAAAGATGGAAAGAAAAATACTTTAGCTCACACTTTAAATGGTTCATCTTTAGCTGTAGGAAGAACACTTGTGGCTATTATGGAAAATTATCAACAAGAAGATGGTAGCGTAAAAATACCTGCAGTTTTAGAAAAGTATATGTAAGAAGGAGACTTCTTACATCAACTTCATAGGTTTACCAAAATAGAAACCTTGTGAGTAATCAACTCCAAGTTCTGTTAAAATATTATAAATTTTCTCATTTTCAACATACTCTGCAATAGTTTCAAGCCCTTGTTTTTTCGCAAAAGTTACAATAGTTTCAACTAAGTTTCTACTAAAATTATCTGTTTCAATATTTTTAATTAGGCTTCCGTCAATTTTTAAAATATCAGGAGAGTACTCTAAAAGTCTTTCAAAGTTTGAGTAACCACTACCAAAGTCATCAATGGCAATTTTTACATCTCCAATACTTTTTACAGATTTAATAAAATCTTTTACAAGTCTAAAATCTTTTATGTTTTCATCTTCTAAAAGTTCAAAGGTTACTCTTCCTTTATACTCTCTTTTTGAAATTAGTTTATATAAAGTATCTCTAATAATTTGATTCTCTATATCTAAAACAGAGAGGTTGATACTTATATTATCTTTTATATGATCTAATATTTCAAAAGAGTTTTCAATAACTCTTTTTGTGATTTTTGTATAATAACTCCCTTTTTTTGAAACATCTAAAAAGAAATATGGAGAGACAATTTCTCCTTCTTCATTTATAAGTCTAACCAAAGACTCATATTTTACAATCTCTTTTGTTGAGTTATTTATTATTGGTTGGAAAAAAGATACAATTCTTGAGTTGTCTAAAGCTTTTTTTACCATTTGAATTGTTTCAAGATTTCTCTTTGCAGTATCTTGTGCCTCTTCAAGAAGTTGATTTGCAAAGATTAGATTTTTATTCTCTTCAACTGCTTTTTCTATCCCATATCGCACATTTTCATATAAATTATTATGTCCAAAGCTATAACTTACAATAACTCTTATATCATATTCAATATTTTCAAGTTCAATAGTACTCTCTTTTACATTGTTTACAAACTGCGCTAGTTGGATATGAATCAATTTTTTTGAGTATGAAGTGTCCGCTTCATCAAAATCCTCTAGTAGGGCAAAACACCCATCTCCTAAAGTAAAAATTCTACTAAAACTTTTATTATTTGGCATATGGTCTAAAAGAGTTTTCCCATAGATTGATTCAATTTTTTCAATTGTTTTTGCATCATAAAATTTATCCAAAATATCAAAATTTTCTATTTGAATCATAATCAAAAGGGAGTTTTTTGTTGATTCTAGGTAACTTAATAGTTGTTTTTTCTCACTCATTATTTCACTTATATCATTTCTAAGTGCAATATATTCAATAATATTTCCTTCGTCATCAAGAAGAGGTTTTATAATTGTTTTTACAAAATAAGGTTTTCCACTTTTTGAGAGATTTTTAACAACACCTTCCCAAGGTTTTTTCTCAATACTTATAGTCTCCCACATCTTTTTATAAAACTCTTTTGGATTATCTGGGTGTCTTATAATAGAGTGAGATTTTCCTATAAGTTCCTCTTTTGAGTATTCTGATATTTTTATAAAATTATCATTTACATAGGTAATTATCCCTTTTGTATCTGTTTTTGAAATAATTGAAGCTTTATTTGTAATATCTCTATACTGATTCAAAAGTGCAAGATTTTTTTTACTCTCTTTATAAACAAGTGTTTTTTCCAATACTTTTAAAATAACATTTTTAAATTGGGTTGGATCAAGTGGTTTTAAGATAAAGCCATCAATTCCAGCTTGAATAGCTTTTACCATATACTCCTGCTCCCCATGTGCAGAGATAACTATAATAGGAATATGTAAATCAAGCTCCCTAATATGCTCTATTAAGTCAATTCCATTCATTATTGGCATATTAATATCTGTTAATATCAGATCATATTTATCTTTTCTAAATTTTTCTAGAGCCTCTTTACCATTTTGTGCAAGATCGATATTCTTTATAAAAATCTTTAAGATATTTGACACTGCCTCTGCTACAGAGAGAGTATCTTCTGCATACAAAACTTTTAAATTTTTTGCTTCAAGAAGCAAGTTATTAGAGAATTCTTTTTGATAATCCATATTAACCTATTTTATTATTTTAAATTTTGTTCTAGTTATTATAACTTGTGAATATTATGATTTACTTAACAAATACTCTTGCATCATAAAGATCTTTTCCTAGAAAAACTTCTATTACTCCATTTGTTACTGTATAGTGTTTAAAAGTTATTATTTTTCCTATAATAATATTATTTTTATTCGTAATAGGTTCAGAATTTTCATAATGACCTATAGAGTCTCCAATTTTAACAGTTGGTTTGGTATTAGATATTTCTCCTCTTAAAAATATCTTTGTATAGCAAGTACCATTATAATCTCTTTTAGTTTTTCTAACATTTTGGATATTTTCGCCAACTCCATTTTCGTCAAAAATTCCTATGGCAAACATCTGTTTTATATTGGTTTCAAAAGCAAATAGTTTGATACTTAAAATAGCAATTATCAAAATAAGATTTTTCATATTTTATTCTACAATATTTTTCTATTTATATTGTGATAAAATAGGATAAATTTTTAAAATGGATATGCAATGAATTTTTTTAAATATATAAAAGCAGTAGGAACTGGACCAAAATCAAATAGAGATTTAACAAAAGAAGAGATTAAAGAGGCTATAGAAGGTATTCTAGAACAGAAGTGTGAGAGTGAACAAGCAGCAGCTTTTTTAATGCTTTTAAGGGTAAAACTTGAATCTGATGATGAGTTAAAAGGGTGTTTACAAACCTTTAAAAAATATATAAAAAGAGAAACTCTTCCTCAATCAGTTGAGCTTGGTTACTCTTATGATGGAAAATCAAATCAACCTTATCTTTTTCCTTTATACGCTCCAATATTAAATGATTTTTTTAGTAGATATAAGGATATTGAACCTTTTGATATTGTAATAAGTGGAGATGAACTTCAACCTGCAAAAAATGGAGTAACAGTAAAAGAGTTAGCAACTGCTGTCAAGCTAGATGAAAGAATACACTTTTTTGATAGAAAAGAGTACTTTAGTGAGCTTTCAGCTCTTACTTCACTTAGAAAAAAACTATATATGAGAACTATTTTTAATACAGTAGAAAAACTTTTAAATCCTGCAAACTCAAAATACGCTCTTACTTCTGCTTTTCATAAACCCTATGTGGAAAAGTATAATAAACTTTTTGGTGATAGTTATGAAAACTTGGTAATCATAAAAGGTAGTGAAGGTGCACCTGAAGTATTTAATGATTTTAAATATTGGATTAAAAAAGATGGAAATATAGTTGAAGAGAGTATTAAACTCTTAGATTTGGATATTGAATATAATCAAACATATGAAGATTTAGCTCTGGAAGGAATGGTTGAAATCATTAACAATCCAACTCCTGAATTAATTAAAATAGTTAAACTAAATGTAGCAATTTTACTTTTTACAACAAAAAGAGTTGATTCAATTAACAAAGCTTACGAGATGTTAAATGTAAAAGATGGAAATTTTATAAATTTCTTTAAAAAACTATTCTCATAAAAGAGGCAAATGCCTCTTTTCAGCTAACAATCAAACCCATTAAAAAAATTTAATTTGTTTAAAAAATATCCATTATTAGATTAAAATGTATGATATAATTTAATTAAATTAAAATATTTAAAGGAATTAAAATGAAAATAGGTTTGATTAAAGAGATCAAAGTACATGAATATAGAGTTGGATTAACTCCAAGTTGTGTGGAGGCTTATGTACAAAATGGACACACTGTATTTGTTGAAAAAGATGCAGGTATTGGTGCAGGATTTGAAAACTCTGAATACGAAGCAGTTGGAGCTATTATTGAAGCAGACAAAAAGAAAATCTTTGATGAAAGTGAAATGATTGTAAAAGTTAAAGAGCCATTGCCAGAGGAGTATGACCTTTTCCATGAAGGGCAAATCCTTTATACTTACTTACATATAGCAGCAGATAAACCACAAGCACAAATGTTATTAGATAAAAAAGTAAAAGCAGTTGCTTATGAGACAATTACAAGTCCTGAGGGTGGACTTCCTTGTTTAACTCCAATGAGTGAAATTGCAGGAAGACTTGCAGCTCAAGAGGGTGCAAAATATTTAGAAAAACCTTTTGGTGGAAGAGGAGTTCTTTTAGGTGGAGTTCCTGGTGTACAAAGGGGTAATGTTGTAATCATAGGTGGTGGAATTGTTGGTCTTAACGCTTGCAAAATGGCAGTTGGATTAGGAGCAAATGTAACAGTTCTTGATATTTCTGCTTCAAGACTTGCTTTTTATGATGACTTATTTGGTTCTCAAGTTAATACACTATTTTCAAATAGAGCAAATATTTTAAAAGCAATCAAAGAGGCTGATTTGGTAATTGGTGCAGTTTTAATTCCTGGTGCAGCAGCTCCAAAACTTGTAAGAAAAGATGATTTAAAACTTATGAAAAAAAGTTCTGTAATTGTGGATGTGGCAATTGATCAAGGTGGATGTTTTGAAACTTCAAAAGCAACATACCATGATAATCCAACCTTTGTTGTAAATGATGTTGTTCACTATTGTGTTGCAAATATGCCAGGTGCTGTATCTTTAACTTCAACATTAGCACTTACTGCAACAACATTAAGACATGGTTTAGCAATAGCTAATAAAGGATTAGAAAAGGCTCTATCTGATGATAAACATCTATTAAATGGTCTTAATACTTATGATGGAAAATTGACAAATGAGGCTGTTGCAAAGAGTTTAGGTATAGCTTACGAAGCTATTTCATTTTAATTAAACTAAAGACTAGAGGAGAAAATTCTCCTCTTTTTTATCTTTTTTGATATATAATCCAAATTTTAAAAGGCACTATTTTGGATTTAATAAATTTCACACTACTTTTAGTTTTTATACCAACTTTCTTTTTTGTTTCAATTACTCCTGGAATGTGTATGACTTTGGCTCTTAGCATGGGAATGAGTATTGGATTAAAAAGAACTTTTTATATGATGTATGGAGAGTTACTTGGTGTTGGTCTTGTTGCAACTTCTTCTGTAATTGGTGTTGCAACTATTATGCTTAAATACCCAACAATATTTCTATTTTTAAAATATGGTGGAGGTTTGTATTTAGGTTATTTGGGTATTCAAATGTGGATGTCAAAGGGTAAAATGGCACTTAAACTTGATAAAAGTTGCCAATATGATATTTCAAAAAAATCTCTTGCAATGCAAGGATTTATAACAGCAATTGCAAATCCAAAAGGGTGGGCATTTTTTATTGCATTACTTCCACCTTTTATTGATGAAAAATTACCTATGATATCTCAGCTTCCAATTTTGATATTAATGATATTATCTTTAGAGTTTTCATGTCTTATTATTTATGCAAGTGGAGGAAGTACATTAAGAAAGATTTTACAAAATAGTTCGAATGTTAAACTTATAAATAAAATAGCTGGAACAATGATGATAGGAATTGGTATCTGGCTAGCATCAAGTTAAGGAAGAACCTAAAAGAGAAAACTCTCTTTTAGTGATCTAAAATTTGTTCTAAAAATAGTTTAAGTCTATCAGATTGTGGATTCTCAAAGAACTCAATTGGAGTATTCTCTTCAACTATTTGACCTGCATCCATAAAAATTACTCTATCAGCAACTTTTTTTGCAAATCCCATTTCGTGTGTTACACAAACCATAGTAATTCCATCTTGAGCAAGTTCTGTCATAACATCTAAAACCTCTCCAATCATTTCAGGGTCTAGTGCTGAGGTTGGTTCATCAAAAAGCATAATATCTGGATTGTTGCAAAGACATCTAGCAATTGCCACCCTTTGTTGTTGTCCACCAGATAATTGGTTTGGATATTTGTGTGCTTGTTCAGCAATTTTTACTCTCTCTAAATAGTGCATTGCTGTTTCAATTGCTTGTTTTCTTGGAACTTTTGAAACCCAAGTTGGAGCAAGAATTAGGTTTTCTAAAATAGATAAATGAGGGAAAAGATTAAAGTGTTGAAATACCATTCCAACATGTTTTCTAATCTCTCTAATTCTCTTAACATCTTCTGTTAATTCCATACCTTTTACAATAATACTACCCTCTTGAAAAGGTTCAAGCCTGTTGATACATCTAATTGTTGTAGATTTACCAGAACCAGAAGGACCACAAATTACAATCCTTTCCCCTTTTTTAACTTGAAGATTTACATCTTTTAGTACGTGAAAATCTCCATACCATTTATTAACATTGCTCATTTCAATCATATTATCTATAATTTTTGCCATTTTCTTTTCCTATTATCTATGATTTGTATTAAATCTATTCTCTATTGATTTAGCATATTTTGACATGCTAAAACAAATTATCCAGTAAATTAAGGTTACAAAAACATATCCTTCTGTTTCAAACCCTAGCCAATTTGCATCTGTTGCTGTTAGTGTTACCATTGCAAGCATATCAAATAGACCAATAATCAATACAAGAGTTGTATCTTTGAATAGTGAAATAAATGCACCAACAATATTTGGTATTGATATTTTAAGCGCTTGAGGAAGAATAATTAACCCCATTGTTTGCCAATATGAAAGACCTATTGAATCTGCTGCTTCATATTGTCCTTTTGGAATAGCTTGGAGACCACCTCTTATAACCTCTGCAATATATGCTGATTGGAATAGAGTAATACCAATTAAAGCTCTAAGAAGTTTGTCAAAATCCATCCCTTCAGGGAAAAATAGAGGAAGAATTACTGATGACATAAATAGAAGTGTAATTAAAGGAACACCTCTAATAAACTCAATATACATAACACTTATTGTTCTAATAATTGGCATATTTGATTGTCTTCCTAAAGCAAAAACAATACCAATAGGAAAAGAGGCAAGAATACCAACAGAAGCAACAACAATTGTTAAAAGTAATCCACCCCATTTTTGCGTTGGAATAATCTCTAAACCTAATCCTCCATGTAGAAGTAAAAGGGAAATTAAAGGGAAAGATACAATAATAAAAATTCTAAATTTAATATTTCTAATTTTTCTAAAAAGAACAATATAAAGAATAAAAATACCAACAATTAAGTTTGGTCTGTAATATTGATCTTCAGGATAAAAACCATATATAAATTGATTAAATTTTTCATAAATATATATCCATCTTGCACCATGACCAGTTATTTGTTCTTTTGTTCCACTCCAAGTGGCATCAAAAATCAAATAATTAAGAAGTGGTGGCACAACATAAAGTATAAGTGCAAAAGACAGAATAGTTAATATTGTACTAGATAGTGAAGAGAATAGATTTTCTCTAACCCAATATGTAAAACCTTTTGTATTAACAGGAGCTGGTCGGCTCTCTTTTTTACTATAGATAGCCATTATCTCTCCTTTATCTTTGTTCTTGAATTGAAGTAGTTCATAATTAAAGAGATGAAAATACTAATTGTTAAATAGACTGCCATTGTCATCAAAATAATCTCTATTGATTGTCCAACTTGATTTAGGGATGTTCCTGCAAAAACAGTAACTAACTCTGGATATCCAATTGCAGTTGCAAGGGAAGAGTTTTTTGTTAAGTTAAGATATTGATTGATTACAGGAGGAATTATTACTCTAAGAGCTTGAGGAAGAACAACTTTTTTTAGAATTATATAATCTTTTAATCCTAAGGCGTTTGCAGCCTCTTTTTGTCCTTTTGGAACAGCTTCAATACCAGCTCTTACTGCTTCAGCTATATATGTTGCTGTATAAATACTAAGTGCAAAAGTCAAAGCTAAGAGTTCAGGAATTAAACTCCATCCACCTTTAAAGTTAAACCCTTTTAAAGCTGGATAATCCAAAGTTGCAGGACTTCCACTAATAAAAAAAACCAATGTTGGTGCTATTATTAATATAGCTATTGATGTCCAAACTATTGGGAACTCTTCTCCTGTTTCCTCATGCCTTTTCTTTGACCATTTCCTTAAAAATATAACTGCAACTATCCCTAGAATAAATGCAATAAATACAGCTATAAAACCACTTTCTAAAATAGGTCTTGGTATATAAAGACCTCTATTATTGAAAAAAATTGTATCAAAATAAGATAGTGATTGTTTAGGAGTTGGAAGTGAGGCTAATACAACATTGTACCAAAATAGAATTTGCAAAAGAATAGGAATATTTCTAAAGGTTTCAATATAAACCATTGATAGTTTTGCAACCATAAAGTTTTTTGAAAGTCTTCCAATTCCAATTAGAAGTCCAATAACTGTTGCAAAAAATATTGATATAAAAGATACTAAAAGTGTATTTAGAAGTCCAATTATAAATACTTTTCCATGAGTATCTGATTCATCATAATGTATAAGAGTTTGTAAAATACCAAATCCTGCTTCATTATGTAAGAAATCAAATCCTGTATTAATCCCACGTTTTTCTATATTTACAAACATATTGTTTAAAACAAAATATGTAAATAAAAAAATAGCTAGTAATACTATAACCTGATAGATAAGTGCTCTATTTTCAGGATTATTATAAAAAGCAACGGATGCTTGTGGCTTTTTTTTGTGTTTTGTCATTTTTTTTCACCTTAAAAGAAAAAAGGGGAAGAACACTTCCCCCTCTTAGATTTGTAAAAAATTAGTAGCTTTGAGATAATTAGATTATCTAATTGGAGCTCCATATTGGATTCCACCATCTTTCCACAATGCATTAAGACCTCTACTAATTTGTAAAGGAGAACCTTTTCCTACATTTCTTTCAAATACTTCACCGTAGTTACCAACTTCTTTAATGATATAGTAAGCCCATTTGTTATCTAGACCTAAAAACTCACCAAAGTTACCAGTTACACCTAAAAATCTTTTAATATCTGGATTTTCACTTTTTAGCATCTCATCTACATTTGCAGATGTAATACCAAACTCTTCAGCATTTAACATTGCAATATGTACCCATCTTGCAATTTTAAACCATTTATCATCACCTTGTCTTACAACTGTACCTAAAGGCTCTTTAGAGATAATTTCTGGTAAAACGATAGCTGAATTTGGATCTTTTAAAGTTGTTCTTAATCCATAAAGTTGAGATGCATCAGAAGTTAAAACATCACATCTACCAGCTTCAAAACCTTCAATAGTTTGTGCTGATGTATCATATGTAATAGGTTTATACTCCATTTTGTTTGCTTTGAAGTAGTCAGTTAAGTTAAGCTCAGTTGTTGTACCTGCTTGAATACAAACAGTTGCTCCATCAAGCTCTTTTGCTGATTTTACTCCAATATTTTTTGAAACTAAAAAACCTTGACCGTCATAGTAGTTAACAGCAGCGAAAGTTAAACCTAATGAAGTATCTCTTGTAGCTGTCCAAGTTGTATTTCTAGCCAACAAATCTACTTCACCACTTTGAAGTGCTGTAAATCTCTCTTTTGCGTTTAAGTGAGCATATTTAACTTTTGAAGCATCACCAAAAATAGCAGCAGCTACAGCTCTACAAGCATCAACATCGATTCCTGCCCATACACCTTTTGAATCAGGAGATGCAAAACCAGGTAACCCTGTATTTAAGCCACAACTTAAGTAACCATTTTTCTTAGTAGTATCTAAAGTATCAGCTTGTGATACAGTTGCTGCAATAGCTAAAGCAGCAATACTCAACGACACAGATTTAAGTAATTTCATATTTTTTCCTTTTGTTGGTTTTGGAGTTACTATTATATATATTCTTAGTAGCAACCAAATAGCATTAACAATTATAATGTGCAAAATGCAACTTTTCTGTAATTATTTGTATAATTAATATGCAATTTACAATTTTCAATAAAAAAGAATTATTTGTTATGATATAACATCATAAAAAAGGCGTAAAATGGATTATTTACCGATTTTTTACTCACTGGAAAATAAAAAGATTTTAATAGTTGGAGTAGGAAAAATTGCATTAAAAAGATTAGAAATGGTTCTAAAATTTTGCAAAGATGTAACAATAATCTCACCACCAACTGATGAAAAAATAGATACTTTTATTGTACAAAATAGTTTAAATTATCTAAAAAGAGAGTATAAAAAAAGGGGACATAGAAGGTTTTGATATTGTAATAGTTACAGCAAATGATATATTTTTGTAAAAGTAAACTTCCTAAAAATTTTGGAGAGTTTTTAAACTATTTAGATGAGTATAGAAAAACTCATCCAAAAGGTGAAAAGAGAATGTAAAACTTAAAAAATATGGTTGATAAATATTTTGAAGAGAATTTCAAAGATTAGTTAAACCATTTAAGATCTTCTCTTAATTTTACCACTTCTCCTATAATTATAATAGAAGGGGAGATAGCCTCTTTAGATTTTTTTACAATATCTTCTAAAGTTCCAACAATTACTTTTTGATTTTTTGTTGTTCCATTTGAAATGATTGCACAAGGATAATTTTTTGGTTTTCCTACCTCTAAAAGTTTTGAAACTATTAATTCAATATTGTGTAAACCCATTAAAAAAACAATAGTTTCATCTTCAATAAAAGAGTTCCAATTTATATTTGCAATATTTTCACTACTTTTTCTATGTCCAGTTACAACTCTAAAAGAGGGAGTGATTCCTCTATTTGTTACAGGAATTCCTGCATATGCTGGAACTGAAATAGCTGAAGTTATTCCAGGGATAATCTCAAATTCAATTCCCCTTTGTTTTAAGTACAAGGCCTCTTCTCCTCCTCTTCCAAAAACAAAAGGATCTCCCCCTTTAAGTCTTACTACAGACTCATATTTTAGGGCACTTTGATAAATTATTTCATTTATTTCATCTTGAGGAACACTATGGTGCCCTTTCTCTTTTCCAACAAATATTAATTTTACATCTTTTTTTGCTTCATTCAAAATTTCGGGGTTTGCAAGTCTGTCATATATTATTATATCTGCACTTTGAATCATTTTTAGTGCTTTAATTGTAAGAAGATCAATATCACCTGGTCCAGCACCGGTTAAATAAACTTTACCTTTCATTAACTCTCTTTTTGGCAAAATTATACCTTATTTAGTTTAGTATAAATTTTATTTCGAATATTAGATAATATACAATGTTTAATTTTTAATTTACTTTAACATATTTTAGGACCTTTAAGTTTATTTATATTAAGCTAGAAAAATTTTGAATAGGAAAGCAGATGTTAATCGATGGGCATGGAAGAGAAGTTGATTACCTCAGAGTTTCCGTGACTGAAAGGTGTAATTTTAGATGTCAGTATTGTATGCCAGAAAAACCTTTCTCATGGGTTCCCAGGGAAGAACTTTTAAGTTATGAGGAGTTGTTTGAATTCGTCAAAGTCGCAATTGACGAAGGAATAAGAAAAGTAAGAATTACAGGAGGAGAACCACTTTTAAGAGAAGGGCTTGATAACTTTGTAAAAATGATTGCAGAGTATAAAGATGGTATTGATTTGGCTTTAACAACTAATGGGTATCTTTTACCTCAAGTTGCAGATAAATTAGCTAAGGCTGGGCTAAAAAGAATAAATGTATCTTTAGACTCATTAAAAGAAGAAGTTGCAGAAAAAATTGCACAAAAGAATGTTCTAAAAAAAGTTTTAGAAGGGATTCAAGCAGCAGATGATGCAGGTTTAAAAATAAAAATAAATTGTGTTCCAATGAGGGGCGTAAATGATAAAGAACTTGTTGATTTAATTGAATTTTGTAGAAAAAGAGAATATCCAATCAGATTTATTGAATTTATGGAAAATGAACATGCACACAGTGGTGCAAAGGGTTATACTTCTGAGCAAATTCAAGAGATTATTGGGAAAGATTACAAGTTTAAAAAAGTTGAAAGAACAGGAAGTTCACCTTCACAAGATTATGAGATGGAAGATGGTTATGTTTTTGGGATAATTGAACCCCATAAAGATGATTTTTGTGCTACATGTAATAGAATAAGATTGACTGCAAGTGGAGTTTTAATTCCATGTCTATATTTTGAAGATGCCCAAAGTATCAAAGAGGCTATAAAAAATAAAGATATTAAAAAAGCAGTTGAAATTTTAAAAGATGTATTGGCAAAAAAACCTGAAAAGAATAGATGGTCAGAAGACTCAAAAATCTCTTCAAGGGCATTTTATGAAACAGGGGGATGATATTAAAGAAGGCTAATTTTTTGCCTTCCCATCTCCTGCAACATTTTTATCTGTTCAATTTTTTCAACTTTATAAAACTCTATAAAGTAGCCAAAAACATTTGATTTTAAGAAGATAAAACTGTTGCCATTTTTTGAACTTTTTATTAAGTAGGCATTATTTGTGTTTGTCTCAATAATAGTGTAATCTTTATATAAAGCCTCAATTTGAAGTCTTAAAGATAGAAACTCTTTTTTTCTTTTCGAAATAACCCCTAAATAGAAAGAATCACCAGCTTTTTTTGTAAATTTTTGTTCTTTTGTTAAATCTATATTTAACTCTTTTACAAGTTTTGTAAGTTTTATATCTTGTTTATCTCCTAAATCATTTTCTAGAAGAAATTTTGTTAACTCTTCAGCTTTTGTAAGTCCAAAATCATATATTAAACCATCTGTTAGTTTTATCTCTTGTTTATCATCTAAAATAAATGTAACAGCAAAGTTTGAGTAGATATTTCCAGTTAAATAGGCAATTTCTGTTTTAACTTCTTTAATAGTTTTTCTAATAATTGTAACCTCTTTTACAACTTTTTTATTATCAAAAATTTTCCAAGAAACTGAATTTTCATCAATAGAGATTTCAATCTCTCTTTTTACGAAAATAACATAAAAAATAGAAGCAATTTGAAATGAACAAAGAGCAATTGAGCCAAAAAATAGAAGTTTATAAATAAACTCACCTTTTAAGTATCCTTGATACATCACTAAAGCAAAAATTGAAAATGCAATAAACATAAAGAGTTTATATATAAAACCTTTTTCAAGAATAAAAATGCGCACTAATAACTACCTTTTTTAAATATAAGCAGTTAATAGTGTATCATTTTTATTATTAGTTAAAAGAGTATTTTGGAATTCTCTCATTCCATTTTTAAGAACTAACTCTTGATGAGTAGTTGCGTTTTTTATTTCATTGTTCTCATCCTCTTTTCTTCTTTTAAATTCTGTACTACTTTCTAAAACGTTTTCTCTTTTATCAATTTTGAATTTTGATAAAAATAGATTTTGTTCTAAAAGATAAAGAAGAGAGAAAATTTCATTTTTTGTAAAAATTTTTTCGTTTTCTGTTGAGAATTTCATCCAATATAGTGTTCTTATTATATGGGCTGAAACCTTTGTAATAATAGATGATTTTTCACAAAATTCTATTATCTCATATTCATTTATATTTTGCCATCTCTCTTTTAATGATGAGGCTGATTTGTTATACAATTCTCTATTTTTGTTGGTATTTAAAAAAGTTTCAATATTAAAAGTTTCAACTCTTCTTTGAAGATTTGAAATGGCACATTGCCAGATTACAAAAATAGAAAATGAAAGTTTTTCTAATTCTATTAATTCTAAGGCCTCTTTTAAATTATAGATTTCCATCTCTGCTAAATTAAAAGAGGGATTAATTGGGTTATTTAAAATTTCAGGAATTTTTTCCATAATCTCTCCTTTTCTTTAATTTAGATTAAATTTATACAAATTGTAACACAAAAAGAGATTTTTTGCAAGGGAAGAGATTAATTAATTGATTTTACATAGTATCTGTTATTTTCATTTGCAAGAGTTATTTTAGAATCAAAAATTTTTGAGATATTTTCTGATGTTAAAATATCAGCCTTTTTCCCTTTTTTATAGATTGTTTTATTGTACATCAATGCAATATTGTCAATCTCTGGAAAAATCTCTTCAAAGTGGTGAGTTACTATAATAATTGAAGAGTTCTTAGATAGTTTTCTAATAATATTCAAAAAACTAACTTGAGCTTTTATATCAAGTCCTGTTGTTGGTTCATCAAGGATAAAAGCTTTTGGTTTATGTATTAAAGCTCTTCCAATTACACAACGTCTTAGTTGTCCTGTACTCATTTGGTGAACTCTCTTGTCTTTTATCTCTAAAATTTCTAAAAACTCTAATACTTCCAAAGCTCTTTCATGTTGTTCATTGGTAAAATCTTGGTGTTTAAATATTCCTATTGAACTATAATAACCACTTAGAACAACTTCATAGGCTGTTAAAAAATTTCCATGTTTTTCAAAATAGTTGTGTAAATCATTTGTAATTATCCCTAAATTCTTTTTTAGTTCGAAAATACTCCATCTCTCTTTTCCAAAAAGATTTTTTCTAAATTTATATTTAGTATTTGGATACAAATCATTTGATATTAGTTTTATAAGTGTAGATTTTCCACTTCCATTTTGTCCTAAAATGGCCCAATGTTCCCCTTGATTTATAGTCAAATTGATATTCTCAAGCACAGGTGTTATCTCATAACTTACATATATATTTTCAAAATCAATAATTTTTAAATTTTCATTCATAGTTGTACTTTGTTTTTTAGAAATAATACCAAATTTTTCTTCATATTATAGTTAACTATTTAATTAAACAAATATTAATGTTAAATAGAATAAAATACGCCTCCACTTAAGTTTAAGTGAGATTATATACACCTATTAGGAGGTCGAAAATGGCTTTAGATCAGGAAGTAAAAGCAGATATTATTGCGAAATACAGAAGAGACGATAAAGACACAGGTTCAGCAGAAGTTCAAATTGCTATTTTAACAGAGCAAATTAAAGTTTTAACTGAGCATTTAAAAACTAACAAAAAAGATCACTCATCAAGATTAGGTCTTTTAAAAATGGTTGGTAAAAGAAAAAGACTTTTAGCATATTTAAGAAGAACTGATTATGTTAAATTTACTTCATTAGTAGCTGACTTAGGAATTAGAGCTAAATAATTAGCTTTTTATAACTATTATAAAAGGTTGCAAGCTATCTTGCAACCTTTTTTTTTAATAAAGTTTAAAATTAATTGAAAAAAATAAACTAAATTAATATTTCTTCTAGTAAAATAGATATTTATTAAAAATTCAAAAGTTTAGGAAATATATGTTACTTACAAAAAAGAGCGAATATGCATTGTTGTCATTAATTTCAATTGCAAAGAGTGATACCCCTAAAAACGTGGACGTGTTATCTCGTGAGCTTAATATTCCTAAATCTTTTTTGGCTAAAATCATGCAAAATTTAGCAAAAAATGATATTGTTATTTCTCACAGGGGAGTAAATGGTGGTTTTGTACTAAAAAAACCCTATGATGAGATTACAATTTTAGAGATTACAACTGTTGCAGAAGAGAAAATTCCTTCTGTTTTTGAGTGTTCTCCATCAGTAAACTCTTGCCCTTCAGATTTAGCAAATGCATGTAATTTATGGCCAGTTTTGAACAACTTACAAAGTAGAATAAATGTCTTTTTAGAGGAATTAACGCTAAAGGATATTGCTTCATGACCCTTTTTCACCTATCGCATACCGATTTAGATGGATATGGTTGTCAGTTAATTACAAAAGAGTATTTTAAAAAAGGATTTTTTTATAATGCAAATTATGGTTTAGAGGTAAAACTAAATCTAAATAAAATGTTTAATGACATTGAAGCATATAAAAGTGATGAAATTCTTTTTTTAATTACTGATTTAAACTTGACTTCACAAGAATCAAAAGATTTAAATAAAAAAATTGATGAGATGAATAGTGATGGTTTTAATATAAAACTTCAACTTTTGGATCATCATGGAACTGGGCAAAAGAGTGCAGAAGAGTTTTCTTGGTATTATTTAGATACTTCAAGATGTGCTACACTTATTACTTACAGTTACATAAATAAAGAGCTTGATGGTTTTTCACAAGAGACAAAAACTTGGCTTGAACCATTGATTCATAGTATAAATGCAATTGATATTTGGGTGGATGTTGGAACTTCAAGCTTTGAGTTTGGAAAAGTATTACTATCTATGGTTAGTCAAGTAAAAGAGGTAAATGCAATTTTATTTCCAGAATTAAATAGAGAGTTTAGACACTTTTTATTAAAAGAGTCTGCTAAATATATTAATGAAAATAGTGCAAATATAAAACTTGACAATGATGTCCATTTTTTAAAGAAGAGATTTTTAATGGGTGATGGGAATGATGATACCATTGATAATCTAAGTGCAAAGTATTTGGTAAAATCTTTAGAGAGTTTAAAAGAGAACTTAACTGTAACATATAAAGGGCATAAAGGACTTTTAACATATACTTTAGGTTCTATATCGATTCCTGCAAATGCTTTTTTAGTTGCAAATGAGGATTATGATTTTTTTATTGATATAAGTAGAAAAGGAAATACCTCTTTTAGAGCTGATGGAAAAGTTGATGTATCTTTTATTGCACAAAAGCTTGCAGATGGTGGTGGACATCCAAATGCTGCTGGTTGTAAATTTGATGATTTTAAAGAGAGTATTGACTACAACGAAGTGAAAAAGTTTATACAAGATAAACTAGATTCACTTAAATAAAAACTATTCAAAAACTTTTTTTTCTCTGTTGTAGTACTCAATAGAACCATCTTCTATTTTGTAGTACCAGCCATGAATACTCAATCTTCTTTCATCAATTCTTTTTTTAACCTCGGGAAAGGTTAAAAGATTTTCCAATTGACAGATTACAGATTTTTTTTCAGTCTCTCTGTAGACTCTTTGTTCGTCAATTTTAATATCAAAATCTTTTAATACCATCTCTTTTGCTTTCATTCCAAGTTGTAGCCATTTTTTCATATGAACCAAAGAGTCATTATGTTCTAAATCCATATATAAAGATTTACATGCTCCACAATATGAGTGCCCACAGATAATTATATGTTTTACATCTAAAACTGATAAGGCAAACTCAATTGCAGCTGTTGTTCCATGGAAGTCATTGTCATTTTTATATGGAGGTACAAAATTTCCTACATTTCTAACAATAAACATATCTCCAGGTTTAGAAGAGATAATTAGATCAGGAACAACTCTGCTATCGCTACAACCTATAAATAAAATCTCAGGAGATTGCCCTTTCTCAACAAGAGTTCTAAAGTCATTTTTGTAGTCGTTAAATTTTGTTTTTTTAAAGAGTTTGTTCCCCTCTTTTAAATCCTCTATAGTCACTTTACATTCTCACTTTTACATTTTTTGATTTTACACTATCAATAAACTTCATAATTGAAGCGATTTTTTTCTCTTCCTCTTCAAGGTGATTTTTTGCATCAAGGGTAAATTTATCCATATTTTTATCTAAATAGTTAGTTGTAATTTTCCCCTTTTTAAACTCTTCATCCCTTACAATTTCTCTGTGAAGTTGAATATTAGTTGGAAAACCTTCCAAAGTAAACTCATCCAATGCTCTTTTTGCTTTTTTAACAGCACCTCCCCAATCAAGTGCCCAAACTATAAGTTTTCCAATCATTGAGTCATAATTTGCAGGAACTTTATATCCTGTATAGGCACTTGAATCAAGTCTAACTCCTGGTCCATTTGGAGTTAAATATCTTTCTATTGTACCTGTTGAAGGCATAAAATTTTTCTGAGGATTCTCTGCATTGATTCTAAACTCTATTGCATAACCTCTAAATTTTATCTCTTCTTGCATATATTTCATTTTATCACCATCTGCAATCTCTATCATTCTTTGAATAATATCTATACCACTTATAATCTCTGTTACTGGATGCTCAACTTGAACTCTTGTATTCATCTCAATAAAGTAGATGTTATCATTTTGATCAATCAAAAATTCAACTGTTCCAACACTCTCATATCCAAGTTTAAACATAGCCTTTGTGGAGATTCTAAAAAGCTCTTTTCTTACTTCATTATTTAGTTTTGGAGATGGAGCTATTTCTATTACTTTCTGATGTCTTCTTTGAATAGAACAATCCCTTTCTCCCAAATGCACAACATTTCCATATTTGTCTGCAATAATTTGAACTTCAATATGTCTTGGGTTTTCAACATATTTTTCTATAAATACTTGACCATTCCCAAAAAATTTAACCGCCTCATTTGTAGCTGCTTCAAACATTTTGTCAAACTCATTTTCAGCTCTTACTATTCTCATCCCTCTACCTCCTCCACCAAAGGCAGCTTTGATAATAACAGGATAACCTATTTTAGAAGCAATTGTTTTTGCCTCTTTTTTATCTTCAATTGGTTCATTAGTCCCTTCAAGTACTGGAACACCAACTTTTTTCATTGCAACTTTTGATGCCATCTTATCTCCAAAAAGTGCTATATGTTCAGGTTTTGGACCAATAAAGATGATACCAGCTTCTTCACAGGCTTTTGCAAAATCTGCATTTTCACTTAAAAATCCATATCCAGGATGGATTGCATCACATTTTGCTTTTTTAGCAACAGAGATAATTGTCTCATAGTTTAGATATGCTTGTAGAACATCTCCTAATATTGGATAACACTCATCTGCTTTTCTTACCCAAATTCCTTCAACATCTACCTCTGAAAAGATTGCAACACTTGTAATCTCTAACTCTTTACAGGCTCTTATTATTCTAAGAGCTATCTCACCTCTATTTGCTATTAAAACTTTTGATATCTTATTCATATTGAACCTTTTATTTATTTTTTCCATATTGTAAGATTATAAAATCAAAAAATCTTTATCTTTTATGCTAAATATTTTATTTAATTATGCTTATAACATTGTCTATTAGTGCTTAAAATTTATTCTATTTTTGATATTATTAATTTATGAAAAAAGAGACCTTAGAAAAACGAACCAAAATTGCAAATGATATTATGTACTATATTTATACTCATATAGACACCCATATTGATATTGAAGAGTTAAGTTATGATTTAAATATTAGTAAATTTCATATGCATAGAATTTTTAAAGAGGCTTTTGGAAAAAATATTTATGAGAGTATTAAATCAATTAGACTTCAAAAAGCTGCAAATCTTCTTTTGACAAACAGATACTCAACTATCTCAAATATTGCAAATTTGTGTGGATATAGTTCTCACTCCTCTTTTATTAAAGCTTTCACAAACAGATTTGAGATGTCACCAAAATTATGGAGAAGTGGAGGTTATAAAGTATATTCAAATAAAATTATGAGTCAATCTAAAAAAGCTATGGAGTCAAAAGCAGAATTTTCAAGATTAATACCAAGTATTGTAAAGATGCCAGAGATTGAGTGTTATTACATTAGAAATAAAGGTTATAATATAAATATTAAACCAACTTGGCAAAAGTTGCATACTTTGGCTTTAAATAATGATATAAAAGAGTATAAACATATTGCACTATTACATGATAACCCAGTTATTACTCCACTTAATGAGTGCCAATATATTGCTTGTATTAAAACTGATGAAAAAAGTGAACTATTATCTCAAAGAGTGCCAAAATTCAAAATCTCAAGTGGAGTTTATGCAAAGTTTGATTTAAAAGGGCACCAAGGAGATATACTGAAATTTATAAATTGGGTTTACCATGAGTGGCTTTTAAATAGCGATTATGAGACAACAACAAAACCCTCATATATAATTTATCATAAAAATAATTTTCTAAGTTTGGATAATGAGTTTGATATGAGTTTTTATGTATCTGTTAACTATTAAGATAGTTTTCTAAATTTAAAACTATCTTTATATAGTTATATATTTAAAAGTAAAAATTATTTGCTTTTTGTCATTTCATTATGATTCATCATATTATGATTTGTCATTTCATTTTGATTTTTCATCTCATTATGATTCATTCCCTCATGATTCATATTACCATTATTCATCATTTGAGTATTATCCATTTTGTTGTTATTCATCATCTTTTCATGATTCATTCCACTATGATTCATTCCTTCATGCTTCATGCTATTTTCATTTGCAAAAGCAACTCCTACTAATAGTGATGTTGTTAATGCGATTGATGTAATCTTTTTCATTCTTCTCCTTTAAATAAATTTGCTTAATTATAAAAATTAAATATGGAAGGAATATGGAAATTGTCTTAATTAATAAAATTAATTTATTTTAAGTATTAAAATTCAATTTTTCTTTTTTATTTGTATATTTAGTGATAAGCTAAACAAAAAGTATTATTATGGAATGCGAATCCCTTTTTGTGAACAGTAACAAAGATGAGATAAAAGAGATTTTTGATAATACAAAAACAATCGCAATTATTGGACTATTTTATCTCTATTTTGTATCCAACTCCTGAGTGTCTAGTAATGAGGGCTTTATCAACTTTTTGTCTTAATCTAAATAGCACATTTCTTAGTGCACCTTCTCCCACTAAGTCTCCATTATATAAGTAATCTTCTATGGCTTCACTACTTACAATGGCATTCTCATTATCAAGCAAAATATCAAAAAGCATAATCTCTTTTTTATTTAGTGGAATCTCTTTTTTTTCTAAAAATAGTCTGTTCTCTTCTCTATCAAAGAGATAACCAAACTTTAAAGTACAAAATCTTTTTTTTATATATCTTTTTTCACTCTCCTCTAGATTTTTTTCTAAAGCCATAAAGTGTTTTTGATTTGTCTCTAATTCTTTTTCAAGTTTTTGCTTAGCTGAAAATTTTGTTAATGCAAGTTCAACTACAGCCTTTAGTTCAGCATCTTTAAAGGGTTTTATAATATATCCATATGGTTCATGTTTTATGGCTCTCTCTATTGTATGGTTTTTATCATTTGCAGTTAAAAAGATAAATGGTATATTGTATTTTTGTGAAATAGTGTCACTTAAACTTATACCATCTTCACCTTTTTTCAATGTTATATCTAAAATGGCTAAATCACATCGATTTTGCTCCAATAAAGATAAAGCTTTTTTGATACTACTAGCAATACCAATTACATTATACCTAAAGGCTTCAAGCGCCTCTTTTATATCCATTGCTGTTACAATTTCATCTTCCACTATTAAAATACTTTTTTTCATTAATTCTCTTCAGCTCTAAGTTTGTAGGTAATTTCACAGTAAAAGCCATTTTTTGTATCTAATTTTAGTTCACCTTCTAGTTGAAGTTCTGCAATAGATTCAATTAGTTGCCATCCCAAAGAGTTGCTATTTTTTAAATCCTCTTTACTACAACCTTTACCTGTATCTTTCAATCCAAAATTAATCTCATCACCATTTTTATGAATAAAAATATCTATCTCTCCCTCTTTTTTCTCTTTAAAAGCGTGTTTGATTGAGTTTAGTAGTAGTTCATGGATAACTAAGGCTGTTAAAACCGAGTAATTTATTCCTAAATTTACATCTTTTGAAACATCAATATTTATTTTTATATTATCGCCTAGATTATAGATATCTTTCATAGCAAGACAAAGTTTTTCAAGGTATTGATTCATATCAATTTCACTTAAATTATCACCTTGGTATAAAATCTCATGTACTAAAGCAATTGCATAGATTCTACTTCTTGTTTTGTCAAGTTGACTGTTTATATTGCTATCTTTTTCTCTTCTTTTTTGCATTGAAAGTAGTGAAGAGAGAACTTGAAGATTGTTTTTTACCCGATGGTGAATCTCTTTTATTAAAATCTCTTTCTCTTTTAAAGAGGTAGTTATTATATTCTCTTTTCTTTTTTGTTCTGTAATATCCCTTGCAAAAGCACAAACATACTCTTCATCTTCATTTACTAAAAAGTAGTTTGCAGCTATAAAACAAGGAAAGGTTATTCCATCTTTTGTGGTTAGTTGAGACTCAAAATAGTTATACTGTTTTTTCTTTTGAATAATGGTTTTTTCTATCTCATCAAATCTTTTATCTATCTTGGAGATATGCATGTCAAGTAGTTCAACTTTTTTATACCCAAGCATTTTGCATAGTCTATTATTTACATATACAATATTCCCATCAAATTTAAACCAATATATGGCATCTGCAGTATTATCAAGTACAAAGTTTATAAGCTTTAGATTCTCACTCTCCTGTTTTTGAAAAAGTATTAGTTTCTCTTTTGCCTCTTTTTCTATTTTTGCAATACTTCTTAAAAAGAAGTATAAAAATATACTTGCAACTATAAAAAAAGTGATTCCTAAAAGTAGTGGAAGTTTAGTGCCCTCAAATTTATTTGTATGCTGGATTATAAACATTGATACACTATTTACAAGATAGATCCCAAATATACCTATTAATAAAAAAGATAGTGAATATAATTTTGCTTTTTTCTCATTTGGAATTTTAGCAATAATATTTAGGATTTCATTGAACATTAGATTCCTCTACATATCTATAAGAATAGAAAAGATTATATAACTTTTCATATTAGATACAAAATAAATCTTAATATGAGAGTTTTTTGAGATTTTTTTCATTTACAATTTTACTATCGATAAAAAGAAAGGAGACAAGATGAACAATATTTCTAGACGTTCTTTTATAAAAAGTACGAGTTTAGGAATGACTATTTTTGCTACACAAGCTTTCTCACAACCTTTATCGACACTAATATTTGATAACAAAAAACAAAACATAATTGATTTGGACTATGTGATTTATGATAAAGGTGTTAAAAGAAGTGAAGAGTTTGCCAAAAAAATGGCAGCACTGGGAACTAAAACCTATGAGATTAATGGTGATATTTCCAATCTGTGGAGTGAAGTCATAAGACCTACTTGGGGTATAAAAAATGATACTGCAATTGCAGGATTGACTACTTATGAGACTCTGTTTGTTTTACAAAAAGTTGCTTTTGATAGGGGAATGGTTCTATATTTTAATGCGGAACATAAAATTGATGGAAAAGATGCAATACATAATATTAAAACTACAAAAAATCAATTTGCAAAAATCAAAAACAACTTAGGAAAATATAGCTGGACAGAGACTTTGGCTTTAAATATGAATAGTTATCCATATGAAAAAGCACAAATAAGAAGTGATTTAAAAAGTGTGGCAGATAGCAGTGCCAATAAAGAGATTTTATACTCTTGGATAATTGCACCAAGAGTTAGTTAAAGGAGAAGATATGTCAAAAAATGAAGATACTATGATATTACCAAATGGAGTTAATAAAAAGGATTTTTTAGCAGCAATTAAAGAGTTTGAAAAAATTGTTGGTAAAAAATGGGTATTTAAATCAAAAGAAGATGTTTATTTATATAGGGATGCTTACTCTCCATATTGGGATGAACCAGAGGAACCAATCCCTTCTCTTGCAGTTGCTCCAAAAAGTACTGAAGAGGTACAAGAGATAGTAAAAGTTGCAAATCAATATAAAATTCCTATTTTCCCTATATCAACAGGTAAAAACTTAGGATATGGTTCATCAGCTCCAAATAATAGGGGTGATGTAGTTGTGGATTTAAAAAGAATGAACAAAATTATTGAGGTAAATGATAAAAGAAATTACTGTATCTTAGAGCCAGGGGTTTCATATTTTGACCTTTATAACTATATTGAAGAGAATAATCTAAATGTTATGATGGATATACCAGATCCAGGTTGGGGAAGTCCCGTTGGAAACTCACTTGACCATGGATGGGGTTATTTACATGGACAATTTAGGGATCACTTTGGAAATCACTGCGGTATGGAGGTAGTACTTCCAAATGGTGAACTAATGAGAACTGCAATGGGAGCTCTACCAGGAGCAAAAACCTTCGCAGAGAATAAATATGGGTATGGACCATATGTGGATGGGCTTTTTTCTCAATCAAATTTTGGGATTGTAACAAAAATGGGATTTTGGATGATGCCAAAACCTGAGCACTATACTTTAGCTGCTATTACAGTTCCAAGAAGAGATGATTTAATCCCTTTAGTGGAGATTTTAAACTATTTGGAGGACTCCTCTATTGTTGGATGGCCTTTGTATAGAAGTCCATTAAATCCAGAGTATGGTAAACCTATGAATCCTGAATTAAAATCATATTTAACTTCTAAAAATGGAAAACCAGATATTGAAAAAATTCAAGATTATGCATTAAGAAATGAAATTCCATATTGGAGAATTGATGTTTCTTTATATGGTACAAAAGATGCAGTCGCTGCAAATATAAACTATATGAAAGAGAGATTTTCAAAAGCAATCAAGGGCTCAAAAGTCGAAGTTACTGAGGATTATGACCTACCATTGACAGAAGAGCAAAAAAAATCTTTGAAACATAAAGTAACTTTAGGTATTCCAAACTTAGAGATTTTCTGGTTAAGTACTAGAGGGGAAGAGCTTGGTCCAAAAGATGGCCATGTTTGGTTCTCACCTATTATTCCAAGGGATGGTAAAGAGCTTTTAAAATGTCAAGAGATTTATATTGATACTTTCTATGAACTTGGAATGGAGTCTATGATTACACCATTCTCACACCCAAGAACTTGGATGTATAGAGCCTTTTGTTTTATGATTGGATTTGCTAACTCTAGAGAAGATAAAGAGATAAATGAAAAAATGAGAAAAGTTTATACAACTATGGTAAAAGTTGCTGCTAAACATGGTTGGGGAGATTATAGAGCTGCACCACCATTCCAAGATATTGTATCAGGAGTTTATAACTTCAATGACAATATTCTAAAAAGATTTGCAGAACAATTAAAAGATACCATAGATCCAAATGGTATTATTGCTCCAGGTAGAGGAGGAATTTGGCCAAAAAGATTAAGAGGAGATAAAAATGCTTAGAAATATATATAAAATATTATTACTGCTACTCCTTGCTTCTGCAACAGTGTATGCAAGTGATTCAAGTAAATTTGACCAAGGTAAAAAAGTATTTGATAAATGGTGTATCCATTGCCATGGAGTGGGAATGCCTGCAACAGACGCACTAAAAATAGTATATAAAGGAACAGATATTTCTCCTGTACTAGAAGAAAGAAAAGAGTTAGATGCAGATTTTGTAAAATATATAGTTAGAAATGGAAAATTTAGTATGCCATTTTTTAGAAAAACTGAAATTAATGATGAGCAACTAAACAGTTTAGCTCTATATCTCTCTACAAAAAACAAATAAAAATAACCAAAACTTTAGAAGACTTTCTAGGCAAAAATGCTTAGAAAGTTTTTATAAATATTATTATTCAAATCTGCTATAATAAGCATAAAAATAAAAAAGGATTATTATGGAGTGCGAATTTCCTTCTGTAAACAGTAACAAAGATGAGATAAAAGAGATTTTTGATAATACAAAAACAATTGCTATTATTGGACTATCTCCCGATGAAAGCAAAGCAAGTAATATGGTAGGAAAATATCTTAAAAATGCAGGATTTAAAATTGTTCCTGTTTATCCTAAAGAGGATCAAATCTTAGGAGAAAAAGTCTATAGAAGTTTAGATGAAATTCCTTTTAAAGTTGATATGGTGGATATTTTTAGAAAACCTGATGTTATAGGCTTAGTTGTTGATGCTGCAATAAAAAGAGGTGATGTGGATACAATCTGGACACAACTTGGATTAGTAAATAATGATGCAGCAAAAAAAGCAATTGAAGCAGGCATGAAAGTAGTACAAAATAAGTGTACTAAAATAGAACATAGAGAGATTTTTGTTTAATTTTAAAAAAAGTAGAGTTATTATCTCTACTTTTTTAATTAAGAGGCATGGACACTTTTTATAATTTTTGCATTTACAGCATCTTTCCCTTTAAAATTCTTTTCATTTGCATCTTTTAAAATAAGCTTCGCTATCTCATCTGTTTGCATTGCAATATCATGGGTTTGTGAAGCAATTGTTGCATTTTGTTGTGTTTGTTGATCAAGATTATTAATTGCATCATTTATTTGAACAATTCCTGATTGTTGCTCTTTTGAAGCATATTCTACATTTGATATTAATTCAATAGTTTTAGAAATATTTTCTGTTAAACCAATATAACCTTTAATCATTCTATCAGAGATAACTTTTCCATTATTTGCTTTTGATGTAGCATTTTCAACTAAGTTTTTAATCTCCTTTGCTGCTTCAGCAGATCTACTTGCAAGATTTCTAACCTCTTGTGCAACAACAGCAAATCCTCTTCCAGCCTCTCCTGCAGTTGCTGCTTCAACAGCTGCATTAAGTGAAAGAATATTTGTTTGAAATGCAATTTTGTCAATTACTGTAATTGCCTCATTTATTGCATTTACTTCATCATCAATATCATTCATAGCTTTTGTAGTTTGTTGTGCTAACTCTTTTCCTTCATTTGCTGAAGCTGTTACTTCGTTTGCAAATTCTGCCATTTTAATAATATTTTGCGTATTTGATGAAATATTACTTGTAATCTCTTCAAGTGCAGCAGCTGTCTCTTCTAATGATGCAGCAGCTTCATTAGAGTTTTGATTTAAAATATCTACATTTTGAAGCAGTACATTTGAACTATCATCTAAAGTTAGCCCGTTAGCTTTATTTTCAACAAGCATATCATTTACAACATTTGCAAGGTTATTTAAACCAATAGAGGTTTCACCTTCATCATCAGATATTCTATATGAAAAATCTAATGATTGGAAAGAGTTTAAAGCTTCTGATACTTTGTTTAGATCCCCTGCAACCTTTGTAGAAACTATATGAAACAGTTCATTTATTCCATTTTTTAGTTCTTCAATTGATTCATTAGTTGTTGTCTCTTTTATCTCTTGATTCAAAATTCCTGTTTTTGCAATATTTATAGATTTTTTTACTGAATCAATTACTTTTTTTGAATCGGTTATATCCTGAGCAAATTTTACAACTCTAATAACCTTCCCTTTATTATCTTTTACTGGTGTGTAAGATGCTTGTATCCATATTGAACTACCATCTTTTCTAAATCTTTCAAATTCATTAATTTGAGAGACTCCTTTTGCTAAATCTTCCCAAAATTTTGAATACTCCAGTGACTTAATATAATTTTTATCACAAAATAATCTATGGTGCTGCCCTACAATCTCTTTTAATGTATATCCTAAAGCATCTAAAAAATTTTTATTTGCATGTAATATTGTTCCATCAGGTTTAAAAGAGATTATTGCAAAGTTTTCTTCCATTGCAGATAATCTTCCTGCTTGTTCTTCATTTTTACCAAAACCAAACATCTAATACTCCTTTTTGTATTTTTTTATTAATAGAAGATTATCAGATGATAGTATTAGAATAATAATAAAATTTAGAATAATATGAAAAAAAACAGTACTTTTAGAAAATAACAAGAATATAATATAAAATGTTAGTTTTTATTTTATAAATACTAATTTAGAAGAGAGGATTTTGTTTAATCTTTTTTATGTCTAGGTTTGTTTGGTAAAGTAATAGTTGCCACACAACCTGATTTATCATCAGTTCTATTTTTAAGTGTGATTGTTGCTCCTATAGCATCTGCTGCATTTTTTGCCAAAAATAGTCCAAGTCCTGCACCACTCTCTTTACCCATTCTTTTAAACGGTGCAAAAAGGTCTATTGATTCATCAATCCCTTGACCATCGTCAGTAATAGTTATTGTAGTTGAATCTTTTGCTTTATTAAGTCTAATTGCAATTGATTTATCATCTGGTGTAAATTTTATTGCATTTTGAACAAAGTTTTGAATAATTTGATTAATTAGTGTTGGTTGAAGATATACTTCATGATGATTTACATTAGAGAAAAATGTTAAAATAATTTTCTTTTTAGCACTTAGCATTCTATAATCATTTGTTTTTCTTTGTAGATATTGTACTAAATCTATCTCTTCAGGTTTTTCAAACTGTGCACCTTCTGCTCTACCAATATCTAAAATAGAAGTGATCATTTTATTCATATCATTGATTTGTTCAATTGTTAACTTCATAGTCTCTTGATATTTTTCAGGATCTCTTGGTTTCATTAGTGTAACTTCATTTTTAAGTTTCATTACTGCAAGAGGAGTTTTAAGTTCGTGTGCTACTCCAATAAAAAGCTCTTTTTTAAATTTTATATTAGTCTCTATTCTTGTCATTAAAGAGTTAATAGAGTTTGCAAGTGGATGAAACTCAATTGGAAGATTATCTTTTTTTATTTGTGATAGATAGTTTTCATCCATATTTGATAATTTATTTGTAATTTGAATAATTGGTCTAAGAAGTGTTTTAGAAACTGTAAATGCATAAAATACAACCATTAGCAATCCACCAAGTGAAATTAGAAGTAGGTTGTTAAAAATTTTATTTAGCATATCAAGAGATGAATTTATATTTTTAACTATTTTAATATATTCATTTGTTGCTGGATTAAAAAGATATAAAATTTGCATATAATGGTCATCTTTAACTTTAAAAGTTGTATATGCTGATTGTGGAATATGCTCCAATTTTACAATATCAACATTAATACCACTGTGAGTAATTATATTAAAGCTTCTTGTATCAACATTTGTTGATTTACTGATTTTATATATTAATTGTGCATCTTTGTATAAAGAGTCTTGAATCTCATCAAAAATAGTTGATTTTGTATAGCCGTAAAAAATTGCAGATAAAATTAAAATAAGAAGTGAAGTAGCAAGTACAAGTTTCTGGTGAAACTGTTTGTAAATGCTCTTCACATGCATAATCTTAGTCATTTAAATGATTATGCTTCTTCGTTTGAATCAGGATAACAGAATCTGTATCCTCTTCTTCTGATAGTCTCAATTGTAGAAATATTTAATGGTTTATCCATTTTTTGTCTAATTTGGTTAATTGCAACTTCAATTACGTTTGGAGTTACTAATTCTGGTTCTTCCCAAATTGCATCTAATAATTGCTCTTTTGAAACAATTTGATCTCTATGTCTAGCAAGGTGAGTTAATACTTCAAAAGGTTTACCTTTTAATTCAATCTCTTCACCGTTAAATTCAATTTTTTCTTCGTCTGGATTAATTGAAAGTTGTTCAATCTCAATTACATTTGTTCCACCGAATCTTAATCTTGCTTCAATTCTTGCTAATAAAATATCGAAATCAAAAGGTTTTTTAATATAATCATCAGCTCCTGATTTTAATGCTTCAATTTCTGAATCTTTATCGTCTCTTGCTGAAAGAATAACAACCGCAGTTCTAGAGCTTCTATTTTTAACTATCTTACAAAGTTCTATACCATCACCATCTGGCAACATCCAGTCTGTTAATACTAAATCATAGTTTCTAATATCAATGAAATATTCAGCATCTTTGTAGTTTTCAGCTGCATCTACTTGGTAACCAAAGTCAGTTAATCCCTCTTGCAGTGTTCTATTCAGCGTGATTTCATCTTCGATAATTAATATTCTCATATAGATTTCCCTTATTATTCGTTAGCTTAAATTTAAGTTAAGTTTAAACTTTGACGGAATTATATCATAAATTTAGTAAAAATTAAAGGTCTTTTAAGCTAAATTTTAAAAATTTGCAAAATTATGTTGGAAATTGTAAAAAATGTTAGTAAAAATGCAAAAAAATAGTTAGAAAATAATAATAAAATTAACTTTTATATTAAAAGAAAAATTTATCTTCATTAAAAAAATCTTAAAATGGCTCCAACTTGATTACTTAATTTTACCTAGTTAACTTTTTATTAGTAAAAAAAAGATAGAATAAGCGCTATTAAAATTATAAGGAATATTATGATTAAGTTTAAAACAAAAAAAATTGTCACAAGTATAATAGCTACATTGGCTATTTCTGCTATCTCTTTAAATGCTGCAGATTATGGTTCAGTAAATGGTGAAGAGATAACTAAAGAAGATATTGCAATCGCACTTAGAAATCCAAATATAGATTTTGAAAAACTTCCAAAAAAATCAAAAAATCAAGTTTTAGATCAAATTGTTGAGAAAAAACTTTTAACAGAAAAAGCTATTAAAGCTGGTGTTTCTTCAGATGCTAAATATAAAGAGACTTTAGCAAAATTTGAAAAAGAGTTGGCTCTAGAGATTTGGATGCAAAATGAAGCAAAAAAAATCAAAGTTTCAGATAAAGAACTAAAAGATTTTTATGATAAAAACAAAGATAAATTCAATGTACCAGCTACACTTGAAGCAAGACACATTTTAATAAAAGATGAAAAAGAAGCTAAAGATATTATTAAAACTTTAGATAAAGCAAAAGACAAAAAAGAAGAGTTTATTAAATTAGCAAAAGAGAAATCTGTTGGTCCTAGTGGTCCAAAAGGTGGATATTTAGGAAAATTCTCAGAGAATCAAATGGTTGCTGAATTCTCTAAAGCTGCAAGTGCATTAAAAGTTGGAACTTATACAAAAGTACCTGTAAAAACTCAATTTGGATACCATGTAATCTATTTAGAGGGAAAAGAAGCTCCAAAAACTTTGACTTTTGATGAAGTAAAAGGGAAAATCAATCAAGTAATTTTTCAAGAAAAATTTCAAGATGAGATTAGAGCTCAGGCAGAAGAGTTAAAAACAAAAGCAAAAATCATAATTAAATAGTTCAGGAGAAACATATGGGTGTGTTAGATATCGTTGAAGCTGGTGTTTTAAGTGGTAGTGAAGCAAAAAAAGTTTTTGCTTATGCAAAAGAGAATAATTTTGCAATACCTGCAGTTAATGTTGTTGGAAGTGATTCTGTAAATGCTGTATTAGAAGTTGCAGCTAAAGTTAAATCTCCTATCATTATTCAGTTTTCAAATGGTGGAGCACAGTTTTTTGCTGGAAAAGGTCTTAAGAGTGAAGATGCAGCAGTATTAGGTGGAATAAGTGGTGCTCAACATATTCATATTTTAGCTAAAGCATATGGAATTCCTGTAATTTTACATACAGACCATGCAGCTAGAAAATTATTACCTTGGATAGATGGACTTTTAGAAGCTGGAAAAACACATTTTGAAAAAACAGGAAGACCTCTATTTACTTCTCATATGTTAGATTTATCAGAAGATTCATTGGAAGAGAATGTTTCAACTTGTGTTGAATACTTTAAAAAAATGAGTGAAATTGATATGCTAATAGAGATTGAACTTGGAATTACAGGTGGAGAAGAGGATGGTGTTGATAACTCTGATGTTGATAATGCACTTTTATACACTCAACCAGAAGAGGTTTGTTATGCTTATGAAAAACTAAGTGAAGTTGGACCAAACTTTACAATAGCAGCTTCATTTGGTAATGTGCATGGGGTTTATAAACCAGGAAATGTAGTTTTAAGTCCAGTTATTTTAGATAACTCACAAAAATATATTCAAGAAAAATTAAATCTTACTTCAAAACCAGTTGACTTTGTATTCCACGGTGGTTCAGGTTCAGCTCTTCATGAAATTAGAGATGCAATCACTTATGGGGTTGTTAAAATGAATATTGATACAGATACACAATGGGCATTTTGGGATGGAGTTAGAGGTTTTGTAGCTAAGAACTATGATTATCTACAAGGACAAATTGGAAACCCTGAGGGTGAAGATAAACCTAATAAATCTTATTATGATCCAAGAAAATGGATAAGAGCAGGACAAGAGAGCATGATAGCTAGACTTGAAGTAGCTTATTCTGATTTGTGTTCAATTGGTAAGAACTAGTCTTTTGACTAGTCCTTACTCTTTTTCTTCCGTAACTAAAGCTAAATTATTTAAATCATACTTTTGAAGCAAATCTAAAACCTTTGTAACTCTATCATATTTTGTATCTTTGTCAATTCTAATAATTACTGGTTTTTTCTTATTTTTGATTACTTTTAAACTCTCTTCTAATGATTCAAAATTTACACTAATACCTCTAATTGCAAGTTTGTCTTGGTTTAATTCAATAAAGATTTGATCATTATCTATTTGGGCTGCTTTTGCACTAGATTGGGGAAGATTTAGCATCAAAGCCAACTCCTCTTTTTTGAAAACAGAAGTTACAATAAAAAATATCAAAAGTATAAAAACAACATCAATTACTGGTGTTAAATCTATACCAATAGGTTCTCTTCTTTTCATTTTTCAAGTAACTCTTTTTTTGCTTTTAATTCAATTGTATCAATTGTTGAAATAAAATAGTTATAGGCAAATAGATGGGGAATTGCAACAATTAAACCAGCAATAGTTGTAATAAGAGCAACAGAGATTCCACCTGAAAAAATTGTTGGGTCTCCTAAACCTTTTTGTGTAATCTCTTCAAAAGCTTTAAATACTCCATAAACTGTACCTAAAAGACCAAGTAAAGGTGCAACAGAAGCGATATTTTTTATATAAGTAAGCCCAGATTCTAATTTTTTAATCTCATACTCTATTTGTATCTCTAAAGTACTTCTATTTGTTAAATCAAGTTTTGATTTTATATTTTTAATCATTGCATTTTTTCTTGGAATTGTTAAAAATTTCCAAAGAATAATTGTAAACCCTATTACATTTAAAAAAATCAAAATATAGACGATGATTCCGCCTTTATCTATATATTCTACTAAATTCATATATCCTCTTATAATATTTTTCTCGTATTTTAGTATAATAAAGTTAATGAATTATAAAAACTCACCAATAGAAAAAGTCAAATTAAGAGACAAAGAGATATATATTAAAAGAGATGACCTCCTTGATGAAAATTTTTCTGGCAATAAAGCTAGAAAGTTTTACTACTTTTTACAAAAAGATATTAGTGGTATAAAAAAGATTGTTGGTTATGGTTCCCCTCAAGCAAACTCACTATACTCATTATCTGTATTAGCAAAACTAAAAGAAGTTAAACTTGATTTTTATGTAAATCATATTGCAAGTTTTTTAAAAGAAAATCCCCAGGGAAATTACAAAGCAGCCTTAGAAAATGGTGCAAATATAATTGAAAAAAATGATTGTGACATTTTTGAATTTATACAAAATAATCTAAAAGAAGAGGAACTTTTTATAGAAGAGGGTGGAAGAGTAAAAGAGGCTGAGTATGGTATAAAAATTCTTGCACAAGAGATTAAAAATTGGGCAAAAGATAATAAAATTGAGAATTTAAAAATAGCTCTTCCAAGCGGTACAGGTACAACGGCACTATTTTTACAAAAAAATCTTCCTTTTGAGGTTATTACTGTTGCTTGCGTGGGGGGAAGCAGTTATCTTAAAAAACAGTTTTTTCATTTGGAAAAAGATGAAAAGTTTCATCCAAAAATAATAGAAATGCCTAAAAAATACCATTTTGGAAAACTTTATAAAGAGTTTTATGAGATTTGGAAAGAGCTTAAAACAAGTACCAATATTGAGTTTGATTTACTCTATGATCCTTTGGGTTTTTTAGCTTTAACTTCAAGTGATTATTTTGAAAATAAAAAGATACTTTATATCCATCAAGGTGGAATTTTAGGCAATAGTACTATGCTTGAAAGATACAAAAGAAAATTTGACTGACCTATAAATTTTAATGAAGTTTTTGATACTATAAGAAAAAATTCATAGGGGAATTTCAACTTGATAAAAAAACTTTTACTCTTTTTTTTGTGTGTACAATCCCTTATCTCTTCCGAAACAAATCTTGAAAAAATCTCTGTTCAATTAAATTGGAAATATCAATTTGAATATGCAGGATTTATTGCTGCAAAAGAGGAAGGCTTTTACAAAGAAGTAGGACTTGATGTTGAAATAAAAGAGTTTAAAGATGGTATTGATATTGTTAAAGATTTAATGTCAGGACAGAGTACCTTTTCTATTTATGATTTTTCTTTACTTAACTTGGAAAAAGGGAAAGATTCTTTAAAACTTATTGCCAACTATTTTAAACGTTCAGCTTTAGTTCTTGTTACAAAGCAAGATATTGTTACTCCTTTTGATTTAAAAGGCAAAAGAATAATGGCTGAAAAAAATGAGATGGAAGTTTCAACTTTAAATACACTTTTTAAAAAATTTAATATCAAAAATAATGAATATAATTTTATACAACATAGCTACTCTGCAAAAGAGTTTATTGAGGGTAATATAGATGCCATGAGTGCATATTTATCAAATGAACTCTATTATATTAGGAAATCAAATATTCCATATAATATTATTGATCCTCAAACCTATGGAATTTATGGTTCTGGAGTTAATGTTTTTACAACTTTAGAGACAACTAAACAAAGACCAGACTTAGTAAAAAAATTTGTTGAAGCTACAAATAGAGGTTGGGAATATGCCCTTAAACATAAAGATGAAATAGTTGATGTTATATATAACAAATACTCAAAAAGAAAAGAGAAAGCAGCACTTAGCTTTGAGGCAAAACAGATTGATAAACTTATTATGCCAACTATTTATAAGATTGGTGAAGTTAATAAACAACTATTAAAAAGAAATTTAAATGAGCTAATTAGTGATGGTTTGATTAAAAATAATGATGTAAATATAGATGATATAGTTTTTGATTTTGGACAGAATAAAGATTCTGTTTTATCTTTGTCTTCAAAGCAAAAAGAGTATATAGCTAATAAAAGAGTTATTAATATGTGTATCGATCCAAATTGGATGCCTTATGAAAAAATACAGAACGGTAAACATATAGGAATGACTTCAGAGTTTATGTCAATAATATCAGAAAAAATTGGTATCCCAATAAAACTTATTCCTACAAAAACTTGGAAAGAGTCAATGGAGTTTGCAAAACAGAGAAAATGTGATATCTTCTCTCTTGCTTTAGCTACTCCAAGCAGATTAAAATATATGAATTTTACAACTCCTTATGTCTCTTTTCCTTTAGTTATAGCAACTAATACAAATGAGCTTTTTATTTCTGAACCAAGTAAAATTATAAAAAAAGAGAATGTAGGTATAGTTGAAGGGTATGCAATAAATGAACTTTTAAGAAGTGCTTATCCAGAGAATAAAATAGTTGATGTAGAAAATATTGAAGAGGGATTAAAAAAAGTTGCAAAAGGGGAACTTTTTGGTTTTGTAGGTGCTTTGCCTACAGTTGCATATAATCTCCAACATAGGTATATTGGAGAACTAAAAATCAGTGGAAAGTTTGATTATAATTCTGATTTAAGTATTGGTGTTAGAAATGATGATTCAACTCTTTTTGAAATTTTACAAAAAGCAGTGGCATCAATAGATGAGAAGACAAAACAAGAGATAATCAATAACTATATCTCTATAAAAGTTGAATCAGGATTTGATTATGAACTCTTTTATCAAATGGGATTACTGCTTTTAATAATAGGTATTTTTTTATTTTATAGACATCTACAAGTTACAAAACATAATAAAGTACTAAAAAAACAGCAGAAAAAACTTAATAAATCTAATACTGAGTTAATTGAAACAAAAAAGAAATTAGAGAATTCAATAAAAGATTTTGAAGTAATGATTAACTCTGTTCATGAAGCAATATTTATTTTTGAAGATGATATCTGTATTGACTCTAATGAAGTAGCTCATAAAATGTTTGGTTATGATTCAAAAAAAGATATTATTGGTAAACATATAAGAACCTTTGTTCCTATTGAAACCTATAAAGTTATTGCAAAAAATAGAACAAGCAATTATTATAAAAGTTATGAAGCTAAAGGTATAAAAAGAGATGGCACAATTATTGATGTTATAGCCAAAGGAACAAATGCAATTATCAACTCAAAGAGTGTAAGAATCTCTGTTGTTGTGGATATTTCAGAGACAAAACAGAAAGAACAGCTTCTTTTCCAACAGTCAAAAATGGCAGCAATGGGGCAGATGCTTGAAAATATTGCACACCAATGGAGACAACCACTTAGTTTAATTAGTTCCTTAGCTACGGGGATTGAGCTAAAAAGAGATTTAGGAATATCAACTTTAGAAGATGAATTAAAAGATTTAAGTAGAATAAATGAGACTTCACAGCACTTATCTGAAACCATAGAAGATTTTAGAAATTTTTTCAAAACAGATAAAAAGAAGATTGATTTTTCAATTTTAAAAGCAGTTGAAAAAAATATAAGTCTAATAGAGGGTATGTTAAAAACAAACTCTATTGAGCTTGTTTTTTTAAACAAAGAGGATATAACAATCAACAGCTATGAAAATGAGTTTACACAAGCACTAATAAATATTTTTTATAATGCAAAAGATGCTTTAGAAAAAGTTGAAGATGAGAAATATATCTTTATTGATATTAAAAAGAGTGAGAGAAATATAACTGTAAGTATCAAAGATAATGCTGGTGGAATAGATGAAAAGATACTTAAAAGTATTTTTGAGCCATATTTTACAACAAAACATAAAAAACAAGGTACTGGAATAGGTTTATATATGACGCAGATGATTATTGAAAAACATATGGAAGGTTCAATAGAAGCAAGAACTACATATTTTAATTACAATGATAAAAGCTATAAAGGTGCAGAGTTTATAATGAGGCTGCCTTTACAATAAAAATTAATATTTTACTTAACTTTAGGTATAATCTGCGCATTTGATATAAGGTAATTTTAATTGGATAAAAAAAACAATATAATTTTAATTGGCTTTATGGGTGTTGGGAAAGGCACAATAGCAAGAGCCTTAGTAAAAGCATCAAATTATTTTGCAATAGATACTGATGATTTAATAGAGAGTGTTGAAAACAAAAAGATTAAAAAGATTTTTAGTGAAGAGGGTGAACCTTACTTTAGAAACTTAGAAAAAAAGTGCGCACTTTGGCTTGAAAAAAATGTAGATAATACAATCATCTCAACTGGTGGTGGTTTTTTTAGACAAGAAAATATCCATAATATTGGGAAAATAATTTACCTGGAATCTAGCTTTGATGGTATTTTAAAAAGAATAAATAATTCAGAGAATGCACAAGCAAAACTTAAAAAAAGACCACTTCTTACAAATTTAGAAGAGGCAAAAAATATCTATAGCCAAAGGGTTAAAGATTATGAAAAAGTTGCAGATATTATAGTAAATGTAGAGAATAGAACAATAGAAGAGATAACAAAAGAGATATTAGGAAAGATGTAATGAAGATTATAAAGACAACAAATTCAAATTTTAAAACAGAATTTGAAAATATTTTATCAAGAGCAAAAACAGATATCAAAGAGGTTTCCGCAATAGTTACAGGAATTATTGATGAGATTATTGAAAATGGAAATGAAGCTCTAAAATCTCATATAGCAAAGTTTGATAAATGGGAAGTAAAGAGTGATTCTGAGCTTATGATTTCACAAGATGAAATGAAAAAAGCTTATGAAAAGTTAGATGAAAACTTAAAAAAAGCTCTTCATACAGCTTATGATAGAATCAAAACATATCACGAAAAACAACTTCCTAAATCTTGGTTAGATTTTGAAAAAAATGGAACAATTTTAGGTCAAAAAGTAACTCCTGTTGATAGAGCAGGGCTTTATATTCCTGGAGGCAAAGCTGCATATCCAAGTTCACTTTTAATGAATGCAATTCCAGCACTTGTTGCAGGAGTTGAAGAGATAGTTGTTTGTACTCCAACACCAAATAATGAAGTAAATGAGTTACTTCTTGCAGCATGTCACATCTGTAAAGTAAGTAAAGCTTTCAAAGTTGGAGGTGCAAGTGCAATTGCAGCTATGGCTTATGGAACACAAACAATTCCAAAAGTTGATGTAATAACAGGACCTGGAAATATTTTTGTTGCAACTGCAAAAAAACTTGTATTTGGTGAAGTAAATATTGATATGATTGCTGGGCCTTCAGAAATTGGAGTTTTAAGTGATAGTAGCGCTAATCCTAAATATTTGGCAATTGATTTACTCTCACAGGCAGAGCACGATGAGATGGCAAGCTCTATTATGATTACAATTGATGAAGAGATTGCAAATAAAACTTCACAAGAGGTAGAGAACTATTTAAAAACTCTAAGTAGAGAAAAAATTGCAAGAAAATCTATAGAAGATAGGGGAGCAATAATTGTAGCTTCTAATATGCAAGAGGCAATTGATTTAATGAATGAAATTGCTCCTGAGCACCTTGAGGTTATGACAGCAAATCCTTTTGAAATTTTGCCAAAAGTTAAACATGCTGGTGCAATATTTTTAGGAGAGAATACTCCTGAGCCAATAGGAGATTATATAGCAGGACCAAATCATACACTTCCAACAGGAAGTACAGCTAAATTTTATAGTCCTTTAAATGTAGAAAATTTTATGAAAAAAAGTTCTATTATAAACTTCTCAAAAGCTGCTATAAATGAGCTTGGTGAAGCTTGTGCCATATTAGCTGATACAGAAGGTTTAACAGCTCATGCAAAATCTGTAAGAGTTAGATTAGAAAGCTAAGAACAACTCGTTGTTCTCTTTAATGAAGTTATAAAATAAAAGGTCCCTTTAAAATGGGACCTTTTAAAGGAGTAAATAGTATGTCAAAAGATTGGTTTTTAGAGGATGAAGATGATATTTTTATTGGATCTGCAAAATCTAAATATTTTGATATAGCAAGAAGTGCAAATAAAGAGATTGTTGAAGATGAATTTGACAAACTCTTGGAGAAACTTGCAGTAATGGAGCTACTTTTATCAAAAGAGATGGATGAAGAGTTTGATATAAATAGAGTAATCAAAGAGTATGTTATTAGAAATTTAGATGAAGTAGAGCAGATGAAAAAAGGACTATATGTTGAATTAACAGGAGATATAGTCACTAGATTAGATTCATAAGGTTTATTGTGGAAGAGTTAGAAAAAGTTAAAGAGCAGATAAAGAAGTTTGTAGTTGAGTGTAATGATAAAAAGAGTTTAGAGTTACTTGATTTACTTGCAACAGGGAAGATGTTAAGAAGTAAACTTATCCTAAAAATTACGGGAGTTAATGAAGAGTCAATAAAACTTTGCGCAGTTATTGAGATGATTCATGCCTCTTCACTTCTACATGATGATGTAATAGATGAAGCAGATACAAGAAGAGGAAAAGCCTCTATTAATGCTTTGTTTGATAATAAAACAGCAATTATGTTTGGAGATGTACTTTACTCAAAGGCCTTTACTGAACTTAGTCAAATGGATAAAGAGATAGCTTACACAGTTGCAAATGCAGTTACTCTTTTAAGTATTGGAGAGATGTTAGATGTGGATTTAACACAAAGTTTCAATACCTCTTATGAAAAATACCTTGATATGATTTATAAAAAAACAGCTTCACTTATAGAGGCTTCAGCAAAAGCAGCTGCAATTTTGTCTAAAAAAGAGAAAAGCAAATATGCACTTTATGGAAAAAACTTAGGTCTTGCTTTTCAAATGATAGATGATATTTTGGATATTACTCAAGATAGTGAAACTTTAGGAAAACCTGCTATGTTAGATTTTGTTGAAGGTAAAGTTACTATTCCATATCTTCTACTTCATGAAAGAGTTGAAGATAAAACAAAACTTGAATCTTTATACAAAAAGAGTTTAAGTTTAGAAGAGTCAAATTGGATAAAAGAACAGATGATTCAAACAAAAGCTTTAGAAGATTCAATAAAACTAGCAAAAGAGCTAGGACTTGAAGCAATTGATGCAGTAAAAGATGAAAACAATGAGTCTTTAGTTCAAATTATGTATGCAATGATAAATAGAGAATTTTAAAATATAGATATGCAAAGAGAGTTTAATTATGAGTTATTTAAGTATTAGTTTCTCACACAAAAATACAGATATTCAAACAAGAGAGAAACTGGCATTTCCAAATGAAGAGAATAAAGATAGATTTTTAAAACAGTTAGTAAGTGATGAAAATGTAAAAGAGGCAATCCTTCTCTCAACCTGTAATAGAGTTGAGATAATTACCTCTGTAAATAGTACGGATAAAGCCTCAAAAGCTATTATAAAAAAATTAAGTGACTACTCAAAAATAGATTTTGACAATCTATATGATAGAGCAGATATTTATGAAAATGATGGGGCAATTCACCATCTTTTTTCAGTTGCTTCTGCTCTTGATTCTTTGGTTATTGGTGAAACACAAATTGTTGGACAGTTAAAAGATGCCTTTAGATTCTCTTTGGCAAAAGATTACTGTGACCAAAACCTTCCAAGAGCTTTGCACTACTCATTTAAGTGTGCAGCAGCAGTTAGAAATGCTACAAGTTTAGGAACAGGTTCAGTATCAGTTGCAAGTACAGCTGTTGCAAAAGCAAAAGAGATTATTGGAAATACTTCTGGGGTAAAAGCACTTGTTATTGGCGCAGGAGAGATGAGTGAACTTACAATAAAACACCTTCTCTCTTCAGGTTTTGATGTTGTGTTAACAAGTAGGGATATTAAAAAAGCACAAATGCTTGCAGATACTTACGAACAATATGTGGCAGTTGAAGAGTATAGTAAATTAGAAGAGTTATTAAATGAATTCCCAGTTATGATAACAGCAACTTCAGCTCCATATCCAATTATTACCCAAGAGATGACAAAAGATTGTAGTTTTGAGAGATATTGGTTTGATATTGCTGTTCCAAGAGATATAGATGATATTGAATCACCAAATCTTATGATCTATTCTGTAGATGATTTACAAGATATTGTAAATAGTAATATGAGTTTAAGAGCAGAGCAGGCGAAAACTGCATACTCAATAGTAAATAAAATGTCTTTAGAGTTTTTTGAGTGGTTAAAATCACTAGAGATTGAACCAGTTGTTAAACATATGTATTTAAAAGCTGATGAGATTATAGAAAAAAAGATAAAAACTGCTTTGAAAAAGAGATTTATTAGAAAAGATGATGAGGAAAATATTAGAAAACTTTGCCAAACAGTAATTGCAGAGTATTTACATCAACCTCAAAATCAAATAAAAACTATCTCTAAAGAGAATAAGTGTGATATTGTAGTTGGCACAGTACAATCAATTTTTGGATTAAAATCTGATGTAAATATGTCAAGTAGTCATGACTGTGATAAATTTAAAATAAATTAATAGGATTAAATAAAAATGAAATTTTCTCAAATGTTTATACCAACAACAAAAGAGACACCAAGTGATGCAACACTTCCTTCGCATCAATTTTTAATAAGAGCTGGTTTTATACTTCAAACTGGTGCTGGTATTTATGATTATATGCCTTTAGGAAAAATTGTATTAGATAAAATTAGAGCAGTTGTAAAAGAGGAGATGGACAAAAGCGGTGCAAATGAAGTGCAATTTGGTTTTGTAACTCCTTTATCATTTTGGGAAGAGTCAGGTAGAGCAACTGCCATGGGAGCTGAACTTTTAAAATTCAAAGATAGAAAAGGTATGGGATTTGTTTTAAGCCCAACAAATGAAGAGGCTGTTGTAAATATGGTAAAAAACAGAATCACTTCATATAAAGATTTACCAATTAATCTTTATCAAATCTATACAAAATTTAGAGATGAAGCAAGACCTAGATTTGGACTTATGAGAGGTAGAGAATTTTTAATGAAAGATGCCTACTCTTTCCATGCTAGCCATGAAGATTTAGTAAGAGAGTTCAATCTTATGGAGCAAACATATAAAAATGTTTACAATAGATTAGGACTTGATTATAGAGTAGTTTCAGCAGATAGTGGAGCTATTGGTGGAAGTGGTTCAAAAGAGTTTATGGTTTTAGCTAACTCAGGGGAAGATACTCTTGTAATTTGCCCAAGTTGTGAATATGGAGCAAATATTGAAGCAGCAGTTAGAAAACCAAACAAAAAAGAGCCATTGGAAACAGTATCTTTAGAAAAAGTAAAAACACCAAATTGTAAAACAATAGCAGAAGTTAGTGATTTTTTAAAAGCAGATGCTTTTTATTCAATGAAAGCAGTTATGAAAAAAGCTGTTTATGAAAACTCATCTGAAGTTGTTCTGTTTTTTGTAAGAGGAGTAGATGAGCTAGAGGAGACAAAAGCTTGTAATGCAGTCGCTGCTTTAAGTTTGGAAGATGCAAGTGAAGAAGAGGTAAAAGCAGCAGGCTTAGTTCCAGGATATTGTGGAATTATTGATTTACCTGAAAATATCAAAGTATTTGTTGATAATGAGTTAAAAGAGGATAATAATCTAGTTTGTGGAGCAAATGAAGAAAACTATCACTATAAAGGTGTAGATTTAACTTCACTACAAAATCTAAATTTTGCAGATCTTATTGCAGTTCAAGAGGGAGATACTTGCTCTTGTTGTGGTGGAAAATTGGAGTATAAAAAAGGGATTGAAGCTGGACATATTTTCCAACTTGGAACTAAATACTCACAAGCAATGGATGCAAAATTCTTAGATTCAAATGGAAAAGCACAACCTTTTGTTATGGGATGTTATGGAATTGGAGTTAGTAGATTAGTTGCAGCTGTAATTGAACAAAACCATGATGAAAAAGGTTGTATTTGGACAAAAGAGACAGCTCCATTTTTGGTTGATATAATAGTTTCAAATGCAAAAAATGAAGATGAGTTAGCAGAGGGAATGAAAATATATAACTCTTTAAAAGCTTCAGGAGTTGAGGTTTTGATTGATGATAGAATTCAACAAAGATTTGGTTTCAAAATGAGTGATTTTGAGCTTATAGGTTTCCCTTATGCAGTTGTAGTTGGTAAAAAACTTCAAGATGGTTTAGTTGAAGTAGTTGATAGAAAAACTTTGGAAAAAACTGAAATAAAAGTTGATGAGGTTACAAACTATCTACTAGAAAAACTTAAATAATATTGAAGCTTATTTGTAACTATATATGGTATAATTGCCAAAAAAATTAGGAGATAAAATGGGAAGTGTTGAGACTGTTTCGGATATGATAGGACTTTATGCTTTAAATGTTGCAATTGCAATTGTAATCTTTATTATAGGAAAATGGTTAGCAAAAAAAATTGCTGATATCACGCAAAAACTTATGCTTAAAAATGATAAGTTTGATAAAACATTGGCAAATTTTTTAGATGACATTATCTACTATGTTTTAATGGTTATTGTTATCTTAACAGCACTAAAACAACTAGGTGTTGATACAACTTCATTTTTTGCAATTTTAGGTGCAGCTGGTCTTGCAATTGGTTTAGCTCTAAAAGACTCTTTAGGAAATTTTGCAGCTGGTGTTATGATTATTCTATTTAGACCATTTAAAGTTGGAGATGTTATCAATGCAGCTGGAGTTACAGGAACTGTTGAAGAGGTATCAATTTTCAATACAATTATGATTACTCCTGATAATCAAAAGATGATTATTCCAAATGGTTCAATTACAAGTGGATCAATAACAAATATTAATGCAAAACCTCAAAGAAGAGTTGATTTGCTTATTGGAATCTCTTATGATGATGATATTAAAAAAGCAAAAGAGATTTTAACTTCTATTGTTGAAGCAGATGAAAGAGTATTAAAAGAGAAAGATATAACAGTAGCTGTATCAGAATTGGCTGACTCTTCTGTAAACTTTGTTGTTAGAGCTTGGGTTAATACTCCTGATTATTGGGCTTTTAAATTTGATTTAACTGAAAATATAAAACTTACATTAGATAAAGAGGGGATAACTATCCCTTATCCTCAACGGGATGTTCATCACTACAACAAAGATTAATATCCCTAAAATTTTAGAGGATATCTTATATGAATTAAAGAGTATTGGTGTTTTGCCAATACTCGTTGGTGGTTGTGTTAGAGACCACATTTTAAATATTCCATCAAAAGATTATGATATTGAACTATATAATATTGACTCTTTAGAGCAAATTGAAGACTCTTTAAAAAAGTTTGGACAGCTCAAAGAGGTTGGCAAATCTTTTGGTGTTCTTCTATTAACAACAAAAGAGTATAGCTTTGATTTTGCCTTAGCAAGAGTCGAAAAAAAAGTTGGAGAGGGGCATAGAGCTTTTGAAGTTATAACCTCTTCAAAACTCTCTTTTATGGAAGCCTCTTTAAGAAGAGATTTTACTATAAACGCAATAGGATATAACTACTTTACAAAAGAGTTTTTAGATCCATACAATGGATTAGAAGATTTAAAAAACGGTATTTTAAAACATATAAAAGATGAAACTTTTATAGAGGATGCACTTAGAGTCTATAGAGCTGTTCAGTTTGTTGGAAGATTTAATCTAACCCTTCATAGTTCAACTTCTAAACTTTGCAAAAAGATGGTTTTAACTAAAGAGTTTGAATCTTTGCCAAAAGAGAGAGTTTTTGAAGAGCTTAAAAAACTATTTTTAAAATCACAAAAACCTTCACTTGGATTAGAGCTTTTAAAAGAGTTAGGTATTTTGAAATATTATAGTGAATTAGAGGCATTGGTTAATTGTGTTCAAGATAAAGAGTTTCATCCCGAAGGTGACGTTTGGGTTCATACTCTACTTAGTATTGATGAGATGGCAAAATTAAAAACTGGAGATGAGTATAAAGACCTTTATCTATTTTTTGCAGTTTTATGCCATGATTTAGGAAAACCCTTTTGCACTAAAGAGATAGATGGAAGAATAACCTCTCATAAGCATGAGACTTTGGGTGTTGAACCAACAATATCTTTTCTACAAAAACTAACAAGAGAGAAAAAATTTATAGAAAAAGTAGTTCCTTTAGTAAAAAATCACTTGGCACCTTTTCAACTTTTTAAAGCTGACTCCTCTTTAAAAGCTGTAAAAAGGTTATCTCTTAAATGTAGTATTGAAGATCTTTGTATAGTTTGTCTTGCAGATTGCAAAGGCAGAAAAATAAAAAATAAAGATAAATGTGATGAGGCTGTAAAATGGCTTTTGGAACATGCAAGGCTAATGAATATTTCCCATGAAGGTGTAAAACCTTTGGTTCAAGGAAGAGATTTAATAAAACTTGGATTTAAACCAAATAAAAAGTTTAAAGAGATTTTGGATTACGCTTTAAACTTACAAATTGAAGATGAACTAGAAAAAGATAAGATATTAGAAGAGATAAAAAAGAGCTTTAAGGTCTAATTATCCCGTTTTCACTCCCATTTACTGAGTGTAAGATTGTAATATCATATCTTTTTGCATAATATTTTAAAAGCAAATTTTGTAGAGTTGGCTCAATAGAAGGGGTAAACCAAGCATTATTTGAAGTTGCTATCATATATTTAATTCCATCTAAATTTTTAAAAAGTGTTTCGCTTGTAGCTTCATAACAAATAGCATTTCTAAATTTGATTCCATTAATCTCAAAATCAGTTGGAGTTTTTGCTTCTTTATAATCTTGAGCTCCATTATAGAAAGTATTATTTATAAAGTCAACCATAAATTTTGGTAAAGGAATCTTCTCTCCAAAAGGAACCAGAACAACTTTTTTGGCAATTTTTGCTTTCATTTTATTAAAATAATAGGTGGTGTTGTAGTAGTTATTATCTTCATAATATAAAGCTCCAACAACTATGTTAATATGTTTTGATAACTCAAAAAGTCTAGTTAAAACAAATTCATCTTTGTTTAAAACAATGGGAAAAGCAGTCTCTGGAAGAATAATCAAATCTTTTTTCTCTTTTATTGCCTCTTCTATTAATCTAAAATTTTCATCAATAACATTTGAAAGATTATCTTTTGCCCATTTTCTATCTTGATTAACATTTATTTGTGGCATTGAGATTTTTAGTTTAGGATTATCTATATACTCTCCACTATTTGTATAGATATAAAGAAGAGGAAGCAAAGCAAAAACTTTCCATTTGGTTTTAAAATTTATAAAAAGAAAAAGAGAGATTAAAACAATTGCAAAAGAGGGTTTGTCTGCTTTAAAATAGCTATTTATAAAGACTAAATCTGGAACAAACCAGTTAAAACCAAAGGGGTGAATATATGAAAAAATAAAAAGAATAGCAGCTTTATAAAAGGTAAATTCAACAATTGAGATAAGAAAGAATAAAAAACCATAAACAAGAGCAAAAGCAAAGGGAACAATAGGTTTTAAGTAAGCTAAATCATAATAAACAAATGAGTTTCCAACCCAATAAAACCAAAAGAGTCCAATAAAAAAACCAGTAAAAAAAAGTGTCTGTTTTTTTGATATTAAAACAAAATATATTCCAAGTAATCCAAGTATGGTATTAAAAAGTTTTGATTCAAGATTAAAATGAGCTAGATATATAAAGGCACTAAAAAATAAAGCTATCATCAAGCCTTTTATTATATAAGTTTTGTTAAAATTGTCGCGTTTTACTAAAAACATAGAATAATCTCTTTTAAAAGGAAATCTAATGCAAGGTTCAAGTGCAGATTTAATAAGCTCATTATTACCTCTAGTGGCGTTATTCGCAATTTTTTATTTTTTAATCATAAGACCGCAACAAAAACAAGCTAAACAGCATAAGCAAATGATTGCAGAATTAAAAAAAAGTGACAAAATTGTAACAAATGGTGGCTTAATGGTAGAAATTACTAAAGTCGAAGATGAATTTTTATTAGTTAAAAACCATGATGGAAGCGAGATGAAGCTTGCAAAAGAGTTTGTCGCTAAACTATTAGACTAAATGAAATTTTAAAACATGTATCCTTACATGTTTTAACTTTCTATGTTTTATACACTCACACCTAAGGACTAAGATTGAAAATCTTTAATTATAGACTAATTATTTTTATGCTGAGTATTATTTTTGGAGTTGCATTCTCTATCCCCTCTTTTTTACAAACTGATTCTGGTAAAAAAATCTCTTTGGGACTTGATTTGCAAGGTGGATTACATATGCTTCTTGGAGTAAAAACTGAAGAAGCCGTAACATCAAAAGTAAAATCAGTTGCTACCTCTATAAAATATTTTGCAGAGGATGAAGAGATTTTAATAGATGAATTATCTATTAAAGATGGAAGTGTTCAATTTACTGTTTTAGATAAAGATGAACTGCCAAAAGTTGACACAATGCTTGAGAACATAAAAGGACTTAAAGTAACAAAAGAGAACTTAAACTATAACGTTACTTTAACAGAAGCAGAAAAAGTTACAACAAAAGATTTAGCTGTTGCACAAGCTGTTGAAACTATTAGAAATAGACTTGACCAGTTTGGTTTAGCTGAGCCTACTGTTATTAGACAAGGTGAAACTGATATTGTTGTTGAACTTCCAGGTATCAAAACAGCTGAAGATGAAAAAGCAGCAAGGGAACTTATCTCAAAGCCAGCAAATCTTGAGCTAATGGCTGTTGATGAAGAGAGAGCTGATCAAGTTTATGCTTTAACAACTTATCAAGCAGCACAATATGGAGATATTATTTTAGAGGATAGTAGAAATCCAAAAATTAAATATCTAGTAAAAGAGATTCCTATCTTAAATGGAAGTCAAGTAATAGATGCAAAAGTTGCTTTTGATCAATCTCACCAACCAATTATTAATTTTACACTTAATTCAAGTGGTTCAAGAATTTTTGGTGATTTTACAGGTAAAAATGTGGGGAAAAGATTGGCAATTGTTCTTGATGGAAAAGTCTATTCTGCTCCAAATATCAGAGAAAGAATTGGTGGAGGAAGTGGTCAGATTTCTGGTGGTTTCTCAACTATAGAAGCTGGAAATGTTGCTATTGCTTTAAGATCTGGTGCTCTTCCTGCTTCAGTTGAACTACTTGAAAAAAGAAGTGTTGGACCAAGTTTGGGTGCAGATTCAATTAATGCTTCAATGATGGCTCTTATTTCAGGTTTTGCTGCTGTATTTATCTTTATGATCGTTTATTATAGAAATGCAGGGGTTATCGCAAATGTTGCTTTAGTATCAAACATCTTTATTATTATCTCTATTATGGCTATGTTTGGTGCGACTTTGACACTTCCAGGGATGGCTGGTATTGTATTAACAGTTGGTATGGCTGTTGATGCCAATGTAATTATCAGTGAGAGAATAAGAGAACTTTTAAGAAGTGGCATGTCTATACCAAAAGCTGTAGAGGATGGATACTCAAATGCAATGAGCGCAATTCTTGATGCAAATATTACAACTTTATTAGCAGCTGTGATTTTATATGCTTATGGTACTGGGCCAGTTAAAGGATTTGCTGTAACTATCTCTATTGGTATCTTAGCTTCAATGTTAACTGCAATTTTAGGAACTCATGGTATTTATGAAGCATTAATGCCAAAAATTGCCAAAGATAAAAACTTAAGAAAATGGTTTGGGATTAAATAATGGAAATTTTTAACAACGAAAAAGTATATGATTTTATGGGAAAAAGAATCCCATTTCTTGGTTTGTCAGCTATTTTACTTATTGCTTCAATCTTTTTTCTTACAACAAAAGGATTAAATTTTGGTATTGACTTTGCAGGTGGTACTATTGTACAAGTTAAGTATGACCAAAAAGCTCCAATTGATAAAATTAGAGATGTTTTAAACGATACTGAATACAAAGGTTCATCAATAACTGAGTTTGGTTCACCTCAAGAAGTAGTAATAAGAATAACAGGTTCTTCATCAAATCTTAAAAATGATATTGGTGACCAAATGCACAAAATTTTGGATTCAACAGGAAACTTTGAAGTAAGAAGAGTTGATATGGTTGGACCAAAAGTTGGTGGAGAACTTAGAGAAAAAGGGATTATGGCTCTAGGTCTTTCACTTTTTGTAATTTTGATTTATGTATCTTTTAGATTTGAGTGGAGATTTGCAGTTGCTTCTATTTTAGCTTTAGCCCACGATATTACAATAGCAATGGGAGCTATCTCTCTTTTTAGTGTGGAAGTAAACTTAGATATTCTAGCAGCAATTCTAACTCTTCTTGGATACTCACTAAACGATACAATTATTGTATTTGACAGGGTTAGAGAGGGAATTCAAAGTTCAAAAGAGACTGAACTTAGTAGTGTAGTAAATGAATCAGTAAGTAGAACACTATCTAGAACAACACTTACTTCATTAACAACTTTCTTTGTGGTTGTAACACTATTTGCTTTTGGTGGAGAAATTATCCATGGTTTTGCCTTTACACTTGTTGTAGGTATTATTGTAGGTACTTACTCATCTATCTTTATCGCTGCATCATTTTTGGTACAGTTAAAATTCTCTGTTACAAACTTTAGAGCTAAAGAGGCTGATAAGTTAAAAAGACAAAAAGAGAAAGAGAAAATGAGAGCTATGTATGAGAAGGGAACAGTTTAATAAAGATTTTTCTTTATTCACCTTTTGGAATAAATCGTCGTCAGATGCGATGATTTATTTCGCTCATTTACTTCAGTAAAATCACTTATAAATCATCTTTCTTTCTTGATTTATCCTCAAAATTTAAATAAATAAAAACCTTTATATAGAAATATTTTTGTGACATTTATTTATGGAAAGAACTTCTTCTTCTAAAAGCTGAAGCTTTTAAATTCTCTTGCTCTCTCTTGCAAAGAATAGCGCTTTAATACTTTTTTATAGAAAAAAGTATTGCAAAAAACCACCAACGGCTTCACTGTTTGCTAAAGCAAATACCCTCAAAAATATAAAAATATTTATTGCGTTGCGGAACTCCTTCATAAAAGATACATTTAGTATCTTTTCTTTCGTCAAACAATCCTCACGCGGTTTCATAAATATTTTTCTATCTTTTTGGTAGTTGTAGAGGTTGGAAAGGATATTGATAAAAAATCAAAGATTTTTTAATTCTTTAAATTTCGCGACTAACTCTTTAGTTCAGACTAGCTTTAAAAAGTAAAAATCGAAGAAACTCTGTAAGAGCTTTAACAACTGTTTGATTGCTTTTCTCAAAGAGAGTGCAAGCACAAGGCACAACCTTTTTCAACATGTAATCCTGCTTGCAGGTAAAAAGGTTGTAAGCGTGACCAATTTCAGTTGGCACAGAAGAAAAGGAAATCTTGTGACTTAATGTCACAAGGAAACTTTACGCATAGATTAAAAACAATAGATTTTATAAATTAGACAAAATACAAGACGAAAGTAAAAAATGATTTCTAAAAAATATCTATTTTTTAACACCCTTTTAATACTAATTAATGTTATAATTTAAAAAATAATAAAATATTAAAACTACATTTAAAATGAGAAATCACTATGAATAAAGAGAAACTAAAAAAAGTAAAAGATAACTTTGATAAAATAACTTCACAAAACTCAACAAACTGGAAGTTAGTTTTATTTTGGATATTCTTATTTGAAGTTGTAGCTGCTATTGTAGAGTTTATATTTGTTGACAAGTATGTAGAGTACTCTGTAGATATTCCTCACACTCTTACAACTGAGATTTTAGTTGGTTTGGCTGTAACTGCTTTTGTTTGGTACTGTATTTTCAATATTGTCTTTTTTGATAGTGCAAAAAATAGATTTAGACTTCTAATAATAACTTTGGTTGGTCTTTATTTTGTTGTAACAAATGATTTTTCACTACAGTTTCTTTTAAATAATCTAAACCCACTTCACTTTTTTGAGTTAGATTTTGGCGCAGTTTTGATTTTGGAACTTCTTTTAAAACTTGTTATTCTTTATCTAATTTATCAATTAATAATAAGTGCTAAGAATAACAGAGTAATCAAATAAGATAGGCGCTTACAAACTCTTTTTTATGATATTTTAGATAAAATATCTCCTTTAAGAACAAATACGAAGGATTATATCATGGATTGGGGTAAGGTCACTTACATATTCTTTTCACTTATGTCTTTAACTACAACGGCAGGGTTTCTTTATGAGCCAAATGCTGTGGCGCTTTTTTTAGCTGCAGGGGTTAATGTTATATCAACTATTTTAAAAATCGGTGTTAAAAACTTACTCGCAGCAGAGTTATTAGCAAGTTCATTGGTTGCAGATTTACACCTTATTCCTGCATTTATGGTATTAACCTTTATTGGTGATGAGCCTATGGCTACAGCCCTTGCAATAGGTGCAATTGTAGCAAATCTATTCTCAATCGCATTAGCATTAATTGAGAGCGCAAAAAGTCAAGATAAGGATGAATATTAATGGAGTATAATCCAAAGGAAATTGAGGCTAAGTGGCAAAATTATTGGAATGAAAATGGAAGTTTTGAACCACTAAATGATTTAAAAAAAGAGAAAAAATATATTTTGAGTATGTTCCCTTACCCAAGTGGTAGAATTCATATGGGACACGTTAGAAACTATTGTTTAGGTGATGCTTTTGCAAGATATTTTAGAAAAGCAGACTTTAATGTACTTCACCCGATTGGTTGGGACAGTTTTGGTATGCCAGCAGAAAATGCAGCAATAAAACACAAACTACATCCAAAAAAATGGACTTATGAAAATATTGATTATATGAGAGATGAGTTAAAAGCTCTTGGACTATCTTTTTCAACAAAAAGAGAGTTTGCTACTTCAGATGAGTTGTATACAAGATGGGAACAAGAGTTTATTATCAAAATGTATGAAGCTGGTCTTTTATATAGAAAATCTACAATAGTTAACTGGTGTGAACCTTGCCACACTGTTTTAGCAAATGAACAAGTGGAAGAGGGTTGTTGTTGGAGATGTGATACTCCTGTTGAACAAAAAGAGATGCCAGGTTATTACATTGCAATTACTAAATATGCTCAAGAACTGCTTGATGATTTAAAAACTTTAGAGGGACAATGGCCATCACAAGTTTTAACAATGCAAGAGAACTGGATTGGAAGAAGTGAAGGTTTAGAGTTTAGTTTTGAATTATCAAAAGAGTCTAGATATAAACTTGATAAACAGTTTGCTTCTTATAAAGTATTTACAACAAGACCAGATACAATTTATGGAGTTTCATACTCAGCACTTGCTCCTGAACACCCAATTGTAAAATATATAGTTGAAAATAAACTACTTCCTGATTCAAAAATTGAAGCTATTAAAGCTATGCAAAAAGTAAGTGAAAGGGATAGAGCAACTATGCCAAAAGAGGGTATCTCTTTAGAAATAGATGTAATTCATCCTTTAACAGCAAAAAAAATACCTGTGTGGGTTGCAAACTTTGTATTAAGTTCGTATGGTGGGGGAGCTGTTATGGCTGTTCCAGCACATGACCAAAGAGATTTTGAGTTTGCAAGAGAGTATAACCTTCCAATCAAACAAGTAATTGTTGGACCTGATGGGATAATTGAAAAAATGAGTGAAGCTTACACAGGTGAGGGCGAACTTATAGATTCAGAGAGTTTCACAGGGCATAAAAATACAAAAGCAAAAAAATCTATTATGTACCATTTTGAACAAAATTCACTTGGAACAAAACAGATTAACTTTAAACTAAGAGATTGGGGAGTTTCAAGACAAAGATATTGGGGAGCTCCAATCCCTTTTGTTCATTGTGACTCTTGTGGTTTAGTTCCCGAAAAAACAGAAAATCTTCCTATAGCTCTTCCAGAAGATGTTGAGATTACAGGGGAAGGAAACCCTTTAGATAATCATCCAACATGGAAAAAGTGTAAATGTCCAAAATGTGGGAAAGATGCAATAAGAGAGACTGATACATTAGATACTTTTGTTCAATCATCTTGGTACTTCTTAAGATATGCAACAAATCCGCAAAAATGGACTAAAGAGGGGATTTCAAAACCAGATAGTGATTATTGGATGGATGTTGACCAATATATTGGTGGAATTGAACATGCAATTTTACACCTACTTTATGCAAGATTTTTCACTAAAGTATTAAATGATTTAGGATATACAAACTCAAGGGAACCATTTAAAAAACTATTAACTCAAGGAATGGTTTTAAAAGATGGGGCAAAAATGTCTAAATCTAAAGGGAATGTTGTAGATCCAGATTTAATTGTTGAAAAATATGGAGCAGATACAGCTAGAATGTTTATCCTTTTTGCAGCACCACCAACAAAAGAGTTAGAGTGGAACGATAGTGCAGTTGATGGAGCTTTTAGATTTATAAAAAGATTTACTGACAGAAGTTCAAATGTTACAGAAAATGCAGTTAAAAACTTTAAAGAGATAGAGCATAAAACACTTAATAAAGAGGAAAAAGAGGCTAGAAGAAAAGTATATGAAGCTTTACAAAAATCAAATGATGTATTTAATAAAACATATGCTTTTAATACTCTAATTGCTGCATCAATGGAAGCAATGAATGCTCTTCAAGTACAAAACAATGAACTTGTTTGGGCAGAAGGTTACTATATTTTAACAAATATCTTAGAGCCAATTATTCCACATTTATGTTGGGAGCTTTCGGATAAACTATTTAATAAAGAGAACTTTAATAATAAGATAGAGATAAAAGATGAAGTTTTTGAACAAGATTCTATTATCCTTGCAGTTACAATAAATGGTAAAAAAAGATGTGAAATTGAAGTTAGTCCAAATGCTTCAAAAGATGAAATTTTATCAATTGCCAAAGAACATTCAGCTAAATGGTTGGAAGGTAATGAGATAATAAAAGAGATTGTTGTTCCAAACAAACTTGTAAACTTGGTTATAAAGGGATAAAATGAGACTTAGTCATATACTTTTCTTTTTCTTTGCAGTTATTTTATTTCAAGGGTGTGGTTATAAACCTTCAGTTGATTATGCAAAAGATCAAATAGGAAATAAAGTTTTTGTAAACTTAATAATTTCATTAGAAGATCCAAGAAACGCGGCAATTATAAAAGATAGTATGAATGAGATTATAATCCATAGATTAGGCTCAAATATAGTAACTAACCCAAATGAAGCAGATACAATTTTAGATTTAAAATTAAATTCTGTATCTATGGGAGTTGTACAATATGATAATCAAGGTTATGAAAAAGTTTATAAAGCTGTTGTAAATATTCTTGTAAATCTAAATAAAAGGGGAGTAAAAAAATCATTTTCAGTTAGGGGAGATTATAATTTTTCTATTGACGCTGGAGCTGAAATTAGTGATGCAAACAGATTTAATGCTATTAGACAAGCCTCTAGTAAAGCTTTAGATGAGGTAGTTTCAAAAATTGCTATCTATTCTTTTAAAAAAGAGGATTGAGTTGAATATAAAAACATCCTCTTTGGAGGAGATTTTAAGTCATAAAACAATGTATTATGACAAAATAGATTTCTCTATTGTAAAGAAATCTTGGCAAATTCTCTCAAAGTTTATAAAAATTCCTTACCTTATTCATATTGTTGGAACAAATGGAAAAGGAAGTACAGGAAGACTTCTTTCTCACTATTTAGTTAAAAATGGATATAAAACACTACACTACAGCTCTCCACATATTTTAAAATTTAATGAACGAATTTGGATAAATGGAAGAGATAGTTTAGATTTTGAATTAAATTTTGCAAATAAAAAGCTTCAGCACTATTTGACAACGCCTCTTTTAGAAAAACTTACCTACTTTGAATATACAACTCTTTTATCTTTAGTTTTAAGTGATGGATTAGATTTTTTAGTATTTGAAGCTGGACTTGGAGGAGAATTTGATGCAACAAATGTAGTTCCAAGCCAACAAACATTGGTTACTACAATAGATTTAGACCATCAAGATTTTCTTGGAGATTCAATTGAAAAAATAGCAAAAACAAAGATGCGTTCAGCGGATAATAAAATCTTAATTGGCTATCAAATTCATAATGAAGTTTATTCTACAGCTATAAAAGTAAAAGAGGAACTAAAAAAAGAGTTTGATAGAGATATTGAGATAATTTCTGTAAAAGAGTTTGACAAATATAGATTAAATAAAAAATTTCCAGAGTTTATTAATAGAAATTTAGCTTTGGTTGTAGAGAGTTTAAAGCAGTTAAATATAAAAATAGATTTATCACTTTTTGAAGATATTAAACTATTTGGAAGATGCCAAAAAATTGCTTCAAATATAACCATTGATGTGGGACACAACCCGCTTGCAGCAAAAGTTTTAGTTAAAGAGTTTGAAGAAAAAAAAGTACATCTAATCTATAATTCATATAAAGATAAAGATTACAAATCTGTTTTAGAGATACTAAAACCTATAATTTCTAAGCTTACTATTTGCAAAATTGTGAATAAAAGAATAGCAGATGAAAATAATTTATTAGAAATTTGTAAAAATTTGAATATAATAGTATCTACTTATGATAGTATCAAGGCTGATGAAGAATATTTAGTATTTGGATCATTCTCAGTTGTAGAAAATTTTTTAAAAAATATGAGTGTAGATGAAAGATAGATTAATAATAACAATCTCTGATGTACAAGGTACAAGGGCCTTTAATGTACATCAAGTAATAAAAAAACTAATAATAATTATTATTTTAGCTGTGGTAGTTGTTATTGGAGCTTCTTTTTGGTTTATTTCTGAATTAAATACTAGAATGGATAATTTAAAAGAGGAGAAAGAGAAGCAAATAAGTCTAAAAGAGGACGAGATTAAAACTCTTGTTGAAAAAGAAAAAAAACTGCAAGCTCAAAATCAGTTCTATTCTCTACAAATTAAAGGAAAAGTAAAAGATATAGAAGCTTTAAGTTCTAAATTAGATCACATAGAAGAGATGATTGGACTTAAAGGAGATAAAGAGAAAGAACAAATAACTGCTGAAACCTTAAGAAAAATGAGCCCAATTGTAAGAATGTATATGTTAACATCAATACCAAGTGGTTCCCCCTTAAAAGAGACAAGAGTTACTTCTCCCTTTGGATATAGAATACACCCTGTCACAAACAAAAAGAAATTTCATAGAGGAATAGATTTAAAAGCAGCAAGAAGAACAACTGTTTACGCAACAGCAGATGGTGTTGTAAGTTATGTTCAAACAAAAAATGATGGTGATTTTGGACGGGTAATAAAAATAAGACACAATTTTGGTTTTGAGACAATTTATGCGCATTTATATAAAGTTAATGTAAACACTGGAGATGTAATAAGGAAAAATCAAGAGATAGGACTTAGTGGAAATAGTGGTAGAAGTACTGCTCCACATCTACACTATGAAGTACGATCAGGTTTGAAAGTTTTAGACCCAAAAAATTTTATTTCTTGGGAGTTAGGAAATTATAATAGTATTTTTACAGAAGAAAGGAGAGTTCAATGGGAATCTTTGGTAAAGCTAATAAACGAACAGTTCAAAATGGTGCAACCGTAATAGCACAAGGTACCTGCATTATTGGAGGTATTACAACTGAAGGAAGTATCCATATTGATGGAAAATTTGAAGGTGTTATTCTTGAAGCGGATATGATTTCAATTGGAAGAACTGGTGAAGTAATTGGTGATATAAAAGCAAATAATCTAATAGTAAGTGGTCTTTTAGATGGCAAAATAGATTGTAATCAGGTTCAAATACTTTCAGAGGGTAAAGTAATTGGAAATATGAAATATAATGAATTAATTATAGAAGAAGATGGGAAATTTGAAGGTCAGGGAATTAGAAAAGGGTCAAACCTTACTAGTAAATATGATGAAGTTGAAAATAAAATCAACAATATAATATTAAGTCCTGCACAACAACTTGAACATGAACGAAAAAATTTATGAGCGTTTAAACGAGCTTTATTCTCAAAAGGATAAAATTGAAGCTGAAATAAAAGAGCTTGAGGATAAGTTAGAAGAGTCTAAAAGTAGATTTAAAAGAGAGCTTACTAAAGAAGAGAAGATTGATCTTTTTAAAAATACATTTATAAATACCCAAAGCATCTTTGCGAAAAAATGGATAAGCAAAGATGGCTTAAAACAGAGTTTTTACCCAGTTAGCCAAAGCTTTAAGGGTAATAACTTTCTTCCTATTACTAACAAAGATTTAGAACTACATTTAAGGGGTCAAGTTCAACTTGCCTCATACTTAATTGATGATGAAAATAGAGTTAGATTTGTTGTTTTAGAACTGTTGCAAAGTGATATTCCAAAGATTTTAAACTCTTTTACTCTTTTAAAAGAGAACTTTTTATTTGAATATAGTTCTTATAATTCTGTTTTTGCATGGCTCTTTTTTGAAAGGAGCATTAGTGCAAAAGAGGCAAGAAAATTTGCAGAGTATATTTTAAGAAAAACAAATATTAGTGCAAAAATATATCCAAACAAAGAGTTCTCATCAAAAGCCTCTTTAGAAGAGCCAATTGAATTACCTCTACATCTAAAATTTAGAGATGAGAATAGAACAGTATTTTTTGATGCTTTTACAAATTCTATTTATGATGACCAGTGGGAAGTTTTGCAAAAAATAAAAAGATTGCCTTTGAAAACTGTAGAAAAATATATAGATTTTGAGAGTGTAAGTTCAATAAATCCTATTTTAGAAGATATAGAGACACCAAGTTTTAGATTGGAGATAAAACTTTATGATTTTTTATATATACCAACAAAAAATCTCTCAAAAACTTTTATTAATAGGCTTAAAGCTTTTGCCTCTTTTGATAACCCACAAATAAAAGTTTTATTGAAATTAAGAAAACCTTTGTATAACACTCCAAAGGTTATAAAAAATTTTGAAGAGGACGAAAAGTATCTAAAACTTCCACGGGGTTTAATTTATCAAATAAAAGAGTTTTTTAGAGAGTATAGTGTAGATTATCTGATAGAAAATAGAACATATTTAGAAAAAATTGAGACAAAAAAAGTTGAGTTTACATTAAGACCTGAGCAACAAGAAGCAATAGAAAAAATATCTAAAAATGATTTTTGTATTTGTGTAGCACCTCCTGGTTTTGGGAAAACTTTGCTTGGAGCAAAAATGTTTGAATTAAGAGAGTGTTCAACCTTGATAGTTGTAAATAAAAATATGTTACTTGATCAATGGAGACAGAGATTTGTTGACTATTTTGGCTATAAAAAGAGTGAAATAGGATATTTGGGTAAAAGTAAAAATAGTCTAAATGGTAAAATAGATGTGGCAACAATGCAGAGTTTAAAAAATTCCCCTGATATTATCAATGAGTACTCTTTTGTAATAGTTGATGAGTGTCATCACATTCCAGCAGTTACCTTTGAACAAATTGTTAAAAACTTTTTTGGAAGATATATTTTAGGACTTAGCGCAACTCCAAATAGAAAAGATGGTCTTCAACCAATACTTTTTCAACAGCTTGGTGAAATTGCCTATGAATATAAAAGTAAAAGGGATGGAACAAATCATCTAAAGGTTATAAAAACAGAGTTTAGAAGTAGTAGTGAAACCTATGCAGAACTTATAAATGATTTATCAAGAGATGAAAAAAGAAACGGTTTGATTCTTGAACAAATTATTTTAAATAGTAAAAGGAAAATTTTACTTTTAACTGATAGAATAGAACATATTAATATTTTAGAAGAGATGTTAAATGCCAAAAATATTGATTATGTGTCTATCCATGGGAGTTTAAGTAAAAAAGAGCAAGAAGAGAAAATCAAACTTGTTGAAGAGAAGAGTTTGATTTTGGCAACTACTTCATATTTTGGTGAAGGGATAGATTTTCCCCATCTAAATACAATAATTTTTGCAACACCAATCTCATATTATGGTAGACTAGTTCAATATCTAGGAAGAATAGGTAGAGGAAATCAAGAGTGTTTAGCAATAGATTTCCTTGATAATAAAAACGCAATGCTTAATTCAGCTTATAAAAAAAGACTTGAAGGGTATAAGCAGATGCACTACATTTAGTTTGGGGTAAAAGATGTTAGGTATTATAGTATGGACACTTTTAATTGCAATTATTGTAAACATAATATTAAAAAAAGTTCATTTGCCAACTATTATTGGTTATATAGTAACAGGAACTATAATAGCCTATGTTTTTGATTTACATAATGCAGTTAATAATCATGATCTAAAAGAGATTGCAGAGTTTGGTGTAGTCTTTTTAATGTTTACAATTGGTTTAGAGTTTTCTATTGAACATCTAAAGAGAATGAGAAAAGAGGTATTTATAACAGGAAGTTTGCAAATTATTGTAACAACTACCTTTGTGGTACTTATTTGTATGTATATTTTAGGATTTGATTTAAAAACCTCTTTAGTAATTGGTGCAGCTTTATCTCTATCTTCAACGGCAATTGTTTTAAAAACTTATAATGAGACAAATGAGATAAAAAAACGTCATGGTCAGCGAGTTCTTGGAATTCTTATTATGCAGGATATTGCAGTAATTCCAATTTTACTTATGCTTAGTTTTTTTACCACAACAGGAAAAGATGTTGTAGGGCTTATTTTTAATACAACAGTTGCAGCCTTTGTTTTAATAGCTTTATTATATATAGTTGGGAAATATCTTTTAGAGCCTTTTTTTGAACATGTTACAAAGGCTGAATCAGATGAGCTTTTTGTTGCTTCTGTTCTACTAATTGCAATTGGTGCCTCTTTTTTAGCAAACCATTTTGGCTTTACCTATTCTCTTGGAGCATTTGTTGCAGGTATGATGATTAGTGAAACAAAATTTAAACATCAAGTAGAAGCTGACTTAACCCCTTTTAGAAATCTTCTTTTAGGGGTTTTCTTTATAACTGTAGGGATGCAGATAAACTTCTCTGTAATTGCTAACAATATTTTGATTATTCTTGTTTTACTTCCAGTTTTACTCTCTTTAAAATATATAATTATATATGCCATTGTTAGAATAGATGATACAAAAAGAGTTGCTTTTAAAACAGCACTTTCACTTGTTCAAATAGGAGAGTTCTCTTTAGCAATTTTAGAACTTGCACGAAGTTCAAGTTTGATAAATCCAACCTATTCTCAAATACTTATTGTAACAATAGTGATCTCTATGATATTAACCCCAATAGTTTTAAAAAATATGTCAAATTTGGCAGGGAAGTTGATACCAGAAGATACTCTTGCCATATCAAATACTTACAATATAGATAAAGATACAAAAGGTCATATTGTTGTTATTGGATATGGACATTTAGGACAAGAGATAGCAAGTAATTTAAGAGTTGATGGACATGAGTATGTAATAGTAGAACACAACCTAAAATATTTTGAGATGGGATATTTGGATGATGAACCAATTATTTTTGGAAATGCAGCTCATAAACATATTTTAGAATCGGTTAATATTAAACAAGCTTGTGCAGTTATTGTTGCCATTGATAATCCTGAAAAAGTTCATCTAATATGTGAAGTTATTAATGATTTGACACTAAATACAAAAACTATTGTAAAAGTTACAAGATTTTCAGAGAAAGAGGAGCTTAAGAATTTACATTTGGAGCATATTATTGTTGAAGATGATATTGTAGCAAGAGCTTTGGTTAATGAAACAAAAGAGTGCAAAATAGACTTTATTGAAGATAATATTATAAAAAGAGATTAGGAGATTACTCTCCTATATATCTCTTCCTTGCACTTGCTTTTAGTGTAGAAACATCAACTAAAATCATTCCATCTATGCAGTTTGAAAAATCTGGATCAACATTAAATGCTAAGAATTTAACTCCCCCATCCTCACAAACATCTGAGTATTGTTTAAATAAAGTAGGCACTGCAACACCCATATCATTTAGTGTAGATTTTAAAACTTTAAAATCTTTTTTTCTATCATCAAGTTGGAATACATTTTTTAAATCCATAATATGTGATGAGTATTGGTAAGGAAGTTTTGCTTCAACTATCTCTTCATCATTTGCAAAGTAGTGTGAATAATAAAATATCATCATATCTTTTGCAAATGAAGGAAAGGTTCCAGAAATAGATACAGGTCCAAACATATATTTTATTTCCTTATGTGCTTTTAAATAAGCTCCAATTCCATACCACAAATAATCTAAAGCTCTAGTTCCCCAATATTTTGGTTGAACAAAACTACGTCCAAGTTCGATTGAGTCTTTTAAATAGGGTTCAAATTTGGTGTCATATTTAAAAAGAGTATTTGAGTAGAATCCTTTTAAGCCTTTTTTTTCTAAGATAAGGTTTCCATTACCAATTCTATATGAGCCAACAATCTCTAAATCATTCTCATCCCAAAGAATAATATGTTGGTAATAGATATCATATTTATCTGTGTCACTTTTTGCGTTTATTCCTTCACCAACTCTTCGAAAACTAAGCTCTCTTAATCTTCCAAGTTCCCTTAAAACAACAGAATCTGTTTCATAATCATATAAATAGATTTTTTTCCCATCAAGGGTTTCACCTAAGAGTTGAGACTTCTTTAACTCTTTTAAAATCTCATCTTTTTTTTGTGGGTGGGCAATAGCTTTTTGTGTTAGAAAAAAAGATTTTTTACCTTTTTTTAGGGCATAAATATGTCTTTTATAAAGATTTACAATAACTTTTTTATCCAATCCTCTTGGTTTTATGTTCTCATTTGGGATAATCTCACCAATTTTGATATTTATATTTTTTGATTGTTTTTTAAACATCTCATTAGATAAAAGAAGGGTTGAAAATGTTTTATTTATTAAAGACATAGTATAAAAAGTTTTAGAGTTTTTCCCTCCAATAAAAATAGGAAGAATTGGTGAGTTTGAGTTCATTGCAAAGTTTAAAAATCCTTTGTTCCAAGAAGGATCTTTCACCCCATTTGCACTTGCTCTGCTTACTTCACCAGCTGGAAAAATAATAACAGCTTGTTCGTTGTTTAAAGCTTCATAAACCTTTTGAATATCTTTTTTTGATTGCCTCATTTTATAGTTATCAATAGGGATTAAAAGTGAACTTAAAGCATCTATTCCAACTAAAAAATCATTGGCAACAATCTTTACATCTTTTCTAACTGTACTTACAAGTTTAAGTAAAGATAGGGCATCAAGTCCACCTAAAGGGTGATTTGCAATAATTACTACTTTGCCTGATGAAGGGATATTTTGCAAATCATTACTTGAAACAGTATAATCAAACTCAAAATAATCAAGTACAGCATCTATAAACTCTAAACCTTTTAAGTGCGAGTTCTTCTCTAAAAACTCATTTATTGAGTTTTCATGGATCACTTTTTTTGCAATCTTTATTAAGGACTTACTTAAAAAGTTTGGTTTTTTTGCAACCTTTGGGAACTTTTTCTCAATCTCTTTTTGCACATCAATCATTTTTTCTCCTTGAAATATATTGTAATTCTAAATGAAATTCATTACAAAAAAGTTACATAAATGAAAGATTTAAAAACTGTTATCAACTTGTAATAATGAAAAAGTAGAATGGAAGATTGAAAATTTAAAAAAGAGAGAAAATGATTAGATTTTTACTGTTATTTAATTTATTATTTTATACCCATTTTGCAAATGCATTTGATTTGAAAAACAGAGTTTTATATAATCCAACTGCCTATATTACAAGTCAATGTTATACAAAAACAGTGGATGAAACAAATAAAAATATTTTACATAATCCCTGCTTTTCTTGCCATACAAAAAATAAAGAGCCAAACTATACTTTAGGTGATGAAGAGTTACAAGAGAGTTATGATTTCCCGGAGAGTGCTTTAAAAAATCCTTGGATAAATCTTTTTAAAGATAGAACCAAAGAGGTAAAAAATATAAGCGATAAAGAGATATTAAAATATATAAGGGAAGACAATTACAAAGATAAAAATGGAAATATTATTTTAAAATCAAAATTGGAAAATCTTGATAAGAATTGGGATTCTAATAATAATGGAAAATGGGATGGATATATTCCAGATGTAAATTTTAGTTTTGATAAAGAGGGGTTTGACAGAACAAACAGTAAAGAGTTTACAGGTTGGAGAGCCTTTGCTTATAGACCTTTTTTAGGAACTTTTTGGCCAACAAATGGAAGTACTGATGATGTTCTAATTAGACTTCCAAAACTTTTTCAAACAAATGAAAAAAAAGCTTTTGATTTAGAAGTTTACAAACTAAATCTTTCAATTATTGAGTCTCTAATAAAACAAAAAGATATAAGTATTGATGAGGTTGATGAAAAAGTTTATGGGGTAGATTTAAATCAAAATGGAAAACTAGACCTTGCTTCAAAAATAGTTTTTAAATGGCTAAAACCTAAATATGATTTTAAAGCAAAAAAAATAAAAGATTTTTCAATGAGTTATGTGGGAGAGGCAAGGCAAAAACTTCTTAATAGTGAAATTTTAATTGCCCCAGGTCTTTATCCTGTTGGAACAGAGTTTGCTCATACTGTTAGATATATAGATATTGAAGCTGATGAAAAAATAAAAATGGCAGATAGAATAAAAGAGTTTCGATATGCAAAAAAAACCTCTTGGTTTACCTATGGAGAACTAAAAAATTTAGGAATGGAAGAGATAAAAGAAGCACATGATTTTCCAGATAGAATTGATGTTTATATTGGAGATATTGAACGTGGTCTTAATAATAAAAAGGGTTGGTATTATCAAGGTTTTATTGAAGATGCTAAAGGAGAACTTCGACCACAAAGTTATGAAGAGACACTTTTTTGTATGGGGTGTCATAGTAATCTTGGGGTAATTGCAGACTCAACATTTGTTTTTCAAAGAAAACTTGAAAATGACTCTTTTGCTAATGGTTGGTATCATTGGAGTCAAAAAGGTTTAATAGGAATAAAAGATAAAAAGCTTAAAGATGAAAATACTGAGTATGTAAGATATTTAAAAGAGAATAACTCAGGAGATGAATTTAGAGCAAATAGTGAAGTGAAAAATAGATTTTTTACTAAAGAGAATAGAGTAAAAAAAGATGAAATAGAAAAAATAAAAAATGATATTTCATATTTAATTTTACCCTCAAAAAGTAGAGCTTTGGAGTTAAATAAAGCATATAAAATAATAGTTGATGAACAAAGCTTTATATATGGAAGAGATGCTCATGTAAAACCATTAATAAATGTATATAAAAAAGTAGAAAAGGGTGAGCCTACAAAGCTAGAAAAAATTGACAACTAATGCACAACTAATAGATTCTTTAATATAATATTATTATGATTAAAAATATTAATATTGAAGATATAAAAAAAATAGCAATTGAGGCTGGAAAAGCAGTGATGGAAATCTATAATGAAGATTTCGATGTTTGTTATAAAGAAGACAGTTCACCTTTAACAAAAGCAGATTTACAAGCAAATGAAATTATCTGCAACTCTTTATATAAACTCTATCCTAATATCCCAATAATGTCAGAAGAGAATAAACAAGTTGATTTTGAGATTAGAAAAAATTGGGAGTATTATTTTTGTATTGATCCAATTGATGGAACTAAAGAGTTTATTAAAAAAAATGATGAGTTTACAATTAATATTGCACTTATAGAAAAGAGTATTCCTGTATTAGGTGTTGTTTATGCCCCAGCTCTTAATGATTTATATTGGGCAAAGGAAGGTGAGGGTGCTTTTAAAAATGGAATTAAGTTACCAATAAAAATAAATAAGAATAAGAAAAGTCTATTACATGTAGTTTCTTCAAGGTCTCATCAAACGAAACAGACGCAAGAGTTTATAGATAATTTGGAAACAAAAGAGATAGTTCAAATTTCAAAAGGAAGTTCACTAAAGCTTTGTATGGTTGCTAGTGGCGAGGCAGATATCTATCCAAAACTTGGACCAACAATGGAATGGGATACAGCAGCAGCTGATGCAATAGTTAGAGAGAGTGGAAAAATGACTTATCAATTTGAAAATAAAAAACCACTTTATTATAACAAAATTGACTTATTAAATCCCTGGTTTATTGTAAAGTGAATTTAGTAAAAAAAAAGCTTATATTAGTTAAAATCGCATTTAATTTAAATACAACAAACACATAATAAAGAGATTAATATTGAATAATAAAAAGTATAAAATAACTATTGCTGGTACAGGATATGTTGGACTATCAAATGGGCTTTTGTTGGCTCAACATAATGAAGTGATAGCTTTGGATATAATTTCTGAAAAAGTTCAATTATTAAATAGAAAAATCTCTCCCATTGAAGATAAAGAGATAGAAGAATATTTAAAAAAAGATAATTTAAATTTTAGAGCTACTTTAGATAAAAAAGAGGCTTATAAAGGTGCTGATTTTGTAATTATTTCAACGCCAACTGATTATGACACTGAAACAAACTACTTTAATACAAAATCAATAGAGTATGTAATAAAAGATGTGTTAGAGATAAATCCAAATGCAACAATGGTAATAAAATCAACAATTCCTGTTGGTTATACAAAAAAAGTAAGAGAAGAGTTTCAAACAGATAATATTGTTTTCTCACCTGAGTTTTTAAGAGAGGGTAAAGCCTTATATGATAACTTATACCCTTCACGAATAATAGTGGGTGAAAAATCAGAACGTGCAGAAGTTTTTGCAAATCTTTTGGCTCAAGGGGCAATTAAAAAAGATATCTCAATACTCTTTACAGACTCAACTGAGGCTGAAGCTGTTAAACTGTTTTCAAATACATATTTAGCAATGAGAGTTGCATATTTTAATGAACTTGACTCTTATGCACAAATGCATAATTTAAATACAAAAGAGATTATTGAAGGAGTAGGATTAGATCCAAGAATTGGAAACCACTACAATAATCCAAGCTTTGGTTATGGTGGTTATTGCCTACCAAAAGATACAAAACAACTACTTGCAAATTATAAAAATGTACCAAGTAATATAATAGAAGCAATAGTAAATGCTAATACAACAAGAAAGGATTTTATAGCAGATTCAATAATTGTCAAAAATCCAAAAATTGTAGGAATTTATAGACTTGTTATGAAAGAAGGTTCTGATAACTTTAGAAGTTCTGCAATACAAGGAATAATGAAAAGAATAAAAGCAAAAGGTATCCCTGTTGTAATTTATGAACCAAATCTGAAAGATGAGAGTTTTTTTAATTCTAAAGTTATAAAAGACTTAGATGAATTTAAAAAGGTCTCTGATGTTATAGTAGCAAATAGGTTGTCTAAAGAGATAGAAGATGTAAAAGAGAAGGTCTATACTAGAGATCTTTTTAATAGTGACTTATAATAAAAGAAAGGATATGCTTGGAGAATAAAGATATAATTCAAAATGACGAAATAGATTTAAAAGAATTAATAAAACTGCTTTGGAATAATCGAATGTTTATAATGCTTTTTACTTTCTTTGTTACATTAATGTCAATTTTATATTTGTTTTATTTTAAACCCTATATTCCAATTTTTAAAGGAACTCTTTTAGTTCAAATTGGAGAATACAATAATCAACTAGATAGTGTTAATTTGATTGAAAAACCATATAATTTAAAATATATTTTAGAAAAAGATTTCAACTGTATTATTGAAATTCCAAATAGAAGTTATGGATTACTTGAAATAAGTGTAGAGGATAATGCAAGAGAAAAAATAGAAAATAAAATAAATGAAATTTATAATAAAATAATAGAGATTGAAAAAGAAAAAATTAATTTATATAAAGATAAAGAATATTTTAATACTAAAAAAATTGGAAAAATAAAAATTGGAGATCAACTAATTAATAAACCAAAAAAAAGATTAATGATTATTATTAGTTTTGTAACTTCTTTTTTATTATCTATTTTTTTAGTATTTTTTATTAATTTTCTAAAAGATTTAAAAAGAGAAATGTAATATGAAAATACTAGTTACAGGAACAGCAGGTTTTATAGGTAGTCATTTGGCTTTAAAATTACTTCAAAGAGGTGATGAGGTAGTTGGACTTGATAATATAAATGACTACTATGACCAAAATGTAAAGTATGGAAGACTTCAAAGATGTGGAATTATTGATACTTTGGAGGAGGGTAAAGATATACCTTACGGTAAACTTTTAACTTCAAATAAAAATTCTAACTATAAATTTATTAAGCTAAATCTTGAAGATAAAGAAGCTTTAATGAGTCTTTTCAAAAATGAAAAATTTGATGCAGTATGTAATCTTGCAGCTCAAGCTGGTGTTAGGTATAGTTTGACTAATCCTGATGCTTATATTGATAGTAATATTGTTGGATTTATAAACATTTTAGAAGCTTGTAGACATAATAATGTTAAAAACCTTTGTTATGCTTCCTCTTCATCTGTTTATGGATTAAATGAAGAGTTACCTTTCTCAACAAATCATAATGTGGACCATCCAATATCTTTATATGCAGCTACAAAAAAATCAAATGAGCTTATGGCTCATACTTACTCTCATCTTTATGGTATAGCTACAACAGGACTTAGGTTTTTTACTGTTTATGGGCCATGGGGAAGACCTGATATGGCGCTTTTCCTCTTTACAAAAGCAGCTTTAGAAAACAGAAAAATTGATGTATTTAATAATGGTGAAATGTTACGCGACTTTACATATATTGATGACATTGTTGAAGGCGTTCTTAGGGTTATAGATAATCCAGCAAAAATAGATAAAAATTGGAACGGGAAAGGTGGGCAAGTATCTACTTCATCTGCACCATATAAAATTTATAATATAGGGAATAATAATCCTGTAAAACTTATGGACTTCATCGAAGCTATAGAAAATAAACTAGGTAAAAAGATAGAAAAAAACATGATGCCAATTCAAGCAGGAGATGTACCTGCAACATATGCTGATGTAAGTGATTTGGTAGAAGATTTAAATTATAAACCCCAAATTTCAGTACAAAATGGGGTGAATAGTTTTATTGATTGGTACTTAGACTTTTTTGGTTTTGACAGTAAAGGAAATAAAATAGATGATTAAAATTTGTGTGATAGGTTTAGGATATGTTGGGCTACCTTTAGCCCATGCATTTTCTTCAAAATATAGCGTAGTTGGATTTGATATCTCTTCTTGGAGAATAGATGAATTAAATAGTGGATATGATAGAACTTTGGAGTTAAATGAAACTCAAGTAAAAGAGGCTCTTTCTAATGGAATGAAATTTACACTTGATATGGAAGATATAAAAGATTGTAATATTTATATAGTGACTGTTCCAACTCCAATTGATAAAAATAAAAGACCAGATTTAACTCCTTTAATAAAGGCAAGTGAAACAGTTGGAAAAGTTCTTAAAAAAGATGATATAGTAATTTATGAATCAACAGTTTATCCAGGAGCTACTGAAGAAGAGTGTGTGCCTGTACTTGAAAAGTTTTCAAATCTTATTTTTAATAAAGATTTTTTTTGTGGATATAGCCCAGAGAGAATTAATCCAGGTGATAAAGAACATACAGTTACAAAAATACTTAAAGTTACATCTGGAAGTACACCTGAAATAGGGAAAAAGGTAAATGAGCTTTATGCTTCAATTATTACGGCAGGTACTCATCTAGCCCCAACTATAAAAGTTGCAGAAGCGGCAAAAGTTATTGAAAATTCTCAAAGAGACATTAATATTGCATTTGTAAATGAATTAGCAATTATTTTCAATAAATTAGGGATTAATACAAATGATGTTTTAGAAGCTGCAGGTACAAAATGGAACTTTTTACCTTTTAGACCGGGGCTTGTTGGGGGTCACTGCATTGGTGTTGATCCATATTATTTAACTCATAAAGCTCAAAGTGTTGGTTATAATCCTGAAATTATACTAGCAGGTAGAAGACTAAATGATAATATGGGAATTTATGTTGCTAATCAAGTTATAAAACTTATGATAAAAAGAGGACATAAAATTGAGGGCTCAAAAGTTTTAGTATTAGGAATTACCTTTAAAGAAAATTGTCCAGATATTAGAAATAGTAGAGTTATTGATGTTATAAAAGAATTAGAAGAGTTTGGATGTGATGTATCAGTTACTGATTATTGGGCTGACTCAAAAGACGTTAAAAGAGAGTATGGTTTTGATTTAATACCAAATAATAGTTTAAATTTGAAAGAGTATATTGCAATAGTGTTGGCAGTTGCACATAATGAGTTTAGAAAATTAAAATTAAAAACAAAAAAAAATGTAGTATTTGATATTAAATCAATTTTAGATAAATCAGATGGGAAATTATAATAAAAATGAATAGTATAATAATAATGCATAATGATACTATTAAAACAGCATTAGAAAAATTACAGAAGAATAAAAAAAGATTTTTAATTTGCCTTGATGATAAAAAATATTTATTAGGAGTAGTTACAGATGGGGATATAAGGCGTGCATTTTTAAATTCTTTTACTTTAGAAGATAAAATTGATAATGTTTATTGCCATGATTTTCAATATTTATATCTAACATCTTCTTTTAGTGAGGTTTGTGAAAAATTTAAATCAGAGAAGATTGATTTTCTCCCAATAATTAATAAAGATAAAAAATTGGTTAATATAATTACAAAAAGGCAGTTTCATATAATGCTTTTAGAAAATATAGATTTTAATTTAAGTTATGATTTCAGTCAGTTTAATGAAAATACTTTAGAACATGAGATATATAATCGACCTTGGGGTTTTTACAAAAGTACTATCTTAACACCTGATGCTCAAAGTAAAATAATAATAGTATTCCCTCACAGTGAGCTAAGTTTTCAGAAGCATGCAAAAAGAGATGAGCATTGGATAATTATTAAAGGGAAAGGGAAAGTAATATTAGGAGAAGAAGAAATACGTGTATCTCCTGGTAAATATGTATATATTCCAAAAGAGTGCAAGCATCAAATAATTAATGAAAGTAGCGAGAATCTAATTTTTTCGGAGGTTCAGCTTGGTGAATACTTTGGAGAAGATGATATTATAAGATATAGAGATAAATATGGTAGAAAATAAATATGATAAGGTATAAAAATGAGATTTGAATATGATTATAAAGAACCAAAAATTATTGCAGAGATAGGATGTAATCATAAAGGTGAGATTGATATTGCAAAAGAATTAATAGATTTAGCAAAAGATTCTGGAGCAAAATATGTTAAATTTCAAAAAAGAAATAATAAAGAGTTATTAACAAAAGAACAATATGATACTCCTCATCCTGTTCTTGAAAATTCATATGGAAAAACATACGGAGAACATAGAGAGTTTTTAGAGTTTACTAAAAAACAACATTCCCAGTTAAAAGATTATTGTGATTCTATAGGTGTTATTTATTCAACATCTGTTTGGGATGTAACAAGTGCTAAAGAGATGTGCGAGTTTAATCCAGAGTTTCTAAAAGTTCCTTCTGCTTGTAATAATAACTTTGAAATGTTAAAAGTCCTAAGAGATGAATATAAAGGACAAGTTCAATTATCTATTGGAATGACTACTAAAGAGGAAGTTGAAGGGATAGTAAAGTTTTTTGAAGAAACTAATCAAGCAAAAAGTAGATTATTGATTTATTCATGTACTTCTGGATATCCCGTACCTGCTAAAGATGTATCTCTTTTAGAAATCAACTGGTTATATGAAAATTATGGAGAAAGAGTAAATGAAATAGGTTTCTCAGGACATCATTTAGGTGTTGCCTTAGATGTAGCTGCATATACTTTAGGTGCTAGATGGATTGAAAGACATTTTACAAAAGATAAAACTTGGAAAGGTACTGACCATGGGGCTTCTTTAGAACCTGATGAATTAAAATTGTTAGTTAAAAGTTTAAATGAAGCATATGAATCTTTACATTATAAAAATGATGAGATTCTTCCAATTGAACAAGTACAAAGAGATAAGTTAAAAAATAGAAAGTAAATAAAATGAAATGTAAACTTTGTGGTAGTCAAAATCATAAAAAAAGAGAAGGTAGTGTAAGAGACAACAAAAACTTAGAGATTTTTGAATGTTGTGATTGTGGATTAGTTTTTTTATCTGAAGATATAATTGATGATAATTTTTATGAGTTATCAAATATGCATGAGAGTTTTGATTTTCTAAAATGGAGAAAACAAACAAATGAGGATGATACTAGAAGGTTTAATTTCATAAAAAACAGTATTGTAAATAAAGAGATTCTTGATTTTGGTAGTGGAAATGGTGGATTTTTAAAACAGGCACAAACTTTAGCTAAAGATGTTTGTGGAGTTGAGTTAGAAAAAGCTGTTAAGCCTTATTATGAAAAAGAAAATATTGAACTTTATAGTAGTCTTGATCAGTGTAATAAACAGTTTGATATTATCACCTCTTTTCATGTAATTGAACATATAAAAGAGCCTTTAGAAATATTGGAAAAACTAAAAGAAAAACTAAAAGAAAATGGAAAACTGATAATTGAAGTTCCAAATGCTAATGATGCCTTACTAACAATTTATGAAAGTGAAGCTTTTTCCAATTTTACTTATTGGAGTTGTCATTTATATTTATATACACAGCATACTCTTTCTATATTGGCAAAACAAGCTGGATTAAAAGTAGAATTTATAAAACATATTCAAAGGTATCCTTTATCTAATCATCTTTATTGGCTAAGCAAAAATAAGCCAGGTGGGCATGAAAAATGGGATAATTTTTTAGATTCTGATCAACTAACTAAAGCTTATGAAAGTCAACTAGCAAGTTTAGGTGCAACGGATACTTTAATGGCAAGTTTTACATTATAATTTAAAAGTTTATGATAATGAGATACTTAAGAAATAAATTTTACTACTATAAATATTCTATATCAGAAATGTGTAATTTAGGTGAAGTGTATATAAATGGCTTAAAATATGCAATAAACATTGATGCTAAGAAAATAGGTGAAAAAGGTTTAAGTAAAACTATCATTACTTCAAAAAATGGTGGACAGATAAAAATTAATAAAAATAGTATTATTCGAGAAGGTTGTAAAATAGAGAATAATGGTAAAGGTGTAATTGAGATAGGATTTGATACAAATATTAATGAGAATACTATGATAAAAACCAATGGTAATGCTAATATAATTATTAAAAATAATTGTGAAATTTCATGGAATTGCCAAATCTTAGGAAGTGATTTTCATCAAATTTTATATAATTCTAAAATAAAAAAAAGTTTTTGTGCAGATGTATTTATAGGTGAACATGTATGGATTGGTACAAATAGTATAATTTTAAAAAATACTAAGATAGGAAATAACTGTGTTATACAAGCAAATTCATTAGTAATTGGACAATTTCCAGATAATTGTTTAATTGGTGGTAATCCTGCAAAAATATTAAAATATAATATTAATTTTAGAAATCTTAGTTCAGAAGAGAAAAAAGGATTTTTATGAATATAGCATTTATTCCAGTTAGATGTGGGAGTAAATCCATCCCTTTTAAAAATATAAAAGAGTTTTGTGGCAAACCATTGGTTTATTGGAATTTAAAAGCTATTGAAGAGTCAAAAAATATTGATTTAGTATATGTAGCTACTGATTGTGATGGGATTGCCAAAAAGGTAAAAGAGTTTAATTTTAAAAAGAGTGTTATATATAAAAGAGATGAAGTAAATGCACAGGATAGTTCATCTACAGAAGATGCGATGTTAGAATTCTTAAGAAAGCATAAACAAAATGATGAGGACTTTTTTATACTTGTTCAAGCAACTTCTCCTTTAACTCAGGCAAAGGATTTTGATGGGGCAATTAATCAACTAAAAGAGTCTGGTAAAGATTCCCTTTTAACAGTTGTAAATCAAAAAAGATTTTTTTGGAATAAAGCTGGTGAGTCTTTAAATTATGATTATAAGAAAAGACCTAGAAGACAGAACTTTGAAGGCTATTTTTTAGAAAATGGAGCTTTTTATATAAATAGAGTAAAAAATATTTTAGAGAGTAAAAATAGGCTTTCAGGAGAGATCGATTTGTATGTAATGGAAGAGTTTACCTCTGTAGAAATAGATGAACCTCTTGATTGGCATATTGCTGAAAGCTTAATGAGAGAGCATATATTAAAAGAGAAAAATAGTAAAAAATGCAAAAAAATAAAACTCTTTTTAAGTGATGTGGATGGGACATTAACAGATGCTGGAATGTATTATAGCTCAAATAGAGGGGAATTTAAAAAGTTTAATACCCATGATGGAAAAGGTTTTGAACTTTTAAGAAAAGCAGGCATAAAGACAGGATTAATCACAAGTGAAAAAACAAAAATAGTTGAAAATAGAGCAAAAAAATTGAAAGTTGATTATCTGTACCAAGGTGTGGAGCATGGAGGAAAGTTAAAAGTAGCAAAAAATATTTGTGAAAAAGAAGGTATTAGCCTTGATGAAGTTGCATATATCGGGGATGATATAAATTGTAAAGAGCTTCTTTCAAAGGTAGGTGTAGCAGCTTGTCCAGCTAATTCATTAAGCGAAATTAAAAATATACTAAATATTATACAGTTATCAAAAAAAGGTGGAGAAGGTGTAGTGAGAGAGTTTAGCAAATATATTTTAGGAAATAATAATTAGATGAAAATTTTATTTATAAAAGAGCAAAGAACTAAAAGCGGTATTGAAGGTAGTGCAAAAAATGTTTTTTATAGGTGTATAGAATTAAACAAAAGAAATATCCCATATTTAGTATTATATAATGCTAAAGATGAATTTTATACTTTAATGTTAGAAAATAATGTAAATGTCAAATATGTAAATTTTCCTTCAATGTCAATTAAAAGTATTTTTAAAATAAGAGAAGTAAAGAAAAGAATACAAGACATTATAGAAGAAGAAAAAATTATTCATATTCATGTACACTTTCCTTATCTTTTAAGTTTTTTAGATAAAAAATGGAATATTCCAATTACTATACATCATCATAATGCATTTAATGAGAACAAGATACTTGAGTTTTTTAATATAAAAGAAATTTTGTATCCAAAGAAAGTTTTAAAAAACTTATACAATAAATTAATTGGTTTTGATTTTTCTAAAGCTGATAGATGTATAGCAGTTAGTTATGCTGCAAAACAAACTGCTTCGTTTAAATATGGTATGAAAAGTGATAAAATTGATGTAGTGTATAATGGTATAACACAAATCAATGAAAATAATTATAAAAGTCTAAAAAAAGAATTAGGATACAACGATAGTGATATATTGATTTTGTCTGTTGGAAGAGTAACAAAAGCTAAGGGAGTTGAAGACTTTTGTGAGGTTGCAAAATATTTTTCAAATAAGACAAACTATAAGTTTATTTTTGTTGGTGGATACAATGATATAAATTATTATAATAGCATAATAGAGAAATATAATAAGTATGTTAATTTCCTTGGACTGAGAAAAGATGTTTTTAATTTATATAAAACAAGTGATATTTTTTTATTTTTGACACATCGTGAAGCCTGTCCTAATGTTATAATAGAAGCTATGAATTTTTCTCTACCAACTATTGGGTGGGATGTTGTAGGAGTAAACGAATTAGTAAAAAATGATTTAAATGGTTTGATATGTAAATTTGGTGATATTAAAAGTATTTGTGATTCTTTAGAAAAAGTTATTAATGATAAAAAATTGTATGATATATATTCTAAAAATAGTTTATTAGAGGCTAAAAAATATACTATTGAAGAAAATACGGATAAAATATTAGCAATTTTTAAAAGTTTGGAAAAGTAATATATTATGTGTGGGATTATAGGTTTTTCTTCACTAAGAAATAATTCACAAGAGATACTAAAAAATATTTTGGACGGGATTAGGCATCGTGGACCAGATAACAAAAGTTTTAAATTCTATAATAAAGTAGGTTTAGGGCATGTAAGGCTTTCTATAATAGATTTACATCAAGAATCTAATCAACCTATGTCAAGTTTTGATAAAAGATATACAATTATTTATAATGGAGAAATTTATAATTATAAAGAGATTAAACACGAATTAGAGTTGTTAGGTTATAATTTTATAACAAATGGAGATACAGAAGTTATTTTAAATGGCTTTATTGAATTTAAAGAGAAAATTGTTGAAAAATTGAGTGGAATGTTTGCCTTTTCTATTTATGATAATATTGAAAATATATTTTTCCTTGCAAGAGATAGGTATGGAATAAAACCACTTTTCTTTTATAATGAGAATGAAGACTTTTGGTTTTGTTCAGAGGTTAAGCCACTCGAAAAATATATTTCCGATGAGAAAAGTTTGGAATCTTCTGTTTTGTTCCTTTTACTAGGATCTTTACCTCCTAAAATAACTATTAATAAGTATATTCAAAAATTTCCTTCAGGGCATTATGCTTGGTACAAAAAAAATAATTTAATATTGGAGCAATATTATAATATTGAATATCAACCTAAGATAAAAGACAGTTATAAAAATATTATTGCAAATATACATGACCTTACAACAAATGCAGTAAAGAATAATTTAGTAAGTGATACTCCGGTAGGAACATTTTTGTCTGGAGGTTTAGATTCTTCTATAATTACTGCAATTGCATCAAGATACGTTACAAAGTTAAAAACTGTTTCAGTTTCATTTGAAGATAAAATTTTTTCTGAAGATTATTATCAAAAACTTGTAGTAGACAAATTCAAAACCGAACATTATGATTATCATATTACAAAAGAAATTTTTCAATTAGAATTTCTACAATATTTAGAAATTTTGGATCAGCCAAATATGGATGGTTTTAATACATATTTAGCATCAAAAATGGCTAGAAAAGCAGGATTAAAATCTATTTTAGCAGGGCAAGGTGCAGATGAAATTTTTTATAGTTATGATACATTTTTAAATGCAAAAAAACTTCGAGAAAATAAAAGCCCTCTTTATGGGATATTTTTATTACGAAAATTTAAAGAATTAATAAGATCAAAAAAAATACCTAAAGATATATCATTGTATTTAAAAAATATTGATTTAAGTTTATATTTACCGGGCAAGCAAATTTTTACCCCTTCACAAATTGCAAATATATTAAACCTTAAAATTGAAAAAGTATTATTAATAATATTAAATTGTTTTATGAAATTTGATAGCTCAAATATCCTTGCGTATGATGATAAAGTATCTTATTATGAAGTTAAACTCTATTTAGAAAATCAACTTTTAGCCAAAGATGATATGAGTAGCATGGCAAACTCTTTAGAAATTAGAATACCTTTTTTAGATACGAATTTAGTTGATTATGTAACAAAAATAGAGCCTTCTATAAAATATGATAAAAAAGTATCAAAAGTATTGTTAGCAAAAGCATTTGAAAAAGAACTTCCTTCTGAAATTATATATAGAGATAAAAAAGGCTTTAGTATACCTTATGGGGAATGGCTTGAAACTATTGTTAATGATATAGGATTTAATGAAAATATTTATATTAATTTATTTCTTAATAAAAAAATAGGATGGACAAAATTTATTACACTAGTAATGCTAAAAAAGTTTAATAGCAATATTGAGTTAAGTGGGGAAATATGAATAGATATTTAGATATAAACTCTTTAATAGTGTTAAATTATTTTGAAAACAATGATAGGTTAACTTGGCATATAAGTCATAAAAAGTATGATGAATTTGCACAAGATATTTATAAGTGGTTATACGAAATAGATTTAGATGATAAAGAATTTGAGCTTTTTAATATTTCATCACCTATAATATATCAATCTTTATCTACATATTTAACACATGTTTATGATTATATAATATTGGAGGAGAAAAGAGAGCATATATTTTACTCTCAAGATAGTAGTATTTATATAGATAAAATCTGGAAGAAACAAGTTATTGATAGTATATTTTCAATCGAATTAGAGAAAAAAAGATTTAAAAGAAGTAAAATCAAATCTTTGTATTCTTTTTTAATTAAATATATTCCAAAAAATTTTTTTGATGCAATAATTATTTCTAAAAATCAATTAGTTACGGAGTTTGTAAATAAAAGTAATTTAAAGACTATATATCTGTCTCCTAGTTATTATTTTAAAATAAATACAAATAGAAGTTATTTTACAGATAAAATAGCTAAAAAGTTGGCAAATAATTTAATAGAAAAAATAGAAAATGAATATTTTAAACTATTTGAAGATCATAAAGCATCAATAGAATTTATAATAAATACTCTTTTATCAAGAGCACATAATGATTTAAAAAGTTATAATGGATTCTTAAAAAGTGCAAAAAATGTAATTACTGGAACAGGGAACAATTACTATAACAGGCTATTATCGACAATCGCTAAAAAAGAAAATTGTAAAGTTTCTCGTTTTTACCACGGTGGAGACAGGTGCTTTTTTAATGATCCTTGGTACTGGGAAAGTGAATTTTTTCAAACAGATTATTTTTATACATATGGTAAAAAGTGGGGAAATTTTGCAAAGAATAAAGTCTATGAATTAAATAAAAATATTGATGTGATATCTTTGGGATCTAAATACCATACTAAAATATATAATAAATATTTTGGTAAGAAAATAGGGAATAGAAAAAGGATACTATATATTCCAAACTCTTTTGTTGGGGAATTAAGACAGTTTCCTTATGCTAAAATTATTGACCCCTTATTATTTGATTGGCAAAAATATTTAATTGATATGTTGCAAAAAAATGGTTTTGATGTAATATATAAAAAACATCCAAAAGGCTTTTTTCAAGAGGAAAATATTTTAGGGAAAATAGCAAAGCATGAATCTACTAATCTTATGATAGAAGCTTTAAGTGAAGCAGATATTGTTATTTGTGATATGGCTGGGAGTGCATTTGTTGAGTCATTATGTGCAGGGAAAGATATAATTCTTATAGATACACTACAACGTCCATTTGATATAAAGAATAAAAGAAATCTACAAAAAGCAGTAAAAATAGTAGAAGGATATTGGGAAGATAATATATTAAAAGTAGATGAGAAAATATTAATAGAGACAATAAATTTTTTTAATATTGAAGATAATGACAAAGATGATATTATAAAAGAATACTACATTAATAAGGATTAAAGTGATGAAAGTATTATTATTAGCAGGTGGTTTTGGAACACGTCTTAGTGAAGAAACAGATTTAAAGCCAAAACCAATGGTAGAAATTGGTAGTAAACCAATTATTTGGCATATAATGAAAATATACTCAAAATATGGATTTAATGAATTTGTTGTTTTACTTGGGTATAAAGGGTATCTTATAAAAGAATATTTTGCTAACTATTTTCTTCATCAAAGGGATATTACAATTAATATGAAAAATGGAAATATTGAAGTATTGAATAATACTAGTGAACCTTGGAAAATAACTCTTTTGGATACAGGTATAAATAGTATGACTGGTGGAAGGGTAAAAAGAGCAAAAGAGTTTGTTGGGGATGAACCTTTTATGTTAACTTATGGTGATGGTGTAAGTGATATAAATATTTTAAAACTTTTGGAATTTCATAAATCACATGGTAAATTAATTACAATGACTTCTGCCCAACCTGATGGTAGATTTGGTGCACTAGAAATGACCGAGGATAATCAAGTTAAAAGTTTTCATGAAAAACCAAAAGGGGATAGACATTGGGTAAATGCTGGATTTTTTGTATGTGAGCCTAAAGTATTTGATTACATAGAAAATGACTTAACTACATTTGAACAGGAACCACTTAAAAATTTAGCATTGGATGGAGAAATGTTTACTTATAAGCATAAAGGTTTCTGGAAACCAATGGATACATTAAAAGATAAAAATGATTTAAATGAATTATGGGAAAGTGGTAAGGCTCCATGGAAAACTTGGTAATAGAAAATTTATTTTCTAAAATATATAAAGACAAAACTGTATTGGTTACAGGACATACGGGATTTAAAGGCTCTTGGCTCAGTTTTTGGCTTCATAAAATGGGAGCAAAAGTTATTGGATACTCATTAGAAACACCAACAAATCCAAGTCATATAGAACTATTGGCTTTAGATATTATTTCAATTATTGGAGATATTAGAGATTTAGATAAGCTAAATGAAGTTTTTGATGAGTATAAACCAGATATTGTATTTCATCTTGCAGCTCAACCACTCGTAAGACTATCTTATGAAAATCCAATTGAAACTTATGAGACAAATGTAATAGGAACACTGAAAGTTTTTGAAGCTTGTAGAAAACATAATCTAAAGGTTATTGTAAATATAACAAGTGACAAAGCCTATGAAAATAAAGAATGGATATGGGGATATAGAGAAAATGACCCAATGGGGGGATATGACCCTTATAGTTCATCTAAAGGATGTGCTGATTTATTAGCATCATCATATAGAAATTCATACTTTAATTTAAAAGAATATAAGAAAACTCATAATACATTACTTGCAACATGTCGAGCAGGAAATGTTATAGGTGGTGGAGATTGGGCTAAAGATAGACTTATTACTGATATTATGGTTTCAGTTAGTCTTAATAAAAAAGTAAGTATACGAAATCCATATGCTACGAGACCATGGGAACATGTATTAGAACCTTTAAGTGGATATTTACATATTGGTCAAAAGCTTTTAGAAGAAAAAAAAGAGTTTGCCCAAGCTTGGAATTTTGGACCAAGTGATGAAGGAAGTATTACTGTTGAAGAAGTAGTAAAAAATGTAAAGAAACATTGGAATAAAATAGATTATGAGATAAATAAAGATTCAAATCAATTTCATGAAGCAAAATTACTTAAACTTGATTGTTCAAAAGCTCATATAAAACTTAAATGGAAAGATGTGTGGGATAGTGATACTACCTTTGAAAAAACTGTAAAATGGTATAAAGCATACTATGAAGAAGATAAAAAAGTTTTAACCCAAAAAGATTTAGAAAGTTATATTACTGATGCAAAAGCTAAAAATATTGAATGGGCTATTAAATAAATGACCATATTATTGAGTGGTTCAACAGGATTTTTAGGAAGCTATCTTCTTAAATTATTTATAAGAGATGGTTATAAGGTAATTGCTTTAAAAAGAAGTACTTCAAATATTTCTAGAATTGACAAATTTTTGAACAGTATAGTAATTTATGATATTGATAAAATAGAATTATCACAAATATTTAAAAATCACAAAATTAATATAGTTGTTAATACAGTTATAAATTATGGTAGAAAAGATAATAAATTAACATCTGTTTTAGATACAAATTTAATGTTTAATTTGAATCTTTTGGAAGTATCGATTGCATCAAATATAAAAGCATTTGTAAATGCAGATACACTACTTGATAGGAGAATAAATGCATATGCTCTTTCAAAAGCCCAATTTGTAGATTGGATGAAATTTCTATCAAATAAAAATACAAAAATGATAAATATAAAAATAGAACATATGTATGGACTTGAAGATGATGAAAATAAATTTATTTATTGGTTGGTTAATAAATTAGAGCAAAATGTAGAAAAAATTGATTTAACATCAGGAGTTCAAAAAAGAGATTTTATTTATATTGATGATATTGTTAATGCATATAAAATTATTATTGGAAATATCGATAAATTCTCAAATTATGAGGAGTTTGAACTTGGAAGTGGACATAGTATTGAAGTTAAAAAATTTGTTAAAAAGATTTATGAAGAAATTTATAATAAACAAGTTTTAAATACTAAGTTAAATTTTGGAGTAATTCCTTATAGAGATAATGAAAATATGAATATAGAAGTAAATCTTGATAAAATTTTAAATTTAGGATGGAAACCAAAAGTTTTTTTTGAAGAGGGAATAAAAAGAATAATTGAAGGGAAAAGTTGATGACAAAGCAAGAGCAATTGAAGCAAGAAATTTTACAAAAAACAAAAGAATATTATGAGTTAGTTCATAAACCACTGCAAGATAAAAAGTTTATTGAAGGTGAATCTAGAGTTAACTATGCGGGCAGAGTTTTTGACGAAAAGGAAATGCAATATTTAATAGATAGTTCATTAGATTTTTGGCTTACATATGGAGATTATTCTAAAAAATTTGAAAAAGATCTTGCGAAGTTTTTAAATGTACGATGGGCATTTTTAGTGAACTCTGGAAGTAGTGCAAACTTACTTGCCTTTTATGCTTTGACTTCACCACTTTTAAAAGAGCGACAAGTTAAAAGAGGTGATGAGGTTATTACTGTAGCTGCTGGATTTCCTACTACTGTAGCTCCTATCGTGCAGTATGGAGCAGTTCCAGTGTTTGTTGATATGGAATTAACTTGTGCAAATATAGATGTAAATGAACTTGAAAAAGCGTTAAGTCCTAAAACAAAAGTTGTTATGATAGCTCATACTCTAGGAAATCCTTTTAATATTAAGGTTGTAAAAGAGTTCTGCGATAAACACAACTTATGGTTGATTGAAGATAATTGTGATGCTCTTGGTTCAACATATGATGGAAAATTAACAGGAACATGGGGAGATATTGGTACAAGCTCTTTTTATCCTCCTCATCACATGACAATGGGTGAAGGGGGTGCAACATATACAGATAATCCACTTCTTAAAAAAATTATGCTTTCATTAAGAGACTGGGGGAGAGATTGTTGGTGTGAAAGTGGAATTGATAATACTTGTGGAAAAAGATTTAAACAAGAATTTGGCAAATTACCCAAAGGATATGATCATAAATATGTTTATTCCCATTTTGGATTTAATTTAAAAGTCTCTGATATGCAAGCTGCTGTTGGTGTTGCACAACTAGAAAAATTCCCAACTTTTGTGGAAAAAAGAAAAGAGAATCAAAAGAAATTATATAGTGAGCTCAAAGACCTTAAAGAACTTCAACTTGTAGAAATTCAGCCAAATTCAGATCCTAGCTGGTTTGGATTTATGATGACACTTACAGATGAAGCAAAATTTACAAGAAATGAGATAGTTGAATACCTAGAAAATAATAACATCCAAACAAGAAATCTATTTGCAGGGAATATGACAAAACATCCTATGTTTGATAGTATGGTTTTAAATACTGATTATAGAGTAGTTGGGAATTTAAAAGTAACAGATAAAATTATGAATGATAGTTTTTGGATAGGTTTGTATCCTGGTATGGGTGATGATGCAATTAACTATATGATTAAAAAAATTAGAGAATTTGTGGAAAGTAAATAAATGACTGTAATTTTAGGTGCTGGAATTTCTGGTATATCAGCCAGTTATCATTTAAATCAAAAAGGTATAGAAAACATAGTTTTTGAAAAAGATGATGACTGGGGTGGACTATGTGGAAATTTTGGAATAGATGGCTTTAGATTTGATAAAGCAATACATTTATCTTTTACAAGTGATGAGTATGTGAAAGAATTGTTTTCAAAATCTACTGAATATATTACTCATAATCCACTAGCATATAACTATTATAAGGGGAGTTGGCTAAAGCACCCTGCTCAGAATAATTTAGAACCATTAAGTTTAAATGAAAAAATTAAAATAATAAGTGATTTTGTAGAAAATTCAAATAAAAAATGCAATATAGAAAATTATGAAGAGTGGTTAAGGGCTCAATATGGTAACTATTTTAGTGAGAAATTTCCTTTAGAATATACTAAAAAGTATTGGACATTAGAAGCAAAGGAATTGAGTATTTCATGGGTTGGAAATAGAATGTATCAGCCAAATATAAAAGAAGTTTTAAGAGGTGCATTTGAAAAACAAACGCCAAATACATATTATGCAAATGAAATGCGATATCCTGTAAAAGGCGGTTATAAATCTTTTTTAAACTTTATGAGAAAAGATTGTGATATTAGATTAAATAAAAAAGTAATTAAGATTGATTCTATAAATAAAATTGTCTATTTTGAAGATAAAACTAGTCAAAGCTATAGTGAATTAATATCTAGTATTCCATTGCCAGAATATAAAAATTTAATCAAAGATATGCCAACTATAGTAAAAAATGCATGTGAAAAATTAAAATACACAAGTATAGCTTTAGTTTCTATTGGTTTAAGAAAACCTAATATCCCGAAATACCTGTGGTTTTATATCTATGATGAAGATATCTTAGCATCTAGATGTTATAGTCCTAGTATAAAATCTTCAAATAATGTACCAGTTGGATGTAGCTCTTTTCAATTTGAGATTTATTTCTCAAAAGATAAAACTTTAAATTTATCTAATAATGAATTAATTGATCATATTATAGAAAAATCCGAAAAAATGAATATTTTTAATAAAGAAGATATATTTGTGAAAGATTGTAAAATTTTAAAATATGGAAATGTTATTTTCTACCACTATATGGAAGATGATAGAAAATTAGTTTTGGACTACTTAAAAAAATTAAATATAAAAACAGTTGGTCGTTTTGGAAAATGGGAATATCTATGGAGTGATCAAAGTTTAAGGAGTGGATGTGAATAGTGATTCTAAAGTATCAATTTTAATACCGACAAGAAATAGAACGGATTTATTTAAAAGTAGTTTAGAATCTATACTTAATCAAACATATAAAAATATTGAAATTATAATATCTGATAATTATCCTGATAGTATAGATACTGAAGAGTATATTAAAAATATTAAAGATAAAAGAATTATATATATTAAACAAAAAGAATTAATACCTATGGAAGATCATTGGAATTTTTTAATTAAACAAGCAACAGGAGAGTATATTTGCATTTATCATGATGATGATATTTATTCTAAAGATATTGTAGAAACTTCATTAAAATATTTTTTAGAAAAAGATAATGTTTTGATGTGTCATGTCCTTACAAAACATTTTAGTAATGATATTAATCAAGGGTCAAAAGTTAAGATATTACATACAAAAGATTATATATCAAATATTGAATACCTTCAATATTGTATTAAAAATAAGCCAAGTATAGTTTGTTCAAGTGTTATGTATCCAAGATGGGTATTTAATAAGTATAAATTTAAAAATGAATATAAATCTTTTGATTATCATTTATGGTTTGAACTTTTACAAAATAAAGGATATATTGCTTATAATACTGATTCTTTAATGTATTATAGGAAACATGCTAATAATACTTTTAAAAAATTTGATATTTTTAATGTTCAAAAAGAGTATTGTGAAATGTTTGAAAAATGTTTAAGTGATGAGAATAGAAAATTATTATCTTATCCCACAAATTACATACAAAATTATATTATTGAAAATCTTATTTCTCAAGAATTAGGAATAAAAAGAATGTTAAACCCATATTATACAATAAGATTTTATAAAAAATTAATTAGCTATAAATTTGAGGTTTCAATAACACATTTTTTTAAAGTTTTATTTCAGAGGTTTAAAAAACGGTGTTGAAATTGTACTATTTCTTTAAAAATAATATTGATCATAGTTTATTATTTCTATTTATATTAGGGATAATAGTAAGCTTCTTTGAATTAATAGGAATGAGTTTATTATTACCTATTTTTCAACCTGATTATAACGGTAAATTTGCAGAGTATATTAAATATACACTTTCATTATTTAATATCAATTATAATATAATAAACTTATCAATCTTTATTTTTATAATTTTTTTAAGCAAATTTATAATATCTGTATTTCAAGAGTATAAATACCATAAGATTTCGAATATTTTTTTATCGAATATACGGAAGAAAATCGTGGATATCATTACGCATGCAGATTATTTAAAAGTTAATAAATATAGTTTTTCTGAAATCAATAATTTATTGACAAAAGAGACAGAAAAAGCTTATGAACTTTTCTTTTATATTATGCAAATATCTGTTGTATGTACATTAATGATAGGATACTTAAGTATGGCATTTTTTTTAAATGTTAAATATACCTTAGTAATGATCATTTTTGGTATTTTTATAATGTTGGTTTATAAAAAGTTAAATAGAAAAGTTAAATATTATTCCTATGAAATATTAAATAAATCAGAAAGAATTAATAAATATCTGACAGAGTTAATTGTTTATTTAAAATATTTGAAAGTGACAAATTGTATTAATACTTACAATAAATATATGAAAGAATCAAGTGATGAGTATTCACATATAAAATATAAACAAGCTTTTTTAGGTGGATTAACAAAACGTTCTAGTGAACCTATAGGTATTTTAATGATACTTTTGATGGTTTCTTATAATAATATTTATGAAGGGAAATCAAATATTGAAATAGCCTTTGTGGCTCTTTTTTTATATAAAGTTTTTACTACTTTTACAAATTTTCAGTATATGTACCAAAAAATTTTAGCTGTACATGCATCGACTTTTAAAATTATAGATTTTGAAAATACTTTAAAAAATTCACAAAATAAAAATAATGAAAATAAAATATATTTTAATGAACTACTTAAAACAATTACACTAAATAATTTATCTTTCAAAATAGAAAACAAGAAAATTATAGATAATATTTCTTATAAGTTTGAGAGAAGTAAAATTTATGGAATAGTCGGTAATACTGGGGCAGGTAAAACAACATTGATTAATTTGATAAGCGGTTTATATATAGCAGAAGATAATTGTATGAAATATAATAATACAAATGTAAATCAAATTGATATTAGAAAATTATCTGAAAAAATTGCATATGTTTCACAAGAAAATTTTGTTTTTGAAGATACTTTGTTGAATAATATAATAAGTTGGAATAAAGAGTATGAAAAGGATGTAGAACAATATATTAAAATATCAGCGCTAAGTAAATTGGTAGATGATCTTGGTTTGGAGTCAAATATAGGAAGTTTTGGAACTACATTGTCTGGTGGACAAAAACAACGGATTTGTTTAGCTAGAGAATTAATTAAACAGCCTGATGTATTAATTTTAGATGAGGCAACAAGTGCATTAGATGCAAATACTGAAAAAGAGATTATGGGAAATATTATCTCTTTAAAAGATGATAAAATTACATTTGTTATTGCCCATAGGCTATCTACTTTATTTAAAATGGATGAAATAATTTTTTTAAAGAATGGTAAAATTGAAGCTAGTGGCAATTTCTTTGAACTGTACCACACAAATTGTGAATTTAAAAAAATGTGTAATAATCAAAATATAAACTTGGATAATGAGTAATAATCAAAATACTAAATATAAGGAAATAAAATGTATGAAGAAGTTAGTGCTAAAAAGTTTTTATTAGGTTATATTAAATCAAAACTTATAGATATTGGACTAATTAAAAAAGTTGATACTGAATATTGTGGACAAAAAATCATGCTTAATGATATAGGTTCAAATGCAGTTCTTAAGCAAATAGCATCTTACGGATGGTGGGGGCATGAGCCAGAATTGAAAATATTTATGGAAAAGTATAATTTTGACATAGATACCTTTGTTGATGGTGGAGCAAACATAGGGTTTTATTCAATCGTATTTTCACTTAACCACAATAGTGTAAAGTGTATAGCAGTAGAAGCACTTGATAGAAATATAGACTATATTACAAAGTTGAAAAGTCGTAATAACTTTGACTTTGATATTGTTTCAAAAGCAATAGACGCTAATGATGATAGAAGTGTAGAATTTTATATACCCTTAAACATGGGGGAAAATAAGCTTTCCGCAATTGGCTCAGTAGATAAGGATTTTAGGAGTTCTCAAGGAAATAAGCTTATACAATATGAAATAAAAACTGTAAAAACTATTAGTTTGAAAACATTGTTAACCAATAGTAAAAGAAGCTTAGTCAAATTAGATATTGAAGGCAATGAACTAAATGTATTAGAAAATAGTTTAGATACATTAGATACAAATAATATTGATTTTATTTTAGAAATTATGATTTTAGATAGAGATAAATATAAGTTGTTCAATCTTATGAAAAGTTTTGGCTATAAAGCATATTTGATTACAAACAAAGGACTAGTAGAAGAAAATAAGCCTTTGACTATGCCATATCCATATCCTGACACAAATGGTACTCTCTGGAGAAATCATTATTTTACAAAAAAAGATTCTATTGAAGTTGAAGATTTTTCTAAAAAAACATATGGACACTTCATATAAGGAAAAAATAATTGTTAAAAGTAAACAATGCAAATTTAAGAGTAAATGATACTGAAGATTATAAATTTACAAATATATTAAACATAAACATCACAGGAGATTGGGCTCCTTCTCTTGGCAATATTTCAGATATCTTAATAGAAAAAGAAGAAGCTTATTATGGAGAATTGGTTAAGTATTTTCATAATGGAGATCTAAATATTGTAAACCTTGAAACAGTTATAGATACTCAAGAAAGAGATTTTGAAAAAAGTGCTGTAAGACTTATTGATAAACCAGAAGTCTTAAGTTCTCTAAAAAGTATTAATACTCATCTTGCATGTCTGGCAAATAATCATATTCTGGACAATGGGGCTAAAGGATTAACGGAAACTATCAAACACTTAAGAGAATATAAAATTGAATATGTAGGAGCAGGATTATCAAAAGTGGATATTTATAAACCTTATCTATTTGAAAAAAATAGTCAAAAAATAGCAGTTATAAATACAGCAGAAGGCGAAGAATCAAATGAAAAATACAATGGGCATATTGGAGCTTCAGATATTGAATCTTATAATATAATAGACCAAATAAGAGAGTGTAAACAACAAGGATATTTTACTATCCTTATTGCACATGCTGGGGTTGAATTTATCCCGACTCCTCCTCCTCATATACAAGAACTATATAGAACTTTTGTTGATGAGGGGGCTAATTTAGTTGTTGGACATCACCCTCATGTTCCACAAGGGCTTGAAATATATAAAGATGTTCCTATATTTTATTCATTAGGAAACTTTGGAATATTTAGAAAAAAGAGCAGATATATGGAGACAATAGGGTATTTGCTAAATATCAACATTATTAATAATAAGATATTTGAGATAAAGATAATTCCTTATAAAATAAGTGCAATGAGTATTAGTATCTTAAGGAATCAAGAATTTGAGAATTTTAGAATAAATTTTAAAAAAAGTTCTGAATATATACAAAATAATTCTATTTTAAAAACTATTTGGAGAGAATATATTTTCTTTAGATATCTTGATGTAAGATTAAAGAATATTGTAAAGGAATATTCTCTAAACAGTAAAAAGTTTAAATCTTCACAAATTAATTTTGTATCTCAATATTCAGAAAAATTTATGTTTTTAGAAGAAACTAACAAAATTTCTAAGTTTGAATATCTTGATTATTTAAAAGAATTTGGATGCATTAAGAAATTAAAATTTTCGGAAAAAATATTTTATTTTACAAAAGATAAATTATACTTTTTTGAAACTTTTAGAAAAAAAATATTGAAGTTCTTAGTTAAAATTGAAAGGTTAATAAAAAATGTTTAGAAAAATTTTTTCTCGTTTATTTAAATTAATGCTTTTTTTTAACAAAAATATTAAAACTCATGGCAAAATCTCAATTATAAAAAAACCAATAATTAATATTAAAAATGGGTGCTTACTAGAATTGGGAAATGGTGTTAAGTTAAATTCTGATAATTTGAAATATCATTTAAATATGTATACTCCTGTTAAATTATATGCAGATAGAGAAGGCGCTAAAATTATTATAAAAGAAAATACTAGAATACATGGTAGTTGTATTCATTCATATGAATATATTGAGATTGGGAGAAATTGTTTGATTGCAGCAAATTGTCAAATCTTTGATGGAAGTGGTCATGATTTGTATGTTGATAATCCTCAGAATAGAATAAATACAGAAGGAAACTCAAAACCAATTATCATTGGAGATAATTGTTGGATTGGGGCAAACAGTATAATTTTACCAGGTTCAAGATTAGGTAACAATTGTGTAGTTAGTGCTGGATCAATAGTAAGAGGTATATTTGTGGATAATAGTTTAATTTCTGGGAATCCAGCTAAAATTGTTAAGGAATTAACTTGAATTTTCTAACAATATTAAATGAACCTATTAATATTCTAACAGATATAGAATTTAATGGAAAATTCATCCATTTAGAACAAAATTATTCTTTAGAACATTGGAATGAATTTTTTGATATAGAATTAAATGTTAGAATGATTATTCTTGGTAGACCTGTTATTGAAATTAGTGAATGGTGTAATTATAAAGAGAATGAAAAATCTTATATAACAAAACATTTAATTAATAAATATTGTAAAAGTAAATTAAATAATTTTTGTAAAAATTTAAATGGAGCATTTACAATAGTTATTTTAGATTATAATAAAAATAAAATGATATTAATTACTGATAAAGTAGGCGTCTTTCCTGTTTATATTAACGAAGCTGAAGATATATATAATTTTCAGATTTCTACAAATCCAGATATTTTATCGAGATATATCAATAAAAAAACTCTAGATAAAGTTTCTATAGCAGAGTTCATAAATAAGGGATTTATCTATCATCCAAACACGTATTATAGTGAAATTAAAAGTTTAGATAATTCTAGTTATATTTGTTGGGACTTTTCAAAAAAAACTTATAATAAATATAAATATTTTGATTTCAAATTTAAATTTATTTTTGACAAACAAGTTTTGATTGATAAGTTTGCAAAGGCATTAATAATGTCAATACAAAGAAGAACTACTAAATGGTATGGTACACAGGCAGTAATGCTAAGTGGTGGAGGTGATTCTCGAACTATTCTTACTAATAGCTTGAATAATGATATTGAGGCAATAACATTTTATGATGAAGAAAATTTTGAACTTTATATTTCTAAGCAAATTACAAATAGGTTATCAAAAAAACATATTTTAATAAAAAGAAATAAAGATTATTATGTAGATAGCTTATATGATTCTGTTAAAAATAATTGTGGTATGTCTTGTTTCAGACATGATCATTTTATTCATGAAAAAGATAATAAAATATTAAAAAAATATAGTTCCATTTTAACGGGATGTTTTGCAGATTGGATGTTTAAAGGTATAGCCTTGAATACACATAAAATAAAAATTTTTAATAAAGAATTTCCAATTAGTAAATTAGATAATTATAAGAGATCTTTTTTTGGTACGGATGTAGAAGTAGAGAAATATTATTTTCAAAAAATATTAAATAGAGAAAAAAAAATATTTAACAATAATTTTGATTTACCATTTGAAATTGAACAGAGAAGAATTTTTCCCTTGTTTCAGGAAGAAACGTTTACTACAAGGATTTCTTTACAAAGAGAATTTGATTGGGATATTGTATTTGTAGATAATGATATTATTGAAGTATATTTAAATACTCCTATTATGTATAAAATTGATGGTGATTTATATAATGAAGTTTTGAAAAAATTGAATATTCTTACTTTAGATATTGTACATTCTGATAAAAAAATGAGAATAGGAACTAATAAATACGTTGCATCATTATTACTTATTTTCAAAAAATTTAAAAATATTTTGCAGTCTAATAAAAATAATTCAAGTGGCTCTTGGTTAGACTATAAGAAATATATGAAAAATAATAAAAAAATTAGTATGATTTTTGATAATATAAACGAGGATGTTAAAATAATAGTTAATGATATTTTAGGTTATGATTTGTGGGAAATGAGTTTAGATGAAATAATTAAGAATGATTTTAGGACCTATTATAATGTAATAAATTTCAGTTTTTGGTATGATAACTTTTTTAAAGGTGATAAAAATGAAAAATAAAATAATTGTTGTTATGTATCATGAAGTTCTCCCAATAAATACAGAGTTTTTAGATAATTCATTATGTACAAGTATCGATAATTTTATAGATCATCTAGAATTTTATAGGAATACTTTTGAAATAGTTGATGTGAATAATATTTATAAAAAGACTTCTAAAATAAAGTTATTGATTACTTTTGATGATGGATATGTTGGAAATTTTAAGTATGTTTTCCCCTTACTAAAAAAGTATGAAATACCTATATTATTTTTTATATCAACTGATTTTGTATCAAAGACAAATGGCTATTGGATTTTATTATTGAAATATGTTAAACAAAAAAAATCTTCTTTTATCTTTTTATCAAAAATTAATATTTTCTTAACTCCATTATTAATTAAGTATAATATTGTCAATATTTTAAAATTATTTTTTAAGTATAGTTATATTGAAAAAATAAACTTCTATATAAAGAATAGTCAAATTAGAGATATGTTTATGGATTGGAATCAAATTTTTGAAATGAACTCTTCAAACTTAGTGACTTTTGGCGCACATACAAAAACTCACCCAATTTTATCAAAATTGAAATATGAAGAGCAACATGAGGAAATAATTGGATCAATAAATGTACTAGAAAAAAAATTGAATACAAAGATTTCTAATTTTGCTTACCCTTTTGGGAAAGCCATACATTTTAATTCTGATAGTATAAAAATTTGTCAATCAAGAAAGTTAAATATTTTTACTACAGAAAAAGGGGATAATAATTTATTTGATAAATATTATATAAAAAGAATAGGTATTCATAATGAACCAGTAAGTATTTTACAAGAAAAATTGAAGGCATATTATGAAATGTAATCTTTCTCTTATTATGTTAAAAATTCTATTTTACAGTGGTATGCTACATTTTGTGAATAATTTATTTAGTAGATTAACATATATGAAATTTATAAGGTTTTTTAATTTATGTAGAAAAAATGGTTTAGGAAGAAAGTATTTAGAATTAGAAATAATGCCTAAGTACTATCCTTCATCAAAAAATGAAAAAATACTACTTATTGGTTCAATGAAGTATAATTTACATTATTCTTATTTTTACTTAAATAATGATGTATATATTATTGAACCTAATAATAAAGAAGAAAAATGTTCAGGACGTGCCTTTTTTATTAATGATTATATTGAGAACATTGATAAATATATTCAAAATAATTTTATTGATATTATACAATTCAATGGAGTTTATGGGTGGGGATTAAATGAAAGTGATAAATTAATAGAAGCAATTGATAAAATTTATAATGTGATGAATAATGATGCAATATTAATATTTGGACATAATAGTAAAACTAATAATCCATTAAATATATCGGATAAGTATGATTACTTTTTCAATAAGTATAAGCAAGAATCTAATGAAATTCTTCCCAAAATTGAGTTTAATAATGTGGATCAAATATACATAGGATTTAAAAAGAAATGAAAGTATTAGTGGTGAGTAGCAAATTTCGTCCTGAATACTCAGGATCAGGGTATCGTGCTGAAAATACTTATAAAAGACTTTCAAAAAAGTTTAACGTTGACTATAGTATCGTAACTAATTCTTTAATATATAAAAATGATAAATATTATGATAATGTGTATAGAATAGGCAGAAAATTTAAAGTTGATAATTGTAATCTCATAAAAAGAAAAATTTTCACTCTATTTAATATGATAAGAGAGCTTTATAAATCATGGAAATATATAAAAGATAGAAAAGATGAATTTGACTTAGTTCATACTTTTGGAAATAGTTGGTCAGTTACTTTTTTTACACTTTATTTTAATTATTTAGATAAACCAATAATAAGAGAACTTTGTAATGAAATGGATAATCCTCTTTATCCACCTATATTTGAAAAACAGATGAGCAAAACTTTTAAAAAAGAGAATACATTAATGGTGGCTATCTCAAAAAGACTTGAATATGTATGCAAAAGATTTGATATAAAAAATATATGGCAAAGACCAAATCCAATTGACGAAAAGAAGTTTTTTATAAACTATGACAAAAAATATATGTTAAGGGCTAATCTATCTAAATTTAGTCAAGATGATATAGTATTAGTACACTTAGCTAACTATAGACCTTCAAAAAATCATATCTTTCTTGTAGAGATGATGAAGTATCTTCCTAATAATTTTAAATTGCTTTTAGCTGGACCTCTAAAAAAGCAGGATATTGGTAATTTTCAAAAGATAAGTAATAAAATAAGAGAGTGTCATTTAGAGAATAGAATTGATTTACAAAGTGGATTTATAGATAATTTTAATGAATATATACAAATGAGTGATATTTTTTTATTTCCTTCTCTCTCTGAAGGGTTAGGGACACCTATATACGAAGCACAGGCATGTGGTGTCCCTGTAGTTTCAAATTTTATAGAAGATGTAACTAATCTAGCGATTAAAGATAACATTGGAGGTTTTGTTTTAGAATTAAATGAAGAAGAATTTGCCAAAAAGGTTATAGAAGCGAATAAAATAACTAGAGAAAATTTAATATATAATAGTAAAGAAATATTAGAAAAAACATCTTCTGAAGTTATTGATGAAGAATATTTTAATATAATCAACAAAATAAAAAATGAAAACAGATATTAAAAAAATAGCACTCTTAACTTCTACCTTTTTTCCTTCTATTGGTGGAGTGGAGGTTGGAATTCATAATATTGCTCTAAGGCTTATATCAAAAGGACTTGAACCTGTTGTAATAGCTCCATATAACTCTAAAAATTTCAAATATTTAGATAAATTACCTTATGAGGTATATATTTTGCCTCCAAAGATATTTCATCTTTTTAGTTATCTTTCAGAGTGTGTGGCTAAAGCCATATATACTTTTGTTTATAGTTATTTACAAAAAAAATATAACTTTGATATTTGGCATATCACTATGGGGTATCCTGCTGGTGTTTCATTTGTTGATTATGCAAAAAAATACAAAATTCCCTATCTTGTAAGATGTGCAGGTTCTGATATACAAGTCTCAGATAGAGGAGACTATGGGGTAAGAAGAAATAGCAAAATAGATGAGTTTATAAAAATAAAACTAATTCAAATGCCATGCTTGATATCTATTTCAAACTCAGTATATGAAGAGTATAAAAAACTAAATGTATCTGATGAGAGTATAGTGAATATCACAAATGGAGTAAGTACAAATTTATTTGATGAAATACAAATAGACAAAGAAAAAATATATACAAAATATAATATTCCAAAAGATTTCAAACTATTTTTATCTGTAGGCAGAAACCATCCAAAAAAGAATTTCAAACTGCTATTTCAAGTGGCTAAAGGATTAAGAGATAGAAATTTTACGAAATTTATTTTTGTAATAGTAGGAGACAATTCAGATGATCTATATCAATATTTAACTGATGATATAAAAGAAAATATTTTACTTTTAGATTCATTTGGGATAGACTTTGAAGATGGGGTTCCTGTAATTCCGCATAGGGATTTGATTAGTTTATATAAAGCAAGTGATTTGTTCGTATTTCCAAGCTACATAGAAACTTTTGGAATAGTTCTCATAGAAGCAATGGCGGCAGGGTTGCCAATAGTTACGACTGATGTTGAAGGATGTAGAGATTTAGTTAGTGATGGAGAAAATGGGTACCTATTGGATCCTGAAAGTAGTGTTGATTTTGTTTATAAAATCATCCATATTATGAATGATGATAATTTATATAAAAAGTTTGCTCAAAATAATATTTTAAAAGCCAAAGAATTTGATTGGGATATTATTGTCGATAAATATATTGAAACTTATAAAAAATTAGGATAATTATAATATGCTTAGTTTGTACAAAGTCTATAATTTTTTAATTACAATTGCATTATTACATTTTTTATTTGTGGATTTTACTATTTTCCCATATCTAGTAAAGTTTGGATTTATAGATGCATATCATCCTACAATAGTAAATATAGCTTTAATGCTTGCCATTTTACTAGTTTTCTCACGATTGAAAAAAACACGAATAGCTTTTCCTATTACTACAATTAATTTACTTTTTTTCAGTTTCTTTTTTTTACTCATTTTTGAAAATATTAATGCAGTAGTAAGTATGGATTTTCCTTCAATGACATTTAACACAAAAATCATTCTTAATGCTATGACAATTTTAGTTGTCTTATTTAGTATGAAATATATTTATGAAAAAGAGAAAATTCTTGATTTAATATTAAAACCATATATTTATTTAGTGATAATAATGTCAATATTTTCTTTTGTAGCATTTATTTTGATTATATCAAATAGTGTTGATTTGACAGCGTGGATAGTCGATAAATCTTTAGTAAGAGGGATAGATAATGATCCAAGAGGAATATATAGTTTCCCATTATATTTATCACTTTTAGATATAGACTCAAATAATTCTTTTACCATTTTTGGATTACCTACTTTAAAGTTATCATCATGGTGTAAAGAACCACAACAATTTGCATTTTTAGCTTCTCCTGTTATATTTTTAATACACTTAATAAATATAAAAAGAAAAGTTTTATTTCAATTTTTTATTATATTTGCCGTTATTTTAACTTCATCACTTACAGCTTATATTATTTTATTGATGATATTTATTTTATATACATTATTTAAGAGCAAGTTTTCATTTAAAGTTATTGGTTTGGTGTTTATAGTGTTTTCAACTATTTGGCTAGTTGATTATATAGAAAATACGACTTTTGAAAAATCTATTTTCAATAAATTTACTTCGTCAACAGGATTACAAAGTATAGGAATACATCATAAGATGTTAATTTCAGAGAACTTCATTGGAACTAGCATCTCAGGATTTAATACTAACTATGATGATTCTGAAGGAAGTTTCATTACATCTATTTTGTATTATTCTTTTGTGGGGATTATTCTTGTATTGGCAATGCGATTAATAATCTTGAATAAAAATAAAGAACGATATTTACTAGGATTTACACTCTTATATTTCATTGTACATTTTACAAAAAGTACATCATATCTTTATATCACTTTTGTATTTTATATTTTATTTATTTCAAGTATGGTGATGGAAAGTAAGAAATTAAAAGAAAGTAGCTTATAATGAAAATCTCATACATAAGTATGCAGTTTCCAGTACCAAGTGAAACCTTTGCTTCTTTAGATGTAAATGCACTTTTAAAGTTAGGTAACAAGATAGATGTTTATTGTCTTAGACCAAAGCATAAACAATTTAATCAATTGATGAACCAAAGGCATAAAGATTGTGATGATTTAACTATTAAGCATCTAGATTTCTTAAACTTTGTGATGGCAATAATATTTATGATATCTAATCCTTTAAAATTATTTTCAATAATAGAATGGATTATTAAAGTAAATTGTAATCTAAAAGATATTATAAAAAGTATTGTTCTGTTACCTTCAATATTTTTTATTTATAGACTACTTAAAAAAAATAAACCTGATATTGTGCATCTATTTTGGGGACATTATCCATCTATGCTTTTATATCTTTTAGAAAAGTATATGCCCGATGTTCCTTTTACTATGTTTTTGGGTGCTCATGACTTAGAGACAAAATACCAAGGAAGTGTAGAAATGTCACACTATGCCAAAAAAGTATTTACTCACTCTTATGATAATGTTGAAGCACTCATAACTATGGGAGTAGAAAAAGAAAAAATAGAAGTATTACATCGTGGAACGGTAGTAAGTGATGAAATAATAGATAATGTAAATGAAAAAAAACTTGAAAGTGGAAATATCACTTTTTTAATAGCATCAAGACTTATTAAAGAGAAAGGGATTGATGAAGTTATTGATGTATTTGCAGATTTTGTTAAAAAGTATTCTTCTTCAAAGCTTTTTATTGCAGGTGCTGGACCTTATAAAGAAAATTTGCAAAAAAGAATTGAACAATATTCTTTAAAAAAGAATATTATATTTTTAGGTCATATATCGCAGAATGAATTATTCAATTATATGAATAAAACAAACTTTTTTATTTTAATGTCAAGATATAAAGCAGAAAGATTACCAAATGTTCTGAAAGAAGCAATGCTTAGAAAATGTATTTGTATTACTACCTATACAATAGGTATCGAAGAGCTTATAAAAAATAAAGAAAATGGATTTATTTTTGAGAATAAAGAACAAGTGTGTAACTTTCTTAATAATATTGATTTTGATCATAATTCTTTAGAAAATATTACAAAAAAAGGTCAAAAAAACATAATAGAAAAATTTGATGTTAATAAAATTATGCAAAAATATTTCAATACTTGGGAAAATATAATTAAGGATAAAAATAATGCAAAATGAATTAGTTTCTATAATTACACCATCTTATAATTCAGCTAAGTTTATATCTGAAACTATAGAATCAGTTTTAGCTCAAACTTATAAAAATTGGGAAATGATAATAGTAGATGACTGTTCTCCTGACAAAGCTAATGATATAATAAATAAATATATTAAAAAAGATAATCGTATTAGATTAATAAAACTGAAAAAAAATAAAGGTCCTGCCGTTGCAAGAAATATTGCAACTAAAGAAGCAAGAGGTAAATATATCGCATTTTTAGATAGTGATGATATTTGGTTTAATAATAAACTTGAAAAACAAATTGATTTTATGAAAAAGAATAATTTAGTTTTAACATATAGTGCTTATGAAACAATTAATGAAAATAACAAGCATATTAATACAAGATATATAAAAGAAGTTATAACTTATAAAGACATGTTAAAATCGAATCGAATAGGAAATTTAACAGGTATATATGATACTAATAAAATTGGTAAATATTATATGGATGATGTAAGACATGAAGATTATACTTTATGGCTTAAGATAATGAAAGATATAAACTATACAAAAGGATTAAATGAATCATTAGCTAAGTATAGAATTTTAAATAAATCTATTTCTTCTAATAAAATTAAAGTATTAAGTTGGACATGGAATATATATAGGAATAATTTGAATTTAAATATTTTTAAAAGTAGTTATTATTTTATTCATTATATATATTATTCTTTGATAAAAAGATTTTAATTATATTGAAAAAAATACTATATATGCACATCTTATACGTAAGAATTGGAGATCTCAAACTAAATGAAATTATTAATAACAGGAAGTAATGGGTATGTTGGAAGAAATTTTATAAATTATATTAAAAATAAATATGTTATTGCAAAATTTTCACTATTAAACCAAGAATTAAAGAATATAGATTTTACAGAAATTGATGTATTAGTACATTGTGCTGCTCTTGTACATCAAAAAATAGAGCATAATTATGAAAAATATTATCAGATAAATGTAGATTATCCTGTAAAATTAGCAAAACTAGCAAAAGAAAATGGTGTAAAACAGTTTGTATTTATAAGCACTATTGCTGTTTATGGTGAAGAAAAAGAAAAACTAGATGAAAATACTATTTGTAATCCAATAACACCTTATGGAAAAAGTAAGCTAGAAGCAGAAAAAGAGCTTTTGAAACTAAATGAGGATAATTTTGTAGTAAGTGTTATAAGAGCACCTATGGTTTATGGTAAGGACGCACCTGGAAATATAGATAGTTTAGTAAAACTAGTAAAAAAAATTCCTATCATACCTCTTGGTGGAATTGAAAATAAAAGAAGCTTCATATCTATTCAAAATTTATGTCATATGATTGATGAAGTTGCAACTCAACAAAAAAGTGGAATTTTTTTGGCTAGTGATGATGAGCCAATAAGTACTACTAGACTTATTGAATTAATAGCTAAAAATCTTGATAGAAAGATATATCTAATAAAAGTACCATTTTTTGAATTTTTATTAAAACTATTAAAACCAAGCTTTCATAAAAGACTTTATGGCAGTTTAGAAGTTAACAATACTCTTACGAAAAAGAGATTAAATCTAAAAAATCCTTATAGAATTGAAGAGGGAATAGAGTTTATGATAAAAGGAGAAAAATAGTTGTTTTATTTACTTCTTTTTATTTTCTCTTTTATTTTAACTTATCTAATAAAAAACTATGCTATCAAAAAATCTTTAGTTGCATCGGTAAACGAAAGAAGTTCACATACCACTCCAACTCCACATGGGGGAGGAATTGCAATTGCAATTACTTGGTTTATAGGACTTGTTTATTTAAAGTTTACATCTCAGATTGATGAAACACTTTTTAATACACTTTTAGTAGGATTTATTATCTCTTTTGTTAGTTTTTTTGATGATATTTATGAATTAAGTGCCAAATTTAGACTTCTTATTCAGGCTTCTGTTGCAGCTTTGGCTTTATTCTTATTAGGTGGATTTAATAGTTTAAATTTAGGCTTTTTTACAATCGAAAATCATTTTGTTACAAATATTTTTGCATTTTTTATGATTATTTGGTTTATAAATCTATATAACTTTTTAGATGGCATTAATGGTTATTCCGGAAGTGAAGCAGTATTTTTAGGTCTTGCTGGTTTACTAATTTTTGGTGGTTATCATTTTGGTATATTAGTCGTTGCAGTTCTAGGTTTTTTATTTTGGAATTATAATAAAGCTAAAATTTTTATGGGAGATGTGGGAAGTACACTTTTAGGTTTTAATATTGCAATATTTACAATCTATTACACAAATCAAGATTCTTTAAATTTTTGGATTTGGATCACTCTTTTTTCTCTTTTTTGGTTTGATGCAACTTATACTCTTATAAGAAGAAAATTAAACAAAGAAAAACTTTCCCAAGCACATAAAAAACATGCTTATCAAAGACTTACTCAAGCAAACTGGAGTCATTTTAAAGTTACAAATTATTCAATTATTATAAACCTTATTATTTTGGGATTTGTTTACTTTATTCCTAATATTTACGTAGCTTTTTTATTATCTTTAATATTATTATTTAGTATAATGCAATTCATAAATAGTAAAAAGGCTTTTTCATAATGTATTTTATTGATAAACGTATTTTAAATTTTGTAGTTATTATTTCACTTTCTATTATAACTTTTTGGTGGACATTTTTTATTTTTCATCTTCACTTCTCTTTAGATGTTGTATTTGGTGTAGTCTTAATACGAGCTCTTTGCTCTTTTCTTATTTTTAGAGATTACTCTCTGTCTTGGAGTAAAGCTAGTCAAAAAACTTTTTTAATGAAAAGTACTGTTTATATAATAGCTTTTTGTATCTATATGCCTTTTTATTATGGAGAATATAGATTTGCTTTTATGGCTTCGGAACTTGCTTTTTATCTTTTTGGTATAAACTTTTCAATGTATTCATATTACTATTTAGTAAATAGAAGTAGAGTTGAAAAAACAAAAAAGGCAGTTATTTATGGAGCTGGTAAGGCTGGTATTAAACTTGAAGAAGAGTTTAAAAACAGTAAATATAAAGTTAAATACTTTGTAGATGATGATAGGATTTTACAAAAAAGAACTATTGACTCTATTCCTATAATTTCGCCAAAAGTATTAAAAGAGAAGCTTGCTAATCAAAGATATGATATGCTCGTAATAGCTATGCCTAGTACCTCAAAAGATAGAATTAAAGAAATCTATGAGAAATTAAGTCCATACTTTAAAGAGATTAGAATTCTTCCTTCTCTTTCAGATATCTTATCAAATAAAGCTTTTAGTGAACAGCTTAAAAACATCTCAGTTGAAGATTTGCTGGCAAGGCATCCAAAAGATTTAGATAAGAAAAAAATAGAAACTTTTATAAAAGATAAGGTAGTTCTTATAACTGGAGCTGGTGGAAGTATAGGTAGTGAGATAAGCAGACAGTGCAAAAAATATGGAGCTAAACAGCTTATTTTAGTTGACCATAGTGAATTTAATCTTTACTCGATTACAGATGAGCTCAAAAGTGATATTGTAGTTCCAGTTATGCAAACAGTTAGAAATTTTGAACTTCTAGAGACTACTTTTGAAAAATATAAACCTCAGATAGTTATTCATGCAGCTGCATATAAACATGTTCCTTTGGTTGAAAGCAATATTTTAGAAGGAATTTCAAACAATATTATTGGAACTAAAAATGCTATTGATTTAGCCATTAAATATTCGATTCAAAAGTTTGTTCTAATCTCAACAGACAAAGCAGTTCGTCCAACAAATGTGATGGGTACTACAAAAAGAGTTTGTGAGCTTTATGCTCAAAATGTGAACAACAAAAATACAGAAATAGTCTCAGTTCGATTTGGAAATGTTTTAGGAAGTAGCGGAAGTGTAATCCCTAAGTTTAAAACACAAATTGAAAAAGGTGGACCAATTACTGTAACTCATCCTGATATTACAAGATACTTTATGCTTATCCCAGAAGCTTGTGAGTTAGTACTTCAAGCAGCCTCTATTGGAAAGGGTGGTGAGCTTTTTATTTTGGATATGGGAGAGCCTGTAAAAATTGTAGATTTAGCTAAAAAAATGATAGAGTTAAGTGGTAAAGAGGGGATAAATATTGAATTTTGTGGTTTAAGACCAGGAGAAAAACTCTATGAAGAACTTCTTATTAATGATAGTGATAAAAAAACTGACTATGAATCAATAATGGTTGCAAGCTCTACAGCATATGACATTACTAAACTAAATGCAGATATTCAAGAACTTCTTATATGTAAAGATAAAATCTCTAAATTAAAAGAGATAGTTCCTGAATTTAATCATCAAACAAATTAATTAAACAATATAGACAATTAAAAAGGGGCTTCTAAATGAAGCTTCTTTTTTATATCTATTTTTCTACATATATAATCAGTACTTATAATTATTTTATAAATTTATGTAATATTTAAGAGTAATCTAATTCTTTATTAATTATTATATTGATAATAATTATCATAATAAAGGATAAAGATGAATATTAATAGATTATTTCTTTCAAGTGTAGTTTCATCAATGTATTTGTACTCAGAAGGTCTACAATCTTTTAATGATGTAGTAATAACTGCAACGAAGACTGAAAATAGTGCAAAAGAGCTTACTACTGCTGTACAAATTATATCTGTAGAGCAAATTGAAAATAGTGGAGCTTCAAATCTATCTGAAATATTAAGTAGTGTTGCAGGTGTATATATTAATCCTTCAGGTAGTACATATCGTATTAGGGGAATGGAGCATGCAGATACATTAATACTAATTGATGGAAGAAGAGTAAATGGTGAATTTTCAAAAATTTTTGAATTAGAGAGAATTGCAGCGGATATGATTGAAAGAGTTGAGATACTAAAAGGTACTTCAAGTCTACTTTATGGTAGTGATGCTATGGGTGGAGTAATTAATATTATCACTAAAAAAGCAACAAAAGACAAACTTCGTGGGTCTATACAAGTTATTGGTGGAGAATACAAAAGAAGTGCTGATTTTATTGTCTCAAAAAAGTTTAAAGATACTTCATTTACACTTTTTACTAACTATATAAATAGGGATAGCTATAGTAAAGATAAAGTTGCAAATATAAAAATTATGCATTCAGGGGTGGAAAAATCACCTTCAAATTCTACTCTTCCTGCCACAGGTAATTATGGCACATTAGCTTCAGCATTATCAGATTCTTATAGTGTTAATAATGACTATTTATATAACCTAGAAGTTAAAAATATTGGAACAAAAATTTCTCATAATTTAAATGATGCAATATCTTTATATTTTGATTTTTCATATTTAGAAGAGGAAAAAGATGGGGAGTATATAAGTGATAGTTATGCTACTGCTTATGCAGGAGGTTCTGGAAATATTATGACAAAGTATGTTCCTGCACATCAATATAACAAAAACAAAAGATTAGATATTGCCTCAGGATTAGACTACTTTATTAATGACAATATGCATTTAAATTATAATATAGCATATTCAAGATATAAAAAAGATAGAAAATCATATACTCCTTTATATTCACAACTAGGTTACTCATCATATGAAGCATCTGCTTTTAGTGTGAATGAGTCGGTAATTAAATATTTAAATAACAACCTTCAATTTACACATACTATAAGTGAAAATAATAGATATATTTTAGGTGCAGAACATAGAATAAATGATACTACTTCAACAGCATTTAATGTAAATAATAGAACATATACTTCATTTTTTGCTCAACATGAGTATGATATTTTAAAAAATTTAAAACTTATTTATGGTGCAAGATATGATAAAACATCAATTGATGAGGATGAAGTCTCTTTTAGTTTTGGGGGAGTATATAGATTAACTAATAATCTATTTTTAAAAGCAAACTACTCAGAAGGTTTTAGAAGTCCTGATGATAGAGAACTCTATGTTGATCAAACAACACCTACAGGAAAGAAGAAGCTTGGAGCTGAAGTTATTGATTCTTCGCATGGTAAAACTTCACAATATAAGCTTAAATCTGAAAAGAGTAAGAGCTTTGAAGTTGGATTATTAGCAGATTTTGATATTGCAGACTTTGAAATTAATGCATATCAAACGGATGTAGATGATAGAATTTCAGAAGTTACATATAGTAACTATACTAGTTTTGAGAATATAAGTGATACTAAAATAAGAGGAGTTGAATCTGCTCTTTCATTCTCCCCTTTAGAAGATTTTTATATTGATATGAGTTTTGCTTATGTTGATGCAAAAAATGAAATAGAAAACAAAGAGTTAGTAGAAATTCCTAAATCAATTGCAGGTCTAACCTTAAAGTACAAACTAACAAAAAGTGTAGAATTAAAAACAATAACAAAATATGTTGGAGAACAGTATAGTAGTGATGAGGTTAAACTTGGTGGATATACAATTACAAATTTGAAACTAAATGTGACAAATATTATGAAAGATACAGACTTTTTTGTTGGAGTTGATAATATCTTTGACAAGCAAATGGATGACTATTTAGGCTTAATCCCACAATCAAACTTTTATGCAGGGATAAAATATAAATTTTAAGGAGAGAAAATGAAGAAGATAAAGACAATAATATTGGTAATGCTTTTTGCGCTAACATTAAATGCTCAAGAACAAAAGAGTAAAACAGATAAATTTAAAATTAATGAGTTAATAATTTTACCTCATATTGGTAAAGTGTTAAAAGATAATCTAAAAGAGTTAAATGTAACTGATATACAGATGCAACGTGTTTCAAAAGAGGTAAAACAAATATTTCCTCCAAAGTTTCAAGCTTTGATTAGAGAGGCTTTTCCTATTGAAAAAAGAGTTCAAAGAAAAGTTTTAAAAGGAGCAACTCCTGATGAATTAAAAGAGGACTTAGATAAAATTGCACAATTAAAAAGGGAAGCCATAAATATAAAAATTGAGGCTCTAAATGCTTTTAAAAAGATATTTACACAAGAGCAGTGGAGCATGATAACAAAGCTTTCAAAATAATACTGTAGAATTGTTATTATCTTGTAACTCTTCATCATTATAATCATCCTTATTATAAAAATGAAGGATGAAAAATGGGAAAATACGCAAAAATTTTCTTTGGTTTAGTTTTGGCTTTTTTCTCTTCTGCTTTTGCACAAGAGAATATTCAACTAGGTGTTAGACCCTACTATTTAGTAGAGGATATGGATGAGGGAATTCTAAAAAAAGAGTTACAAGCTTGTGTTGATAAAACTCCATCTAGAACACTTTTTTCTATTGGACACAGAGGTGCTCCACTACAGTTTCCCGAACATACAAAAGAGTCTTATATGGCTGCAGCTAAAATGGGTGCAGGAATTTTAGAGTGTGATGTTGCTTTTACAAAAGACAAAGAGTTGGTATGCAGACACTCTCAATGTGATCTACACACTACAACAAATATTTTGTCAACTCCTTTAGCTAAACAGTGTACAAAAGAGTTTACTCCAGCAGTTTTTGATAAAGATGGAAAGCTTATCAAAGAGGCAAGTGCTTTATGTTGTACCTCTGATATTACTTTAAAACAGTTTAAATCTTTAAAAGGAAAAATGGATTCAGAAGATAAAAGTGCAAAAACAGTTGAAGAGTATATGAACTCAACACCATCTTGGAGAACTGACCTTTATACTCAAAATGGAACTTTAATGACTCACAAAGAGAGTATAGAACTTTTTAAAAAATTAGGAGTTAAGATGACTCCTGAACTTAAAACTCCAAGTGTAAAAATGCCATTTGATGGAAACTATACCCAACAAGTTTATGCTCAACAGATGATTAATGAGTATAAACAAGCGGGTGTTAAAGCAAGTGATGTTTTTGCACAATCTTTTGATATAGAAGATATAAAATATTGGATTAAAAATGAACCAGAGTTTGCAAAACAAGCCGTATATTTAGATGATGATGTTTATGAAGAGAAAGATGGAATGCAAAAACAGATTTCAAGTATGAAAGAGTTTTCTAAAATGGGTATTAAATATATTGCTCCACCTCTTCAAATCTTAGTTACTCTTGATGAAAATAAAAAAATTGTTCCGTCAAAGTATGCCCTTGAAGCTCAAAAATATGGTATTGGAATTATAACTTGGAGTATGGAGCGTTCAGGACCACTAGCAAATGGAGGAGGGTGGTATTACTCTTCAATAAAAGAAGCCATAAACAATGATGGTGATATGTATGAATTAATTGATGTATTAGCTCAAAAAGTAAAAGTAAAAGTAAAAGCAATATTTTCAGATTGGCCAGCAACAATTACTTACTATGCAAACTGTAAAGGTCTTTAAATAGATTCATTACTTAATTTATGATAAAATCCCTTTTTATTACAAAAAGGGGTTTTGTCAAAATGAACAAATCAACTATAACAAACTTAGTAACAATCCTTCTTTTAGCCTTTGGTTATGCAAATAACTATGAGCTTATTTACTATATTGGACTTTTTGCTTTTAGTGGTTCCATTACAAATACTTTGGCTATTCATATGCTTTTTGAAAAGGTGCCTTTTTTATACGGTTCAGGAATTATAGAGAAGAAATTTGAAGCTTTTAAAACTTCTATTCATAATTTGATTATAAATCAATTTTTCTCTAAAGAGAACTTAAAAAACTTTTTTGAAGTTGAAATTAATAGTGCAAAAAAGAGTGTGGATTTTGAAAAGATTTTAGATAAAACAGATTTTACACCTGCTTATGATTCCCTAAAAGAGGCAGTTATGCAATCAAGTTTTGGTGGAATGCTTGGGATGTTTGGTGGTGAAGCTGCATTAGAACCTCTAAGGGAACCTTTTGTAGAAAAACTGAAAAAATCAATTATTGATATAAGCAAAAGTGACTCTTTTCAAAAGATTTTAAATGAAACACTAAAATCAGAAAATTTAAATGAAGATATAAATGAAAAAATAAGTCTAATAGTAAATAAAAGATTGGATGAATTAACTCCCAAAATGGTAAAACAGATGGTACAAGATATAATCAAAGAGTATCTTGGTTGGCTTGTTATTTGGGGAGCAGTTTTTGGTGGTCTTATTGGACTTTTAAGTAGATTGGTAGGATAAAATGGAAGAAAAACAAATAGAGTTATTGGTATTATTGGAAATTGAAGGGTTAGAGGATAAAGCAAGATTTGAAAAACATCTGAAAAAAGAGGGTTTTATTGTTGTTGAAGGAGAGTCATTTGCATATACAGGAAAATCAACTACAACTCTTTTTTCTACAAAAGCTTTTATTTTGGAAGTTTTTAAAGTTGCTTTGCAAAAACAAGAGTTTAAAGGAAAAGCAAATCTAATTTTTCTTTTAAATGAGATGCCTTATCCAGCTTATTATTATGATTTAACAACAAAAGAGTTTGAGTTAGCACAAGAAGAGAAATAGTGAATAGTATTTATGAATTTTTAAAAAATTTACAAGAGCAAAATAGTTTAAAAAAGTGTCAACTTCTTGTTGTAAATGATGATCTTCAAGCTCAAATGGCTTCAGATATTGTCTCTTTTTTAGGTTTTAAACCTTTTGTTCTAAGTGATTTTAGAGCAAACTTTGGAGATGATTTACTCTCTTTTTCAACTGAACTTCAAGAGATAACAAAAGTTTTAAATGAGTATTACTCATATAAAAAAGAGGATAAAATTTTAATCTCTCCACTTAGAACAATCTCTTTTCCTTTGCCAAAAGAGAAATGTTTTGACTCTTTTGAAATCTCTTTTGCAGATACAATAAATATTGAAGAGTTAAAATCAAAACTATACAACTGGGGATATTACTTTGTAGATATTGTAACCTCTGAAGCAGAAGCCTCTATTAGAGGAGATATTATTGATATTTGTCCATTAGGCAGTGATAGTGGATATAGAATCTCACTCTTTGATGATGAAGTTGAAAGTATTAGAAAGTTTGATATAGAAGACCAAAAATCTTCTAAAGAGGAGATAGATTCTTTTAAAATAACCCCAGCTTTTTTAGCTTTAGATGAACAAACACTTGAAGAGATAAATGAACAAATAGAAAAAGTAGAATCTGATGCTTTTATCAAAGATATTCACTCTTTGGGATTTTGGTATTTAGGTGAGCTTGGAGAGTATCTTCCTCAAAAACTAAACTCTTTTATAAGCCAAGAAGCCTTAGATGAGTTAGATGAAGCTTATGTTTTTGAAGAGAAAAGAGTAAATAAAGATAAGTTTTTAACCCTTCCTCAAATATACAAAGCTAAAGAGTATCAAGAGATTGCACCAGCAAATATAAAAGAGTTTTTAACTTTCCATGAAGGTAAAAAAGTAACTATTATCTCATCCACTGAAGCCAAAGTAAAAGCCTTTGATTTGGATCTAACAAATAAAGAGATCAACTATGTTTTTGATTCATTTATTATAAATGTTGTTGGAAATAGTGAAGTTGTTATCTCTTTAAATAAAGAGATAAAAAAGAGAAGAAAAAAGAGAATTAAACTTGTAATTGATGAGCTTCAAAATGGTGATTTTGTTGTCCATGAAAAACATGGTATTGGTCAATATCAAGGAATAGAGCCTGTTGTTGTAATGGGAGCAAAAAGGGATTTTGTTGTAATTACTTATGCAGGAAATGACAAACTTCTTTTGCCTGTTGAAAACATAGATTCCATAGATAGATATGTTGCCGATGGAAACTCTTATGCTGTTGTTGATAAACTAGGGCGTGGAAGTTTTGCAAAACTAAAAGAGAAAGTAAAAGAGAAACTCTTTGCAATTGCTAATGATATTATAAAAATAGCAGCAGCAAGAGAGCTTGTAAATGGTATAAAAATTAATACAGATAAAAAAATCTTAAACGACTTTGTTCTTACTTCTGGTTTTGAATATACAAAAGATCAAACTAGAAGTATAAGAGAAATCTATGAAGATTTAAGCTCTGGAAGAGTTATGGATAGACTTTTAAGTGGTGATGTTGGTTTTGGTAAAACAGAAGTTGCCATGAATGCAATACTTGCAACAGTTTTAGATGGATATCAAGCTATTTTTGTTTGTCCAACTACACTTTTGGCTTCACAACACTTTTTAAGTATGAGAAAAAGATTTGAAAGTTTTGGTGTAAAAATGGCAAAACTAGATGGTAAAACATCTGCAAAAGAGAAAACCTCTATTAAAAATGCTCTTTTAAATGGGGAGTTGCAACTTGTTGTTGGAACTCACTCTTTACTTGGAATCAAAACAAAAAATCTTGCCCTTGTAATAATAGATGAAGAGCACAAGTTTGGTGTAAAACAAAAAGAGAAACTAAAAGAGTTAAGGGAAGATGTACATATTTTCTCTATGAGCGCAACGCCAATCCCAAGAACTCTAAATCTTGCTTTATCTAAACTAAAAGGTATGAGTTCACTTTTAACTCCTCCAAAAGAGAGATTAGGAGTGCGAACTTATGTAAAAGAGTATAGTGACAAACTTATCAAAGAGATTGTTTTAAGGGAAAAAAGAAGAGGAGGACAACTCTTTTATGTTCATAATAATATTGCTTCAATAGAGGCAAAAAAAGCTGATATTTTAGAACTATTGCCAAATATAAAAGTAGAGATAATTCACTCAAAAATAAAACCAGAAGAGGCTGAAAAGATAATAGAAAGATTTGATAATAAAGAGTTTGATATTTTATTGGCAACCTCTATTGTTGAGTCAGGACTTCATCTTCCAAATGCAAACTCTATTATAATAGATGGAGCTGATAGATTTGGTATTGCAGATCTACATCAGCTTCGAGGAAGAGTTGGAAGAAGTGACAAAGAAGGGTTTTGTTATTATGTGGTTGAAGATAAAAAGAAAATCACAAATGATGCAATCAAAAGACTTGTAGCACTAGAATCAAACTCATATTTAGGAAGTGGAACGGCTCTTGCTCACCAAGATTTAGAGATAAGAGGTGGGGGAAATATCATAGGTGAAGCCCAAAGTGGACATATTAAACAAATAGGTTATGGTCTTTATTTAAAAATGCTTGAAGATGCTTTGGCAACTTTAAGTGGAGAGCTAAAAGAGCAGAGTAAAACTGTTGATATAAAACTTGCTATTTCAGCCTATATTAGCAGTGATTATATTTATGAAGATAGAGTAAGGCTTGAATTATACAGAAGACTCTCTAAATGTCAAAATAGAGATGAGGTTTATATAATAGAAGAGGAGATGGAGGATAGATTTGGTAAACCAGATACTCCAACTAAACAATTTTTAGAGTTAATTATTATAAAAATACTAGCTTTATCAAAAGGAATTAAAACAATTAGTTCTTATGAGATGAATATTACTTTTACAAAAGCTGATGATACAAAAGAGACCATAAAATCGCCATCAAAAGATGATGATGACATAATATCAACTACTTTACAATATTTAAGAAAATAGTATTTGTTAATATATGGTTAAAATAGAATTAAAAATGAGTTAAACCCTTGATGTCATAATTTCAATGTAATTAAAAGAAGATTACTAAAAAAAGACAAAAGGATTTAAAATGAAAAATAAACTTTTACTCTCTGTAGCACTTACAGGATTATTAGGAACTGGACTTTTTGCTTATGGTAATGGAATGCCAGGAATGCAAAATGGTGGTATGCCTTCACCTATGGGTATGTGCAATGCTAAAATGAAAATGGGAAAACCATTTATGGGTCATGGAATTATCTCTTTATTAAGAGAATTAAATTTAACTCCTGAGCAAATGAATGAGATTGCTTTATTAAGACAAGAGATGTTTAAAAATAGAGTAAAACCATCAACAGCATTTACTAAAAATAGTTTTGATGAAGATAAATATCTTGAGTTAATGAAACAACAAAGAGATAATATGTTAGAATCAAGAGCAAAAATGGTTGGTAAAATTTACAAAATTTTGACTCCTGAACAAAAAGAGCAGTTAAAAGTTTTGATGGATTTAAGAGATAATAGAATGCCTCCAATCTCTCCAATGATGAATAGATAAAAGGATTAATTTGATAAAAATTGCTATGGTAGAAGATGATTTAGAACTAGCAGAAGTTTTAACTCAATACTTAAAGCAGTATAATATTGAAGTAACTAACTATGAAGAGCCATTTTTGGCTCTTAGTAGTCTTAGAATAAAGAAGTATGATTTAATTATACTTGATTTAACACTTCCTGGAATGGACGGACTTGATGTTTGTAAAGAGATAGTTAAAAACTTTAATATCCCAATTATAATATCTAGTGCAAGAAGTGATATAACTGACAAAGTCACAGCTTTACAGCTTGGAGCTGATGATTATCTACCAAAACCATACAATCCAAGAGAACTTGAAGTTAGAATAAAAACAATACTTAGAAGATTTAATAATAACAGTGAAGATATAAAAGAGGAAAAAGTAAAACTATTCCACCTAGATATGGATAAAAAAGAGATTACAAAAAATGGTAAATATATTAAATTGACTGCTGCTGAATATGAGGTTTTATCTTTAATGATGAAAAGAGAAGGTTTTGTAATAAGTAGAGACGATATTTTTGAAAACTCAGATTTATTAAATTCAGATTACGATAGTTCAGGTTCACTAGCTGTAATTATAAACAGAATAAGACATAAAATAGAAGATAATCCAAAAGAGCCTAAATATCTACATACAATAAGAGGAATGGGGTATAAGTTTACAAATGAATAGACAATCAATATTTTTTACAATTACAATAAGTTTTATAATTTCAATTATTCTTGTGATAATCAGTTTTTCTATTTTAATGATAGTAAATGAAAAAAGAGTTGAACACTATCTTTTTGAAAAATATAGACCCGTTGCACAAATGGTTATGCGATACCATTTTAGAAAAGATATAGAAAATAAAAAATTTACAGAAGATCTAAAATCAGTAAATTTTGATTTGATTACAAATAGAGACATAATAAATAAAATCTCTTATAACCCAGATACAGAAGTTCTTGCCCAAAGGGAGTTTAAAAATATACTTTTTAGAGTATTAAAACTAAAAGATAAACAATATTTGTATCTTAAAAAAAGAAATATTCTATTTTTAATTGAGGATAAAGAGGAAACAACAACAGATCCAAAAATATATATTATATTAGGTTTCGTAATTGTCTTAATTGCACTTATTTTATCTTTTCTAGTAACTCTTAGAAAACTTATACCTCTTAAAATTTTAAAAGACAAAGTAAGTACTTTAGGTGATGAAAATTTTGATTTTGAGTGTTGTGATACAAATAGAAAAGATGAGGTCTCTTTGCTTGCAAAAGAGTTTAAAAGAAGTGCCAAAAAACTCCAAAATCTTAAAGAGGCAAGAAATGTATTTATAAGAAATATAATGCATGAACTAAAAACTCCAATTACAAAAGGTAAGTTTTTAACTGAGCTTGAGAGAAATGAAGAGAACTATGAAAAATTAAAAGAGGTATTTAACAGATTAGAGACTTTAATTAATGAGTTTGCTTCAATAGAAGAGTTAATTTCATCTTCAAAAATTCTTGAGAAAAAGAACTATTTTATAAATGATATTGTTGATAATGCAAAAGATATTTTAATGTTAGATGATAATTTAGTTATTGAAAAATATCAAAATATAAAACTAGAGATAAATTACAAACTCTTTTCAATTGCTGTTAAAAATCTAATTGATAATGCAATTAAATATTCAGATGATAAAAAAGTGATGATAAGTAATGAAGATGAAAATTTAATATTTGAAAATAGTGGAAAACCTTTGGAATATAGTTTGGAAAGTTATTATGAACCATTTTTTGCAAATGAAGATAAACAGAAAAATTCATTTGGTTTAGGACTTTATATTGTAAGTAATATTTTAAGAGCAAACAACTATCACCTTGAATATGAATATAAAGATAATAAAAATATTTTCAAATGCATAAAGGAAAAAAAATAGTATTTGATATCGCAATAATAGGTGCAGGAGCAAGTGGTTTAATGCTTGCATCCAATTTAAAAAACCAAAATATCTGCATAATTGATTCAAACTCAAAAATTGGCGAAAAAATAAGAGTTAGTGGTGGAGCAAAATGCAATATAACAAATGAAAAAGTAAAAGCTTCTAACTATTTAGGTGATAAAAGTTTCTGTGAAAATATTCTAAAAAACTTTTCAAATAAAGAGCTTTTAAATTTTTTAAATCAAAATGGCGTTCATCCTAAAATAAATCCAAAAATTGTAAAAGGAACATACTTTTGTAACTCATCAAAAGATGTAATAGAGATGTTCTCAAAACTAACAACCCATGTAAAAAAATATTTAGATACAAAAGTTTTAGATATTGAATATGATAGAGATTTTACAATTATAACCGCAAAAAATACAATCAAAGCAAAAAGAGTTGTTGTAGCAAGTGGTGGTTTATCTTATGAGAGTTTAGGAGCCTCTTCTTTTGCTTTTGATATTGCAAAAAAGTTTGGGCATACACTAGCAAATACAAAACCAGCACTTGTTGGATTTACAGTTCAAAAAGAGCAGTTTTGGTTTAAAAACTTAAGTGGTATTTCAACTCCTGTTGAGATAAAAGTGGATAATAAAAGTTTTTTTGGAAGTTTACTTTTTGCCCACAAAGGTTGTTCTGGACCAGCAGTATTAAATAGCTCTTTATATTGGCAAAAAGGAAAAATTGTAATTGATTTTTTACCTAATAAAAAGATTGGAAGTTTTTTACAAGGAAATAAAAAAATAAGTACAGCTTTACCTCTTCCAAAAAGATTCTTAAGTGAGTTTTTAACTTCAATCTCTTTAGAAGATAAAAGTGTGAATAGTTTAAGCAAAGAGGAAAAAAATAAACTTGAATTATTGAAAAATTATCAGTTTAGTCCAGCTGGAACCTTTGGATACACAAAAGCAGAAGTTACAAGTGGAGGAATTTTACTCGATGAAATTGATAATAGCACCTTTGAAAGTAAAAAACAAAATAGATTATTTTTTATTGGTGAATGCCTTGATCTGACGGGAGAATTAGGGGGGTATAATTTTCAAATAGTCTTCTCAGAGGCAATACTTTGTTCAAAACACCTAAACAGTGAAGTTAAAGATTCATAATTATTTAATAATAAATTAATTGATTAACCCATAAAAAATAGTTATAATAATGCCGTTAAAGATATACATGATTTTAAAGGTATTAAAAATGTTTTTCTCAAATACAAAAATAAAAGATGAGGAGATATCAAAGCTTAAAAAAGAGATAGAAAATCTTAAACTTGAGATATCAAAAAGGGATGAAAAAGTTGCACACCTTGAAGCGCAGAATGCAAAAGCTGTAACAAAAGATGAGTTTGATTTACTTAAAAATGAACTGCAATTATACAAAGGATGTGTAGGTTTCTCACAATCAGAAGGGCTTCTTTTATTTGATAAAAACAATCACTTACTTTTTAAAAATAAAAATGCAAAAAATCATGAAGTTGACGAAGCTGTAGTTTTAAAAGCAATCGAAGAGAAGTTAGATACAGTTGTTTTAAATGATTGTGAAGCTTCAATTGTCACAAAAAATGTAAATAACTATAAAATAGTATCTTTAAAACAGACTTCAATTCATGATAAAAAAGATGGAAGTTTGTTAGAGAGACACAATAAAAATATGACAAACTCTCTTACAACCACGCAAAATACTTATTTAGTTTTACTTGATGAACTTAAATCTATGATGATAGAATCAAAAGAGACAGCAGAAGGTTCAACAAATGGACTTAATCTTACAAATAGTATAGTTAATGATACAGAGAAATTGCATAATGAAATTAAACTTGAACACGAAATTGTAAATTCACTTGTTGCAAAGAGTAAAGATATCTCTGATGTAATTAATATTATTCAAGAGATAGCTTTTCAAACAAACATTTTATCTTTAAATGCAGCAGTTGAAGCAGCAACGGCAGGGGAAGCGGGAAAAGGTTTTGCAGTTGTTGCCCAAGAGGTTAGAAATCTTGCAAATAGATCAGCTGAAGCAGCAACTCAAATTAAAACTGTTGTTGACTCAATTCAAAGTGAAACAAACAAAATCAAAACAAGCTCTGAAAATGTTTCTGTGGTTGTAAATGAGACAAAAGATAGAGTTCTAGTTTTAAGTGATTTAATGAATGGTTTTCAAAAAAATTCAAATAGAGCTGTTTTTGAGGTGGAGAGTATTTCAAATAGAATCTTTATCAACTTAGCTAAATTAGACCATGTTATTTATAAAAACAATCTATATCAATTAATTTTTGGTGGAGCGCATAACTTTAATCCTGTTGATCATCATAATTGTAGATTAGGTAAATGGTACGAAACAGGACTTGGTAAAGAGCAGTTTAGTATGGTTCCATCTTATAAAAATTTAGAAAAACACCATTCAGTTGTACATAATGAAGCAAACTCTTTGGCAAAAGAGTGTTCAGGGCACTCTGTATCTTGTTCTAAAAAACTTATTGAAGAGAAAGTAGATTTAGTTGAAAGTGCAAGTGAAAATGTATTTGTTTATTTGGATAAAATTTTAGATGAGAAAAACAATCTAATAATGAGAGATGCTGCAGAAAAACTTTTTGATAATTAAGGAAATATAATGAGTGAAAAAATTTATGAAATTGCTGTAATTGATGATGAACTAGAGATATTAAAAATGATTCAAAAATATTTGGAAAAGAGTGCAAAATATAAAGTTACAACATTCTCAAATCCAGTAGTAGCTGTTAATTCAATTGAAAAAGGAAAGTTTGACCTTATTTTATTGGATATTATGATGCCTCAAATGAATGGACTTGAAGCATTAGAGAAAATAATGGAAAAAAATCCTTCTCAAAAAGTTTGTATGATGACGGCATACTCTACCTTAGACAAAGTTCTAAAGTCGCACAAAGAGGGTGCAACAAATTATGTAATGAAACCTTTCTCTTCTCTTCAAGCATTAGAGAGTAAGGTTCAAAAGATATTAGTTGATTAATAATTATGTCTATTAAGAGATATATAAATGTTTATACTCTCTTAGCTATTTTTTCAATACTTCTTATAATAATAGGTATAAGAGATATTGAAAATAGAAAAAAAGAGCATATACTAACAAAATACTATTTTGAAACTACCAAAAAGTATAAAGACTATTTAAATGGTGTAGAAGAGTATAGCGATATATATTTTTTTAATCATATTTATAAAAACAGTGAACTTATAGCTCTTCTTAAAAGTGAAGACAAAGATAGGTTTACAAAGATTGATAAACTTTTAAAAGATAGTTATAGTTTTTTCAAAAACTACTATATAAAGGGAATCTCTTTATATAAGAAAGATTACAATCTCATTTTTAGTAGTTTTGGCAAATATGAAATAATACCTACACATAGAGAATTCCTTGATAACTATTTACAAGAGAAAAACAGTCAAATAACTTTGGCTTCATATGGTATTTATTTAAATTTTCTAAAACCTGTTTTTGATGATAAATATAATCTGCTAGCAATCTTTGAAAGTTCAATTGATTTACCTAAATATTTACACAATCTAAGTTTAAATCAAGAGCTCTCTACGCAACTTATTTTTAGTAAAAATATTTTAGATAGTCTAAATAAAAAAGCCTTTGAAAACTATCAGGAATACAATCTTGATTCAAATTATGTTTATGAAAAATCTTTTTATAGTAGTAGAGTTGATAATCTAAATTTATCTTTAAATAGAAATGATTTAAAAAGAGGATTTGCAAGCAATAGAATATTTTCTGTTTTTTATGAAAATCAAGATTTGGAATATATAAAAATATTTTTGCCAATAATTGATACAAAGAGTAATAATAAACTTGGCTATTTTGTTGTGGATAGAAAAGCAGATGAATATGCACATTTAGCTTTTAAATATGATTTGATTTCAATCACAATAGCCCTTTTTGCACTAATGTTTGGTCTGTTTATCTATTTTTATAATCTTAAAAAGAGTAAATGTTTAATAATACAGAGAAAACTTCAAGAGATAACAAAAAGTATTGATAAATATGTGATTATAGCTGAGACAGATTTACAAGGGATAATAACCTATGCCTCTGAAGCTTTTTGCAAAATTAGTGGTTATAAAAAGAGTGAAATAATAGGTAGACCAATAAGTATAATAAGAAACCCAGATATCTCTAAAAACTTTTTTGAAAAGATGTGGTATAAGATTTCCAAAGGTGATATTTGGGAAGGTGAAGTGAAAAATCTGGATAAGAATGGAAATTCTTATTGGGAAAGAGGGAATATTACTCCTATATATAATAATGATGAATCAGAGGTGATTGGTTATAGGGCAATCAAAGTTAATATTACAGATGAAAAACAACTTCAAAAAGTTAATTCTTTGCTTAAAAAAGAGCTTTTTTTGAGACTAAATGAGATTAAAACGATGGATAAGTTAAAAGTTGATGAATCAAAAATTAAACTTATGAGTAGAATTTTAGACACTTTTTCAAATGAGTGGAAAAAACCAATCTCAAATATAAATGCAAGTCTTTTAGATTTTGATAGTAGAGTTGATAAGGCAAAATATACAAAAAAAGATTTGAAAGATTTTATTTTTTTATTAAAAGATGAGATTAGACTTTTATCAAAAAACTTAAATGAGTTTAGAAAATTATTTATTGAAGATGAAGATAATGATAAATTTAATGTGTATGGGCTAATAAATTCTGTATTTGAATCAGTCTCTAGTAAAGAAGTACAACTCTCTTTGGTGGGCTCAAAAGAGATAGAAATTTATGGAATTTATCATGACTTAAAAAAAGTTATTTTTGGAATAATAACTAACTCTTTAGATGCTTTTCATTCTAAAAATATAAGTAATGGAAAAATTCAAATAACGCTAAGTGAAGAGAATAAAAAAGTTTTAATCAAAATAAAAGATAATGCAGGAGGAGTAGAAAAAGAGATTCTCCCAAAAATCTTTGATTATAATTTTAGTACGAAGTATTATACAAAAGTTGATGGGTTACCCCTTTATCTTGCAAAACTTATAATAGAGAAATCAAATGGAAAAATTTGGGCAGAGAATGAAGATGATGGATGTAGCTTTTTTATTGAGTTAGATATTAATGAAAGAGAAAAAGAGAGTAAGAGAGTATTATGAAACTAAAATTCTCTACAAAACTTTTTTTCTCTTTTCTCTTTTTTAGTACAATTGTATTTTTCTCTTTTCTATATTTTGGTTATGGATTATTTGAGAATAAAATTCAAGAAAATAGTGTAAATAAGTTTTTATCTGAGGTTAAAAGTTTAGATGAAAAATTGTTAAAAACAAAAGAGAATTTAGAAGATATTGTTAACTCTGTTACTCTATTAAACTCACTAAAAAGATTTGATAAAGATAGTTTAAAAAACTCAATAGAAGCAATCTTACTTAGTAACAAAAATATCTTAGAGATTTCAGTTATAAATAGCAAACTAAACTATGAAGTTAATGTAAAAAAAGAGAAATATAAAGATAGTCTGACTCAAAAATTTGTTAAATTATCAAAACTAAAAGAAAATGAACTTCTTTTTAGCAATATTGAATTATTAAAAGATAAAAATGAGATAACTCTGCCTATAGTTCATCTTTTAGAAGTTTTTAAAAAGATTAATGATGAAGAGATTATTGTAGTAAAAACCAATATTAATGGGATAATTGACTCTTTTAAAAATATCTCCTATTTAATTGAAGATGATAAAATTATTTATGATAGAAACTCCCTTTACACTTGGTCAAAATATTATAATCCAAATTTAAAAATTGAAGCTCTTTTCCCTTCTATAAATAAAAACAGTAAAGAGTTTTTTGTTAGTGAAAAATATATTTTCAAATATTCAAAACTAAATAGTAATAGGGATTTACTCTTAGTTGGAGAGTTTGAAACTCTTTATTTAAAATACTTTTTAATAGACAACTTGGAAGAGTTAATTAGTATTGCATTTTTAATGTTTTTAATTTCACTTGTATTATCAACAGCGCTAACTTTACCTATTTCAAGTATGAATAAAAAACTTATTAGTGAAAAAGATGTTCTTTTTAGCTCAATAAAAGAACAAAGTCTTGAATTAAGTGAGAGTCTTCATATTATAGATCAACATGTGATGTATTTAAAAATGGACAAAAAGTATATGATTGAAGATGCAAGTTCATATTTTTGTAAAGTCTATGGTTATGAAAAAGAGGAGTTAATAGGACATCATTACTCTATTTTATATTCACAAGAGAGATATGATCAGATAGAGAATGAAATATTAGATATTGTGAAGAAAAAAGGCTTTTGGAAGGGTGAGATTTTAGCAAAAAGAAAAAATGGTGAAGAGTATTGGGTTGAGTCTTATATTCAAGCAAATTATAGTGATAAAAAAGTTATCTCTTACACAATTATTAGAAAAGATATTAGTGATAATAAAAAAGTTGAAAAACTGTATGAAGATCTGTTTTATCAAATAGAGCAGTTAAATGCAATTTTCCAAAGCGTATATAGTGGTATTGCACTAATTGATTTAAGCGGTGAAATCAAAAAATCAAATTCTGCTTTCTGCGATATTTTTAACTACAAAGATGAAGAGATTATCTCTGTAAATATTTTTAAACTTGTAGATGAAAGTAGTAAAAAACTTCTTGAGAGAATAATTGAAGAGTTGAAAGATTTTGGTTCTGTAACAAATATGGAACTAATCTTTTTAACAAAAAATGAGGAAGAGATATATTTGAATCTCTCATTAAAAATGCTTCCAGATAGATCAAATATTGTTCTAGTTGTAAACTCATTGGAAGATAAAAGAAAACTTCAAGAATTAAATCAAAACTTGGAAAAAAGAGTTAAAGAGGAAGTTAGAAAAAATATAGATAAAGACAAAGCTCATCAAGAAGAGAAATTAAAAAGTGCAAAACTTACTTCAATTGGTACTCTTGCCGCAGGAATAACCCATGAAATAAATACCCCTCTTACATATCTAAAGGGAAATTTTGAGATGTTGCAAATGGATATTGATGATGTGAAAGATGAAAAATTGAAAGAGGAGATGATTGAAAGCTGCACTAAAATATCTGATGCAATAGATAGAATTTCAATAATTGTTGAATCGATGAGAGAGATGTCTCAACAATCTTCAGAGGTTAAAGAAAAAACCAATATTTTTGCAACTCTTATTACCTCTTTAAGTATGGCATACAATGTCTCAAAACTAATAACAAGAGTCTATTTAAATAACCAAGAGTTTAAATTAACGAATATTGGAAAAAATGATTTTGAAATCTTTGCAAAGGTTCAAAAACAAAGACTTGAGCAAGTTTGGATTATTATAATTAACAATGCTTTGGATGAGCTAAAAAATATTGAAGATTATGAAAAAAGAGAGCTTAGAATTGATATATTTAGAGAAAATGGCGAAGTAGTTGTAAGGTTTTGTGATAATGCAAAAGGGATAGATGAAACTATTTTGCCAAATATTTTTGAACCTTTTATGAGCACTAAAGAACATAGTGGAATGGGTGTTGGATTAAATATTGCAAAAAAAATAATTGATGAACAAAAAGGGGTAATCAAAGCATACAATAGTGACAGTGGTGCAGTATTTGAAATAAGATTACAAGAGATAAACTAAAAGAGAAAACTAACCTTATACTAGATACAATTGCATAATTTAGAAAGATAAGGGTAACTTTGAGAATAGCATTTATAGGCGATATTGTTGGACGTCCAGGTAGAAAAATCATTAAAGAGAATCTTGAAAAAATCCGAAAAAATTACAATATTGATTTTGTAATAGCAAACGCAGAGAATGCTAGTCATGGTTTTGGACTTACTGTTAAAAACTGTAATGAACTTTTAAAAATGGGTATTGATGCAATAACTGGTGGGAATCACTCTTTTGATAAAAAAAGTGATATGTTTGCACTTTTAGAGAATAACAATATCCTAAGACCTCACAATTATCCAGAAGGATTAGTTGGTTCTGGTTGCAAACTCTTTGATGTAAATAATGAAAAACTTGCTGTTATAAACCTTATGGGACAGTTTGGTATGCCTATTGTTGAAAATCCTTTTAATGTAGCTAGAAAATTGCTTGATGAACTAAAAGAGAAAAATGTAAAAAATATTTTTATAGATTTTCACGGTGAAGCTACAAGTGAAAAAAGAGTAATTTTTATGATGTTAAAGGGTGAAGTAAGTGCTATTTGTGGAACTCATACCCATGTTGGAACAGATGATTTGGAAGTTTGTGAAGGTACAGCCTATTTAACAGATATTGGGCTTACAGGATGTAGAGATAATGTAATTGGAATGGATGAGAGAATTCCAATTCAAAAAGCAACCACAGGAATAGGTGGACATTTTGAAGTTCCAAACAGTTGTAAAGCAGTTTTTCAAATGATGGTTGTAGATATAGAAAATGGAAAAGCAAGCAATGCCTTTAAACTAAAAAAATATTGCAATAAAGATGAGATAATAAAAACAGATGCAATTATCTAATGAGATAAGCAATAGTTATGAGCTATTAGAGTTTCTAAAAAAACAAAATCTTTTGAAAGAAGAGCCTTCTTATTGGTGGCCTAGCAGTAGTGATTTTGAAATTTTAATAGGTGCTATTTTAACTCAAAATACCAAATGGACAAATGTAGAAAAATCTCTAGAAAATCTAAAAAAATTAAACATACTTAATTTCGAAGCTATTATTGAAGTAAATAGCACAGTTTTAGTTGAGGCTATTGCCCCAAGTGGTTTTAAAAATCAAAAATCTCAAAGATTAAAACTTTTAGCAAAAAATATTTTAGAAGAGTTTGGCTCTTTTGATAATTTTTGCCAAAGTGTAAATAGAGAGTGGCTTTTAGAGCAAAAAGGAATAGGCTTTGAAACAGCAGATGCAATACTTTGTTATGCCTGTCATCAAGAGTTTATGGTAGTGGATAAATATACCCAAAAATTAGTCTCATATATGGGTTTTGAATTTGAAACCTATGAGGATTTACAAGCTTGGTGTGAATATGGAATTAATGAAAATTTAGATAAAATATTTGAACTTTACGGTTACGAAATATCTTTAAATAAACTATATTGCAGATTTCATGGAAAGATTGTTGAGTTTATGAAAAGTAATAGATTAAAAGCAAGGGTAAAAGAATGATTATTATTCCACAAACTAAAGGTGGTGTAGGTAAATCCACTGTTGCTATGCAAGTTATTGCGCCATATCTATATAAAAAACATGGCAAAAAAGTAACATATATTGAAATTGATGACGAGAACAATGATAGTAAATCTTTTACAAGAACTGAAATTGTTGACAAAAGAATGTTAGGCACAAATAAACTAATAGAACTAGATGAACTTATTTTGATGGACGATAACCATGAAATTATTGTTGATGTTGGTGGAAATAAAACCTCTTCATTGGTTCTTGAAGAGATTAAAAAAGTTGGCTCTTTTGGTAATGTAAAATGGATTATTCCTTTAGGTGATGGTGAATTAGATGGTAAAAATGCCATTGCAACGCTAAAGAAAATTAAGAAAATTGAAAACAATCTTGACAATAATGTTTTATTTGCTTTAAATAGAGCAATTTCAATGGATCAAGAGTATATTGAAGAGCAGTTTATTAACTTTTTTGGACACAAATATTTAGAGAGTAACTCTGTAATTTGTGATTTTATAAAAGAACCAAAATACTTCCCTGTAAAAAATGATAAAGTTATTACAATGAGCAGATATTTAGGAAGTACAGTTTGGGAAATGGCTTATAATAATACTGACTTTGCAGCAAAAGCAATGAGAGCAAAAGAGTTAGGTGACATTGAGAGTGCTAGAAAATATCTCTTTTTTAGAAGAATTCAAACAGAAGCAAAAGATTATGTTTTGGATACTTTAAATAAAATTTTTTATGATTTAGATAAGTGGTTAGATATTAAAAAATGAGTGATATGACATTTAAACAAGCCAAAGAGATTGTTGAAAGGCTTGAATTAGCAGAACTTAGTCTAAGAAACTCTTTTGATAGTATTGACTATGCAAGACGCTCTTTAGATGATTCATTAATAGAGCAAAAAAAAGTATTAAAACAACTGCCAGAAAAAGACAAAAAGATTTCAGTTCTTTTTTTAATAATCATGTTAAATATTGGTTTTATAGCTGGTCTTTTAGTTGGCAAATATTTATTATAAAATGTAGGAAAATGAATGGGTAAACAAGAAAAAATTGTGTCAATGTTTAATGAGATAGCAGGAACATATGATATAGCTAATAGAGTTTTAAGTCTAGGAATTGATAAATCTTGGAGAAATAAAGCTTGTAATAAAGCTTTTGAACTTTATAATAAAGAAGATATAGAAAAGATAGTTGATGTTGCTTGTGGAACAGGTGATATGATAGAGTTTTGGAAAAAAATTGCAAAAGAGAATGGAATAAATTTAAAAAATATTATTGGAGTAGATCCAAGTGTTGGGATGATGGATGTAGCTAAAAAGAAACTTCCAGAAGTTGAGTTTATTGAAGCTGGTGCAGCACAAATGCCTCTGGATAACAATAGTGCAGATATTATCTCAATCTCTTATGGGATTAGAAATGTTGTACAAAGGCAAGAGGCTTTTGATGAGTTTTCAAGGGTTCTAAAAAAAGGTGGATTAGTTGTAATTTCTGAATTTACAAAAAAAGAGAAATCTTCACTTCTTGATCATTTAACAGATTTTTATATGAATAAAATTTTACCAACATTAGGTGGACTCATCTCAAAAAATAAAGATGCATATATTTATTTACCAAATTCAATTGATGAATTTTTAACAACAGAAAACCTTTGTAAAGAGTTAAAACAAGCGGGACTTGAACCAATCTATACAAAAGATTTTTCTATGAAAATTTCAACTTTGATAATTGCTAGAAAACTATAATTTTCTAGCTTCAAGGTTAGAAAATTGAATTCACCAATCTCAGTTTCAACGTTAAATACTCAAATTAAATCCCTTCTTGAAACAACTTTTATAAATGTGTATGTGGAAGGAGAGATCTCAAATTTAACTTACCACAACTCAGGGCATATTTACTTTTCAATAAAAGATGAAAACTCTACAATTTCATGTGTTATGTTTAAAGGTAATACAAAATATCTGAAGTTTCAGCTGGAAGTTGGACTAAAAGTTGTAATTACAGGAACCATAACAGTTTATACTCCAAGGGGCAGTTACCAACTTTTATGTAATAAAATTGAACCTTCAGGGCAGGGGGCTTTAGCTTTGGCTTATGAGCAGCTAAAGGCAAAACTTCATGCAAAAGGTTATTTCAATCCAGAAATTAAAAAAACTTTGCCTAAATATCCTAAAAAAATTGCACTTGTAACTTCACCAACAGGCGCAGCCATTGAAGATATGAAAAAAGTTGCAAGTCATAGATGGCCTCTTATTGAACTTGTGTTAATTCCTACTTTAGTTCAAGGTGATGAAGCAAAATTTGATATTGTCTCTTCTATTAAATTTGCTCAAACTTTAGATGTGGATTTAATTGTTGTGGGACGAGGTGGAGGAAGTGTTGAAGACTTATGGTCTTTTAATGAAGAGATAGTTGCAACTGCTATTTATGAGTGTCAAAAACCAATTATTTCAGCTGTTGGACATGAAATAGATTTTTTAATCTCAGATTTTGTAGCTGATATTAGAGCCGCAACTCCATCAAATGCAATGGAGATAGCACTGCCTGATATAAATGAACATAGAATCTATATAGATACTTTATCAAATGATTTTCAAAATAGATTAAAAAATCAACTTTTACAAAAGCAAACTCAATTGGAGAATATAACAAAGCTTTTTGAACAAAACTCTTTAAAGTCAAAGTTTAACTATATTCAAGAAGAGATATCTCTTTTAAAAAAGAATTTTCAAATCTATATTAAAAATGTTTTACAAATGAAACAAAACTCTCTTAATGTTTTACAAGAAACATACAAATCCAATCATCCCGATAAAAAAAATTTAGAGGGCTATGCTCAAGTTACAATGGATAATAAAATAACAAAATTAGAAGAGTTGAAAATTGATGACATAATTACTCTACAAAGCTCTAAAACATTAGTTTCCTGTAGGGTAACAAACATAAAAAAACAATAGTAATTTAAGTTTATAAAAGATAAAATTAACGAATAATTGGGAAAAAGGTACTGTATGAATTCTGAATCAATAGCCAATAAAATTAGAGCTAAACTTATACTTGCAGGAGCTTTAATTATTGGATTAGCTGCACTTGTATCTTATTTTATGCTTTCAAATATTAAAAAAAATGTTGAACTCAATGCAAAAAATCATTTTCAACTTTTAATCAACGAGAGAATTAAAGCAAAAATGGATATTGCTCTTTCTAATGCAATTACGCTCTCTTTAAATACTGATATTATTTTAGCTTTAGAAAACAACGATAGGGACAGCGCTAAACTATCTTTAAACGGAATAGATGGTGCTATGAAAAATGGAACATCATTAAAAAATGTAAAAATACATATTCATGATAAAAATATTAAATCTTTTCTTAGAGCTTGGGCACCTGATAAATATGGTGATGATTTAAGCTCTTTTCGTGAAACAATAGTTGAAGTTAAAAGTACACAAAAACCTTTAACTGCAATTGAAGTTGGAAGAGCAGGACTTGTTTTAAGAGGTTTGGCTCCAATTTTTAATTTAGAAAAAGAGTATTTGGGTTCTATAGAGTATATTCAAGGCTTTAATTCAATAGTTGCAGATTTTAAAAAAGATAATGAATACCTTTTGGTTTTGATGGATGAAAAATTCAAAAGAGGTAATGCTTTATCAAAAGAGGATCAAGTAAGTAACTATTTTATCTCTCAAAAAGAGGCTAATAAAGATTTTGCTAATGAGCTTTCAACAATAGATATCAACAAACTAAACAAAGATGGATATTTTAGCGGTAAAAAATATTTCTATACAAGCTTTCCTATTAAAGATATAAAAGGCAGAGTTGTTGGGATTTATGTAATAGGTGAAGATATAAAGAAATTTAATGAATTACTTGATGATTCATCTCAGATAATATTTATAATGTTAGGAATAATGGTTATATTAACTATTGTATTTACTTTTATTACGATGTATTTATTCAAAAAAATTGTAACAAATGGTATTAAAAAATTTAGAGATAATTTTGCTTATTTTTTAAAATTTGTATCATTTAAAATAAATACATTTCATAAACCAGCAGTTTATACAAATGACGAGATTGGTCAGATGTTAATTATGTTAAATGAGGCAGCTGATGTTTTTGATAAAAAAAATAAAGAGGATATGAAAGTAATTGGTGAAATTGTTTTAACAATGGACAAAGTTGAACAAGGTATTTATAAATGTAGAATTCGTGGAAATTCTGATAATCCTATGATTATGACAATGAAAACTACAATTAATAAAATGCTTGATGTTACTGAAAATAATATGAGAGAACTTGTTAGAACACTTGGACATTATGCAAATGATGATTTTAAAGATAAAGTAAAAATTTCACAAAACCTAAAAGAGAACCTCTTAGAGGTTATGCAAAGTGTTAATAAACTAGGAGATGCTCTAAGTAACAATGCCCGAACAAACCTAGAGAATGGACAAGTGTTAGAGGAAAATTCTAATATAATGACAAGCTCAATGGAAAACTTGGCAAAAAAAGCGAATGATCAAGCAGCAAGCCTAGAAGAGACAGCAGCAGCAGTAGAAGAGATAACCTCAATAACAAGAAGTAACGCAGAAAACGCATCAAAAATGGCAAACCTAGGTAAAACAGTAAGAAGCTCTGTTACAATAGGTGAAGATTTGGCTTCTAAAACAGCCCTCTCAATGGATGAGATAAATGAGAAAGTAACAGCTATTAATGAAGCTATTAATGTTATTGATCAAATAGCCTTCCAAACTAATATCCTTTCTTTAAATGCAGCAGTAGAAGCAGCAACGGCAGGTGAAGCAGGTAAAGGATTTGCAGTTGTAGCTCAAGAAGTAAGAAACCTTGCAAGTAGAAGTGCCCAAGCAGCAAAAGAGATAAAAGCCTTGGTAGAAGATGCAAATCAAAAAGCTAATGATGGTAAAATAATCTCTGATAAAATGAAAGATGGATATAAAGAGTTAAATACCCATATAAGTGAAACAATACATATAATAGAAGATGTAAGTACGGCATCAAAAGAACAGATGAGTGGTATAGAACAAATAAATCATGCCGTAACAATGTTAGATAGAGTAACACAAGAGAATGCAAATGAAGCGAATCAAGTGAAAAAAATTGCAAATGAAGTTGCAACAATAGCTCAAGAGTTAGTAAATGATGCTAAAAGTAAGAAATTTAACTAAGGAGTAAAGTATGGCAGTAGGACAAGAGACAGTTTTAGATGAGTACGCATTCTTAGTTAGTGAGACAGATGAAAAAGGTATAATAAGATTTGCAAATGATGATTTTTGTAAAATAGCAGAGTTTAGCTTGGATGAATTGATAGGACAACCACATAGTAAAGTAAGACATAAAGATATGCCAAAGAAGGCATTTAAATCTTTGTGGGATACAATACAAAAAGGAGAGGTTTGGACAGGATATGTAAAAAATGCTACTAAATCAGGAGGATATTATTGGGTTTTTGCCACAATATATCCGTTTGAAAGTTGTGATGGTTCTAAAGGTTATCTTTCTTGTAGAAGAAAACCTTCTAAAGAAGAAATTACTTCTATTCAGGAAGTTTACAAACTATGGAATAAAGAAGAGGGAAAATAGATGGGAACAAATATAACAAACGAAAGTAACGAAGTAGTTAACTATGCGAATACAAGCGAGTTCATGACATTTGAACTTGGAAAAATGAAGTATGCAATTGAGTTGCCAAAAATTAGAGAGATATTAACTTATCCGGACAATATTACAGTATTGCCTAATACTTCTAAATGGGTTAAAGGTTTAATCAATTTAAGAGGTGAAGTTGTGCCTATTTTAGATATAAGAGTTAGATTTAAAACAGGACAAGTTGTTTATAATGAGAGTACAGCTGTTATTGCAGTTATAACTGAAGATAGCAGAATGATAGGAATTGTTGTAGACAAAGTTGATGATGTACAAAGAATTGATGTATCAACACTAGCTCCAGTTTCAGATATGGGGTCAGCTATCCCATCAAAATACTTAAAAGGTTTTGTAAGATTAGCAAACAACCAAATGTTAGTAGTTATGGATATTGAGTCTGTTGTAAATAAAGATGAACTAAAAGGTTAAGATAAATTCTATGCATCATAAAATTGAAAAATTAAAAAAACTTAAACTATTGTTTGTTGAAGATGAAGTTGATCTTGTAGAGATTATAACAGATACATTAAGAAAACTTGATGTAAATTTTTTATCAGCAAAAAATGGTCAAGAGGCTTTAGATATTATCGAAGAAAATAGTGATATTGATATTATTATTACTGATATTAATATGCCAATAATGAATGGTTTAACAATGATTCAAGAGTTGAGAAAAAAGGGTTATAATAAACCAATTATTATTATGTCTGCACATACTGAGTCTGATTATATAAATAAGGCAAAAGAGTTAGGTGTTGATCACTATTTATTAAAACCATTTGATTTTATTAAATTTATAGATTTGATTACAGAAATGGAAATTAAATAACCTATGGCAATAAGTATAGATAAAAAACTTTTAAAAAGACTAAGAGTTTTATATGTGGAGGATGATGACACTGTAAGAGCAGATCTTGCAGCGCTTCTTTCCAATTTCTTTGATAAAATCTATACTGCAAAAGATGGCAATGAAGGGCTTACTTTATACAAAGAGAAGCAAGATAATATTGATATTATAATTGCCGATATTAATATGCCTGTTTTAACAGGGATAGAGATGCTAAAAGAGATTAGAAAGTTTGATAAGGATATTCCTGCAATATTTGCAACTGCCTATTCAGATAACGAATTTTTATCTGAGGCAATCAAACTAAAAGTCTCTGAATATATAATAAAACCTTTAGATATAAAAGAGTTAATGATTGCATTAGACTCAATTGCTAGAAATATCTACCACGATTTTTTAATTAATCAACAAAATAAAGAACTAAAAAAATATAAAGAGATTATTTATAGTAACAATATGGTTATTCGTACAGACAAAAAGATGATTATCTCTTCTGTTAATGATACCTTTTGTGAAATTACTGGATTTGAAAATAGTGAACTTGTTGGACAAGAACTAAGTACAATAAAATATAATGAAAATGATATTTCAATATATAAAAAAATGTATGATTGTGTTTACCATAATAAAACCTGGAATGGTGAGCTAAAAAATATAAAAAGAGATGGGTCATACTATTATGCTGATACAACAGCAGTATCTCTTTTGGATGATGATGCAGAAGTTATTGGTGCATTGATTATTCAAAAAGATGTAACTGATAAAGCAATAAAAAGAAGAGATATTCAATCCTCTTTGATAAAAGATAAAAGTGAAATATTTAAAAAGAGTAAAGAGAGTGTCTCTGAACTTCATCAAAAAATAAATAAATTAAATTATGAAATAGAGTCTCTTTCTCAAGAGTTGGAAAAAGAGAAACACCAAAAAGATAATTACATTTATACCCTTGAAAAATATAGTTTAGAAAATAGAAGAATAAAAAGTGAACTTGAACAAGCAAAAAATATGAGTGCTGCATCACCTGAAATTGGCAAAAAACTTATGCTACTTACAAAAGATAACACTGATTTAAAAATTGAGATAAAAAAATTGGAGCTAAAATTAGAGAGCATCCAAGAAGAGCATGGAAAAGAGTTAAAACAACAAAAAGTAAATTATGAAGTTAAAATTGATGATTTAGATAAAGAGATAAGCTCTTTAAAAGATAAAGTTGAAGTTTTAGGAACTGTGGAATCTGTATCTCAAAAATTAGCTTATTGGAAAGAGAAAGCTAAAAATGAATCGAAAAAAGTAGAAAAACTTGAGCGTGAAATTCTTAGTTATGGAGATAAAACTTTAATGAATAAGATATTTGGAGGGAAATAATCCCTTTCAAATATCTATTTGATAGTTATTGAGATGATTTTTTGGTCTGTTAAAGGTTTATCCCCTCTATATTGACCTGAAGTTGGAGTGTTTTCAATAGCTTTAAGTGTTTGTATACCATCTATTAAATATCCAAAAATTGTATGTCTTCCATTTAACCAAGGTGTAGGAACTGTTGTAATAAAAAATTGACTTCCATTTGTATCTCTTCCTGCATTTGCCATAGCTAAAATACCTGGTTTACTAAATACTACATTTTCAGAAAATTCGTCTTTAAAAGGTTTCCCCCAAATTGATTCTCCACCTCTTCCTGTACCTGTTGGATCTCCACCTTGAATCATAAAGTTTTTAATTACTCTGTGGAAAATTTGACCATTATAATAACCATTTTTAGCATGAGTTACAAAGTTTTCAACTGCTTTTGGAGCAATGTCTGGTCTTAACTCTATTGTCATATCACCTTGAGTGGTCTTAAATATTGCAATAGGATTTGCCGCGTTTAGAAATAACGCAAATGTGAAAAAAATAAAAATAATTTTTCTCATAAGTAGCCTTTTTAAATGAATTTGGGGTTTAGTATATAACGTAAGATTTTAAAATCTTATTAAAATATCTTTTTTAGATGAGTTTAAAAAAGATTTGTTAAAATTGCCTTAAAAATTATCTTAGAGGAAATAGATATGGATATGCCAGCAATTCCACAACCAACTTTTTATATCTTTAAATGTGAACAAAGTGCACCTCCTGGAATGCCAAAACCTTCATGTGTTACGGAGTATAGTAGAGACTTATTTAATCATTTAGCAACATCAATGATGCAAAAAGGTCTTATGGGGCCAGTTCAACCAATTAGGACATCATGTTTAGGTAGATGTCAAATGGGACCAGTTATGTTAGTTGAACCTGGACATCATATGTACTGTCAATTATCTAAGGAAAAAATTGATAGAATTGTGGACGAACATATAGTAGGTGGTAATCCTGTTTTAGAATATTTGATTCCAGAACAATTTTGGGGAGAACCTATAAATTTAGCTCAATAGAGGGACAAATCTAATGACATTTGATATGCTTTATAGTAAAATTCATAGAGCAACTGTAACTGACGCAAATCTAAACTATGTTGGTTCAATTACAATTGATGAAGAGTTGATGAACGCTTCAAAATTAAGAGTTGGACAAAAAGTAGAAATAGTAAATATAAATAACGGTGAGAGATTTGCAACTTATGTAATAAAAGGCAAAGCAGGGGAAAGAGATATGTGCCTAAATGGCGCAGCTGCTAGAAAAGTTGAAATAGGGGATAAAATTATTGTTATCTCTTATGCTTCATATAATGAAGAAGAATTAAAAAATTACTCTCCTACTGTTGTTATTGTAGATGAAAAGAATGATATCGTATCAGTAACAAATGAACTTGTGGGAAGTGATCATGTTTGATGGTATTGATTTAAGTAAGATTAATCTAAACGAAATTATGGGGCAAGTTCAAGGTATGGCTGATAAAGCCAAAGAGGAAAATGCCTCAAAAATCTTCACTGCAAAAGCTGGTGGAGGAATGGTTGAAATCTCTATTAATGGAAACTCAGAAGTAATTGATTTAAAAATTGATGATTCACTTTTAGAAGATAAAGACTCTCTACAAATTCTTTTAATATCTGCACTTAATGATGTGATTAAACAATCTGATGACAATAAAAAAATGATGGCCATGAGTATGTTTAATGGCTTTAACTCTTTTGGTCAAAAGTAGAATATGAAAGAACTTTTAAAAAGTTTTGAAGATTATCTTCTTGATAATCTTCCATTATCAAAATCATTTCATCCATATTTTGAAGAAGCTTTAGGAGATATGTTAAAAGCTGGAGGTAAAAGATTTAGACCTATGCTTTTACTATCTGTTGTTAAATCAAAAAAACCTCTGCTTATCGAAAATGCTTTTCCTGTCGCTTTAGGTTTAGAGATGCTTCATACTTACTCTTTAATCCATGATGATTTACCAGCAATGGATAATGCAGATTTAAGAAGAGGGTTTAAAACTTTACATAAAAAATATGATGAAGTAACAGCAATTTTAGTTGGAGATGCTCTTAATAGTGAGGCTTTTAATCAAATAGCAAATGCACCACTTCACAATGATATTAAAGTAGAGTTAATCAAAGCTTTGGGAAGTAATGGCGGAATTGATGGAATGATTATAGGGCAAGCAATTGATTGTTATTTTGAAAACCAAAAGCTTGAACTAAATCAATTGGAGTTTTTACATATTCACAAAACAGCAAAACTAATTGCAGCAAGTCTTAAAATGGGTGCAATTGTTGCCCAATATGATTTGGATACACAAAATAGATTGTATAATTTTGGAATTGATATAGGACTTCTGTTTCAAATTCAAGATGATATTATTGATGAGACACAAAGTGAAGAGCAAGCAGGAAAAACTACCCAACACGATGGGGCAAAAAACTCTTTTGTAAATCTTTTAGGCTTAGATGGGGCAATTAATAGTGCAAATACCTTAGCAAAAAAGTGTGAAGATGAACTAAATAGCTTTGATTTAACATTAAAAGACTCTTTAAATGACCTTCTTTTGAAATATATTTATAGACACAAGAATTAATTTTAGAAAACTTTAGTCAAATGTACTCATACTACTTGACAATTAATCAAAAATTTTTTATAATTTGGCACTCAGAAATTTTGAGTGCTAAAAAATAAAATATAAAAATTTATAGGAGAAATATAATGAATTTTAAACCATTAGGTAAAAGAGTTCTTGTAAAAAGAACTGAAGTTGAACAAAAAACTGCAAGTGGAATCATCTTAGTTGATTCAGCAAAAGAGAAACCTAACACAGCTGTTGTTAAGGCAGTTGGTTCTGAAGTAAAAGAACTTAAAGAGGGTGATACAATTGTATTTGAACAATACAGAGGGACTGAGTTTACATTAGATGGTGAAGATTATTTAGTGCTTGATATTGAAAATATTATAGGAGTTATGTAATGGCAAAAGAGATTAAATTTAGTGATAGTGCAAGAAATAAATTATACGCAGGTGTTGAAAAGTTAGCTGATGCTGTAAAAGTTACAATGGGTCCTAGAGGAAGAAATGTACTTCTTCAAAAATCTTTTGGTGCACCAACTATTACAAAAGATGGTGTTTCTGTTGCAAGAGAGATTGAACTTGCAGATACTTTAGAAAATATGGGAGCGCAACTTGTAAAAGAGGTTGCTTCAAAAACTGCTGATCAAGCAGGAGATGGTACTACAACTGCAACAGTACTTGCTCACTCAATTTATAAAGAGGGTCTAAGAAATGTAACTGCTGGAGCAAATCCAATTAGTCTTAAAAGAGGTATGGATAAAGCTTGCGAAGCAATTTTAGCTAATTTAAAAACATTATCAAAAGTTGTTGCAGAGAAAAAAGAGATTGAACAAGTTGCTACAATCTCTGCAAATGCAGATAGTGCAATTGGTTCTATGATTGCTGAAGCTATGGATAAAGTAGGAAAAGATGGTGTAATTACTGTTGAGGAAGCAAAAGGTATTTCTGATGAATTAGAAGTTGTTGAAGGTATGCAGTTTGATAGAGGTTACCTATCACCATACTTTGTAACAAACTCTGAAAAAATGATTGCAGAGCTTGATAATCCATTTATTTTACTTTATGAGAAAAAAATCTCTAACTTAAAAGAGATGTTACCAATTTTAGAAGCTGTAAATCAATCTGGAAGACCTTTATTAATTGTTGCTGAGGATGTAGATGGTGAAGCACTTGCAACTTTAGTTGTAAATAGATTAAGAGGTTCATTAAATATTGCGGCTGTTAAAGCTCCTGGATTTGGGGATAGAAGAAAAGCAATGTTACAAGATATTGCAGTATTAACAAATGGTACAGTTGTATCTGAAGAGATGGGAATGAAACTTGAGTCTTGTGGAACTGAAGTTTTAGGAACTGCATCTAAAATTGTTATTGATAAAGATAATACAACTATCGTTGATGGAAGTGGTACATCTGAAGCAGTAGCAGGAAGAGTAAATCAAATTAAAGCAGAGATTGCAAATACTACAAGTGATTATGATAGAGAGAAACTTCAAGAGAGACTTGCAAAACTTTCTGGTGGTGTTGCTGTTATTAAAGTTGGAGCTGCAACAGAGACTGAAATGAAAGAGAAAAAAGATAGAGTTGATGATGCATTATCTGCAACAAGAGCTGCTGTTGAAGAGGGTATTGTAATTGGTGGAGGTGCTGCACTAATTAGAGCTGCATCTAAAGTTAAATTAGATTTAGAAGGTGATGAAGAGATTGGTGCACATATTGTATTAAGAGCTATTAAAGCGCCTATGAAACAAATTGCTATAAATGCTGGATTTGATGCAGGTGTTGTAGTAAATGAAGTAGAAAAATCTGATAATGATAACTTTGGTTTTGATGCTGCAACAGGTCAATATGTT